>NZ_JBBWUA010000004.1:0-258794 GCF_038181555.1 Desulfitobacterium sp. THU1 | reverse complement strand
TTTTTTCGGGGTCAAAAACCGCAGTTTTTTGCCTCAATTTTTGCCCATTTTTTGCCCCAAAACCACTACATATAGTGGTTAACCAGCCTTATTTGCCCTTAAAACCACTATTCGTCATCAGAATTATCGCTTCAACGTGCCCCGTCCAAGGGAACATATCCACCGGCTGCACTTCCCTCACCTGATACCCCCCACTTTGCAGAATACCTAAATCCCGCGCCAAGGTACCCGGATCGCACGACACATAAATGATCCGCTTAGGCTGTAGCTTGATTAGCCCCTCCAGCACTCTACGGTGGGCACCGGCACGGGGCGGATCAAGGACCACAAGGTCGGGATGCTCATCTATCTTCTGAAAAGTATCTTCAACCTTCCCTGCCATAAATTCCACATTCTCGATTCGATTATGCAGCGCATTCACTCTGGCATCCTCAACAGCATAAGGATTTTCTTCGATTCCCCAGACCTTCTGGGCTTTGGCAGCTAACGCCAACGTTATTGTGCCGATGCCGGAATAGAGGTCCCAAACCACCTTTGCTGGTGATCGTTCAGCCCATTGCAACACAGTGGAATAGAGTTTTTGAGTCTGAATAGGATTGACTTGTAGGAAAGCTAAAGGCGAAACTTTGTACTCCAACCCCAAAATTTCTTGCCTAAAGTCCCCTTTCCCTATGAGCAATTCAGGCTTGCCTGCATCGTTAATACCCCATACCGAGCTAATACCTAACCGCTTATCTTTTTCATTGCTTCCAATCAATAACGAATTCATTTTCCCTAATAGCTCGCGAATGTTCTCCCCATCATTGACCGGCTCCAACACAAGCATACCCTCTCCCTGTGTATTCTCACGTAGGGTTAGGGTTTTGATTTCTGGTGCTTCCTTGAGCAGAATGTCTTCTACTTCTTTTAGCCACTGATTCATTGGCTCACTGATCAATAAGCAATCTTTAAAGCGAACGATGGTATTGCTCTTTTCCTGATGATAGCCTAGTCGGTGATCTTCACCCCGATGGAACCGACCTTTGTTCCGATAACGCCAAGGGTCCTCCATCCCAATAGTCGAGTACATAAGGACATTATCCATAGCAATCTTGCCGATCCTCGTCAGATTGTCGGCGACCCAGCGTTTCTTCCAGACCAGAGTCTCTGGATAGCTAAGATGCTGAAGTTGACAGCCACCGCAAACACCATAGACTGTGCAAGGAGGATTCACCCGCTGACTTGATACTGTCGCGTCCTGAACCGATATGAGTCTGCCCCGTTGCCAGCTTTTTTTCTCTTCAAAGATTTGAACTTCCCCTATTTCGCCCGGTAATAGTCCGGCTACAAAGGTGGCCTTTCCATCGTGATAGCCCACACCCGCCCCTTCGGAAGATAGGCGTAGGCACTCCACCTCAATAATTCGCTCTATATTAAACCGCTTAGGCCTTTCTTTTCGATTCACAGAGCTTCCTCCTTCTTACACCTATGGCCATTACCTTTGAATCCATACCATTAAGGCCATGAGGGTATTCCATGTTCCATGGGCGATAATTGACGGCCAGAGACTACCCGACTTTTCGTAAAGCCAAGTTAAGACGATTCCGCCTACAAGCAAGGGTAAGAAACGGACCACATCAAAATGCAAGAGAGCAAACAACCCTGCGGTAAACAGGATACCTTTGCCCCTTCCATATTCTTGTCGAAAAGGCGGATAAAATAATCCTCGAAAGAAAACCTCTTCTTTGATCGGCGCAATGATACCGCCCAGTAAGATCAGTAAAATTATTTGCCAGTCATATTGCGCCCCCATCAGAACCAGGGTAAAGCTTTGAGGAGCCGGAGTTCCCAAGTGACTGGCGAGGAAGTTCCCCAATAAGCCCACGGCTACAAGAAGAAAAATCCCCATGAGCAACCCGAGGAGAATATAGCGAAAAAGTGGCCGTACTAACCCTAACTCACGCAGGGGGCGCTTGATAAGCTTAAAGAAACCTAGGAGTATGACCAAATAGATCAAGGCTTCTCCCATACCTACCGTCAAATAGCGAAAGAACCCTTCCATCTGATCCAATTCTTTGGGGATCCTGAGCCAACCTAAGAAAAACTCGAGAACATATATGATAAGCAATAGGAAAAGCCCCTGCCAGACATTCCAAGCCGGGTGTCGAGGAGGAATTTCCTTACTTGCTGTGTTACTTGATTTATTACTTGATTTATTGGAGGATTGTTTATCCATCAATTTTCTCCCTTAACTATTGCTTAGATCTTCAATTATATTCATTACTCATTTTAATCTAAAGGCCTAGAAGTGTCCATAAATCCCAAAAAGAAAAGGAGCCTAACGGCTCCTAGTAAAAACTGCTCCTGCTTATAAAACTTAGAACTCCACTTCAGTTTTGAGTAGCTTAATATGAATCTACCCAAAAAGAAGCGCACTTAGCGAGGCAAGTCTCCTGCTTCTGCTGTTCTTTGGATAAACCTCATTGTTAATTTTAGGGCTGATGGCCTTAAGATCACCTCGATAGGTTATCTTACCTTCGATATCAAGCAGGTTTTGCGGCCTCACCAGACTTCTTGGCATATTTAGGTCCACGATGCCACTTTCCTTCAAGAGGTGATAGACGAATTCCGAGCACAGGAATCTATTCTCGTTACAGAGTGGCTTGTCCAGTAAACCATTGACTAAGCCCATGTAATTGTATTTATATTGGTCGCTATGGGTAATAAAGTGCTCTAGCAGTGTCTTAGCCTTTTCATATTGTTCCAAGGTGACCTCAATCTCAATAACGGCACCAGGTAGGGTCTTGCAAAATCCATACACCCCTTCGTTGAGCTCTTCACTTCGAAAGTGGCCAATAAAAGGATTGTAAGGGGTCCTTCTACCAAAGCTATACATCTGATTCAACTCTTGATCAAAGGTAATGGATGCATGAGTATATTCATCGTCTTTAATCATATGGATTAGCTTGGAGATTATTGTGTTGGTTCGGGTCAGAACGATATATACATAATACTTTTTCAAAATAGTTATCCTCCGGAAGTAAAATTGATATATCCATTATCACAAAAAATATTAAAGATCTACTAAACAAAACATTAATAAATACTTAATTTTAGCTGAAAATCTTTCTTTAATTAAATGACCCTGAAATCAATTCTATCAATTCTCCTTCGCCAAATACCCTAATTATCACAAAGGATATTAAACGCCTACAAAACAATCCTTTACCATTATAAAATCAGTGAAGGATAATTACTAGTATTCTTTTCTGTTTATTAAGGAATATTTATCCATGGGAATGTTTAACTTAAAAAGCCGGTGTAGGTAGTATTAATACTTTACCTTACACCGGCTTATGCCTTATGCCAATTGATTCCTTAAGACAAACGATTCTTGAAATCCTCATAGTTAAAACGACGAACCATTTTGAAACCTTCTTCTTCGTTGTAGAGCACGATGTTAGGCAAGTTTACCCCATTGAACATGTTATTTTTAACCATGGTGTAGTGTGCCATATCGCAAAAGATAAGCTTGTCACCCGGCTTAAGGGGCTCCGGGAACGAGTAATCACCGATGACATCTCCGGCAAGGCAAGTATTGCCCCCCAGTCGATAGGTGTAGGGATGTTCTCCCGGTTGACCGGCATTGATAATCGCCGGTCGGTAAGGCATCTCCAGCACATCGGGCATATGGCAGGCAGCTGAAGCATCCAAAATGGCAATCTGCATGCCATTGTCCACAACGTCGAGGACTTTGGAGACTAAGAAGCCCGTATTTAAGGCCACAGCCTCGCCCGGTTCCAGATAGATATCGATCTGATACTTATCCTTTAAATAGTTGATACAGCGAATGAGAGTTTCCAAATCATAATCCGGTCGAGTAATATGATGACCACCACCCAGGTTAAGCCATTTCATCTTCTTGATGTGCTCGCCGAATTTTTCTTCGACCACCTTGATGGTACGTTCTAAGGTATCCGAGTTTTGTTCACAGAGGGTATGGAAATGCAGCCCATCCACCCCCTCCAGCTCTTCCGGTCGGAAGTTAGCTAGAGTAACTCCTAACCGGGAGTTCTGAAAACAGGGGTTATAAATATCCGTCTCTATCTCGGAGTATTCCGGATTGACACGAATCCCACACTCGATTTTGTGGGGATGGCTCTTAACTTTTTCCTTAAATTTGCGCCACTGCGCAAAGGAGTTAAAGACCATATGATCACAGTACTCCAGCAGTTCATCGATTTCCTCATCGATGTAAGCCGGGGCATAGATATGAACTTCTTTGCCCATCTCTTCAAAGCCCAGTCGAGCCTCGAACAAGGAGCTGGCCGTAATTCCTTTGAGGTATTGGCCGACTAAAGGAAAGACAGCATGCATGGAAAAACCCTTCAAAGCCAGCAAGATGTTGCACCCGGTCCGATCTTGGACAGATTTCAAAATCTCCAGATTTCGCTTGAGAAGGTTCTCATCCACAACATAACTTGGGGTCGCTAGTTCGGTTACATTCATTGATCTTATTCCTCATCCAGTAATGTGGGTGCAAAATCCTCTTTCCAAGGCAAACCATACTGATTTAAGGCTGCCATGAAGGGATCGGGATCGAATTCTTCCACATTATATACGCCGGGCTTTTTCCAGATGCCTTGCATCATCAACATGGCACCGATCATGGCCGGGACCCCTGTGGTATATGAAATCGCTTGGGAGCCCACTTCAGCATAGCATTCTTGATGGTCACAGATATTGTAAACGTAGTACGTTCTGGGTTTACCGTCTTTTACGCCTTGGATAATACAACCGATATTGGTCTTTCCTTTGGTTCGCGGTCCCAAGGAAGCCGGATCCGGCAGAACAGCCTTCAAAAAGTGTAAGGGTATAATTTGCTGACCTTCAAAATCAATGGGTTCAATGGACGTCATGCCGACATTTTGCAAGACGGTTAAATGGTTCAGATAATTATCAGAGAAGGTCATCCAGAAGCGGATTTGCTTAATACCCTTAATATTCTTGGCCAAAGATTCTAATTCTTCATGATAGAGCAGATAGATGTTTTTGGGACCGATTTCATCTAAGTCATACTCTTTTTTAACAGAAAGGGGATCTGTTTCGATCCATTCGCCGTCCTTATAATAGCGGCCCTTCGCCGTAATTTCCCGAATGTTGATTTCTGGGTTGAAATTCGTCGCAAAAGGATAACCATGGTCCCCACCATTAGCATCAACAATGTCAATGGTGTGGATTTCATCGAAATAGTGCTTTTGTGCATAGGCGCAAAATACCCCGGTCACCCCAGGATCAAAGCCACTTCCCAATAAGGCGGTCAGCCCTGCCTGAGCAAATTTTTCTCTGTAAGCCCACTGCCATTTGTACTCAAACTTCGGCACTTCGGGTGGTTCGTAATTGGCTGTATCGAGATAATGGACTCCTGTCGCTAAACACGCATCCATGATCGTCAAATCTTGATAAGGAAGCGCCACATTGATCACAATTTCCGGTTTAAAATCTTCAATTAGCTTAATCACATTCTCTGTAATATCGGCATCAACCTGAGCTACCCTGACTTTGGTCTTACCGCCGACGAGTTTATCGCGGATGTCCTCGCATTTTTTAAGCGTTCTGCTCGCAATACAAATTTCCTCAAACACTTCCGGAACCTGGCAACATTTGTGTGCTACAACGCTGGCGACACCACCGGCCCCAATAATCAAGGCTCTTCCCATGTTAAAACCTCCATTTTCCATTAAAAATTTACACAAACATGATTATAATTAAAATGCTGCAGTTTATCAACAAAATTTCTCGTATTTCAGCGATTTTTGCATTAAAACCTTATTTAGCTCTACCTACTTACTCAAATCCTTCAAATACTTGCCTTCATAAGGTAGAAATTCTCGAAAAAGCTTCTTATGAAATACCAGCATGAAGATGCCGACGATGATCAATACCAAGGATAACCCTTGAGATACACGCAGCCCGGGAATCAAAAATAGACTGTCCGCTCTCAGGCCCTCAATCCAAAACCGTCCCAAGCCATAACCGACGAAATAAGTAGCGAGAAGCTGACCGGTGAATTTGGTTCTGTGGCGGAAATAGATGAGAAGAAAGAAAACACCTAAATTCCACATACTCTCGTAAAAGAAAGTCGCTTGATGCCATTCTCCTAACCGATCGATCAAGACCGCATAGGGGAAGAATTGCAGGTTGGGATTCGTCACCAGATTACCGAAGGCCTCTTGATTGATAAAGTTCCCCCAGCGTCCGATCGCTTGTCCAAGAACCAAACTGGGAACGACTATATCGATGATGCGCAATAAAGGAAATTTGTTGAGCTTAGCAAAAATTACGGCGCCGATGAAACCACCAATGACACCACCGTAGATCGCTAAGCCACCTTCCCAAGTCGCAAAGGCGCTCAGCGGATTAGCAGCGTATTGATCCCACTCAAAAATTACGAAATAAGCCCTCGCCCCGATAATGGCCAAAGGTAAGACAATCAATAGGAAGTCAAAAATCATATCACTATTAAGACCTTGGTGCTCTGCCTCCCGACTAGCTAACCATACCCCAATGATGATGGCAAAAGAAATAATGGCACCATACCAAGTAATATTAAGTCCTTCAATTCCAAATAAGCTTTGTACTATGAAACGATCTGGCATATCTCTAATCGCCTTTCTATGTAGAATCCTGTCAACATTGTACCATAACCCTATTATCTCCTCAAAATATGTGCATCAAACTTTTTTCATAAGACATACGTAGATCATATGCTTTCATATTTGGGTCGAGTAGCTTATCCACCCCGAGGATAAGTCAGCTAGGGCTTCTGTTCATTCTTCACTCAAGCCGAGCTTCCTATATCATACATCCGCGCCGCTCAGGCGCTCCAGGGCTAGCGCACTTGTTTCCGTAGCAAAATCCTCGGCGGGTAGGCATTCATCAGTGGATTCCGCATCGACGAAAATGTCCACCGAACACTTTCGTCGCCAAACCACTGGGTAATACCTGATGTGGCCGCTCCTGCACGTCCATGTGCTCGCGGCATCAGGACATCCATGTCCAAGGAACCGTGGCTCCGTTAATGCTGCGGAAACATCGTCAGCAAGACGCCCCTCCGCGCTAAAGAAAGCTTGACTTATGGCGAGTGAGGCGAGGCAGAAGCCTTAGCTACCTTATACACAGTGAAATCGCTCTCTTCTGTATGATAAGCTACGCTCATGGGTCGGATAGTATTTCCTAGGCATGATATAGTTAAGCTTCATAGAAGTCTTAAGAATAAAGACCACGTAGGTATTCCCTTACGTGGCCTGATCTACTAAACAAGCTTATGCTTCTAACATCATTTTTTCCAAATCTAGTGGTTCAATGTACTGCTCCCCGCGATAGGCCCGCATGTTGCCTCCGGAGATTTCATCGATAAGGGCTACGTGATTGTCCTCGCCCACTCTGCCAAATTCGAACTTGATATCATAGAGCTCTAGATCTTTTTTGGCCATCTCGCTCTTAACGATTTCGCCGATTTTTCTGGTTAGCTCACCCAATACCTTATATTCCTCTTTGGTCATGATCCCCAGCATTTCCAGAGCTTCATCCGTTATCAAGGGGTCATTGCGATCATCATCTTTTAGAGTAACTTCTACATAGCCCGCAAGAGGATCGCCTGAATTGCAATATTTGCCGTATCTCCGGTGAAAACTACCCACAGCCTTGTACCTGAGAATGACTTCTACCCCTTGGCCAAAGGGCTTGGCCGGCTTTACCGTCATAGTATTCTGCTCGATATTGGCAGCCAAATAGTGGGTTGGGATACCTGATTCATTGATCTTTTCAAAAAAGAACTGAGTCAAACGAAGTCCGGCTTTGCCCGCTCCCTCAATGGACAGCCCCACCGTATTAGCACCCGGGTCAAAGACCCCATCGGTGCCGGTGACATCATCTTTAAATTTCAACAGATAGGTTCCGTCTTCTTGACGATAGACATCTTTTGTCTTGCCGGTATATATTTTTTCCATGATATATACTCCCTTCATCCCAACAGAATTCACAAGCGACCATGTTCTAACCCTGCATTATTCCAAACCAAAACTCTATCTCGCTACCTAGATAGTTAAACTGAACGAATACCATCTAGGGTCTTCTTAATTGCGTGAAGAAATGCTTCCGTTGTTACCGATTGCTTATTGGGTAGCTCAGAGATCAGGGCCAGGTCTTTGGTCATAATCCCTTCTTCAATCGTTTGTAAAGAGGCTTTATCCAGTTGATCAGCAAACACGACTAAGTCCTCTAGACCATCCAACTCACCGCGTTTGCGTAAAGCACCGGTCCAGGCGAATATGGTGGCGATGGGGTTCGTGGAGGTCTCTTCCCCCTGCAGATGCTTGTAATAGTGACGAGTCACTGTGCCGTGGGCAGCCTCATATTCGTAATAACCTTCGGGTGACACCAACACTGAAGTCATCATCGCTAAGCTACCAAAAGCAGTGGCAACCATGTCTGACATGACATCCCCATCATAGTTCTTACAAGCCCAAATATAACCGCCTTCAGAACGAATCACGCGAGCCACAGCATCGTCGATTAATGTATAAAAGTATTCAAGGTTGGCCGCTTCAAATTTTTCCTTATACTCTTGATCATAGATGTCTTGAAAAATGTCTTTGAAGGTATGGTCGTATTGTTTGGAAATGGTATCCTTGGTGGAAAACCACAAATCCTGCTTAACATCAAGGGCATAGTTAAAGCAAGCCCGGGCAAAGCTCTCGATCGAGCTATCCAGGTTATGCATCCCCATTAAGACACCCTTACCGGGAAAGTCGAATATCGTCTGGCGGGATTCTTTGCCTATTTTATCGGTATAAACAAGTTCTGCCTTGCCGGGAGAGTCAACGCGATACTCGACATTTCTATAGATATCTCCATAGGCGTGACGGGCAATGGTGATGGGCTTTTTCCAAGTAGTAACTAGAGGCTTGATCCCTTCCACTAGGACGGGGGCACGAAATACGGTGCCATCGAGAATCGCTCTAATGGTGCCATTAGGGCTTTTCCACATTTCCTTCAGGTTATATTCCTCAACCCGCTGGGCATTCGGCGTAATGGTCGCACATTTGACGGCTACCCCGTATTTCTTTGTAGCCAAGGCTGCATCGACAGTTATCTGGTCATCGGTCTCATCGCGTTTTTGCAGACCAAGATCGTAATATTCCGTTTTCAACTCGATATAAGGTTGAAGAAGAATCTCCTTGATGTACTCCCAGATGATTCGGGTCATCTCGTCTCCGTCCATTTCCACCAGGGGTACGTTCATTTTGATTTTTTCCATGTCAGCCTCCTTTGAGTAATTTGTTGTTATTTATGCTGCTGATTTATGATTCTGCTTTATCTCGATGTAAATCTTCATAGAGATACATAAGCTCTTTATCAAAGAGGGACCGCTTCATATCTACGGCAAATTCCCGCACCCGGGCCAATAGTTGATCAGCCTCTTTGTCAGAGATTTCTTTACCATACTCATTGCGGAATTTCGCTTTAATCGCTGCGGTGCCTGAGTGTTTCCCAATCACAATCTGCCGCTCTAAGCCGACTTCCTCTGGCTTGAACACTTCATAGGTAAGAGGGTTTTTCAAGGCGCCATCAGCATGGATTCCTGATTCATGAGCAAACATGTTTGTGCCCACAATGGCTTTCCACACTGGAACGGACCGGCCAGAGGCTCTAGCCACAAATTCAGAAACCTCTACGAAGCGCTCAGTAGCAAATTTCAGATCGATTCCCACTAAATGCTTGAGGGCCATGACGACTTCCTCCAGAGCGGCATTGCCTGCCCGTTCCCCTAAGCCATTAACAGTTACACCGATATGAGAAGCCCCTGCTTTTACTCCAGCCAAAGCATTGGCGGTAGCCATCCCAAAGTCGTTATGAGTGTGCATCTCGACATCGATATCCACGCTCTTCTTGATTTGAGCAATACGATCAAAGGTTGTAAAGGGTTCGAGAATTCCCACCGTATCACAATAACGAAGTCGATCTGCTCCGGCATTCTTAGCCTGGCGGGCAAATTCTAAAAGAAAATCCATATCTGACCGGGAAGCATCTTCTGCATTCACCGATATGTAAAGTCCATTCTTCTTGGCAAATTCAGTGGCCTTAACCATTCTCTCAAGGACATCCTCGCGAGTGGTCATGAGCTTATGTTCGATATGGATATCTGAAGTGGAAATAGAAATTGCCACCGCATCACAACCACATTCGATGGATTTCTGAATATCGGCAACAACCGCTCGGTTCCATCCCATAATGCTGGCTTTCAAGCCCATCTTAACAATATCCTTGATGGCCTTTTGTTCATCGCCGCCCATTACCGGAACCCCGGCTTCAATTTGGTCCACCCCGAGATCATCCAGCATACGGGCAATCATTATTTTCTCCTGATTGGAAAAAACTACGCCTGCGGTTTGTTCCCCATCCCGCAATGTCGTGTCCACAATGGTTAGTTTTCTTTCTTCCACGACTACTTCAGCTCCTTAGCCTTTTAAGCAATATATTTATCGAACTTAATACTAACATAAATTAGAAATTTTTAAACTAATCCAAGTTATAAATACTGTATACTTCAAGAGCTATTGCTTCGAAAGCTGCTCCTTCAGCAAGCTATTGACAACACCAGGATTGGCCTGACCCTTAGTGGCCTTCATAAGCTGACCCACAAGGAAGCCCATGGCCTTCTCTTTACCTGCCTTGAAGTCTTCTACAGATTGGGGATTAGCTGCAATCACCTCATCGACGATCTTGAGCAAGGCACTGGTATCACTGATTTGGGACAGACCCTTTTCCTTGACAATGACCTCCGGGGATTGACCCGTGACAAACATTTCTTCAATGACGGTTTTGCCGATCTTACCGCTGATGGTTCCCTTGTCGATGATGGTCAAGAGCTCCGCCAATTGCTTGGGCTTCACCGGGGATTCCTCCACACTGGCTTGCTTAGCATTCAGAAGCCGGGAAAATTCACCCATGACCCAGTTGGCCAAGGTTTTGGCCTCCCCATAATTCTGCAGAGCCTCATCAAAATAATCCGACAGCTGTTTGGAGGCAGTGAGGACGCCGGCATCATACTCCGTGAGTCCTAAAGATGTATAACGTTCCCGACGCCGTGCAGGCATTTCGGGTAGGCTTTGACGAATTTCTTCCACCCACTCGCGACTGATGACCAAGGGCACCAAATCTGGTTCAGGGAAATAGCGATAATCATGGGCCTCTTCTTTAGAACGCAAGGAAAGGGTGACCCCTTGGCCTTCGTCCCAGGTGCGAGTTTCTTGCACAACAGTTTGTCCTTTATCCAGAAGTTGCGCTTGTCGGTCAATCTCATATTCTAAGCAACGCCGTACTGAACTAAAGGAGTTGAGGTTTTTTGATTCTGTCCTCGTGCCAAATTCCTGCTGACCATGAGGACGCAGGGAAACATTGATATCAAAGCGAACCGAGCCCTGTTCCATTCGGCAATCCGAGACTTCCGTATATTGAATAGTTCTTACTAGCTCTTCTAAAAAGCCCACCACTTCAGGAATCGAACGCATATCCGGTTCAGAAACAATCTCTAAGAGTGGTACGCCGGTCCGGTTATAATCCACAAAGGATTCCTGAGAAGTGGAAATGGTGGCGCCGCTGTGCACCAGCTTACCAGCATCATCCTCCATATGAGCCCGAGTAATTCCGACCCGCTTCTTCTCTCCCTCTACTTCATATTCCAGCCAGCCCTTCTTACAGATAGGCAGGTCGTATTGGGAGGTTTGGAAGTTCTTGGGAGCATCAGGATAAAAGTAGTTCTTACGGTCAAACTTGGAAAAGTCAGCGATTTCGCAGTTTAAGGCTAACCCCGCCTTAATCGCCAGATTGACGACCTCCTTGTTGAGGACCGGTAATACCCCAGGTAAACCTAGGCAAACAGGACAAACATGGGTATTTTGCTCCCCACCAAACTCCGTGGAGCAATTGCAGAAAATCTTAGTCTTGGTGGCGAGCTCCACATGAACCTCCACTCCGCAGACCATTTCATAACGATCATAGACCTTCATTACCTTGCCCCCCCTTGACTCAAGCTTGGTTTTACTTTATGGAAGGGGGTATTTTTTTCAAAAGCATAGGCTGCCTTATAGAGAGTGCCCTCTGCAAAATGTTTGCCCATCAGCTGCATTCCCACCGGCAGTCCATCCACAAAACCCGCTGGTATAGACATGGCCGGAATTCCCGCCAAATTAATCGGGACAGTGCAGACATCCGACAGATACATGGTCAGAGGATCAGCAGATTTTTCTCCAATCCGAAAGGCGGTCGTGGGGGTAGTCGGGGAGAGCAGCACGTCATATTTTTCAAAAGCTTGGTCAAAATCCCGCACAATTAAGGTCCGTACCTTCTGGGCTTTTAAGTAATAAGCATCATAGTAACCAGCACTTAAAGCATAGGTTCCCAACATGATCCGGCGCTTTACCTCTGAGCCGAAACCTTCGGCCCTTGTTTTGCAAAACATGCTCAGGATATCCTCCGGGGACTCGGTGCGATGTCCGTAACGAACTCCATCATAGCGAGCCAAGTTAGAGCTGGCTTCTGCTGTAGCAATCAAATAATAGGCAGGCATGGCATATTCCGTATGGGGTAAGGAGCATTGCTCAACGATTGCTCCCAATCCTTCATAGGTACGGATGGCCTCCTGAAGCACAGCTTCCACCTGAGGATCCATACCTTGACCAAAGTATTCCTGGGGAACGCCAATGCGTAAGCCTCGAATATCTTCACTTAAAAATTGAGTGTAATCCGGCGTAGTCAAAGACACGGAAGTGGAATCCTTGGCATCATGACCGGCAATGGCATTGAGAACCCAAGCATTATCCGCGACCGTTTTGGTCACTGGGCCGATTTGATCGAGGGATGAAGCATAGGCGACGAGTCCATAGCGTGAGACCAGTCCATAGGTGGGCTTTAAGCCGACGACGCCACAAAAAGCTGCGGGCTGCCGAATCGAGCCCCCTGTGTCCGAGCCGAGTGTAAACACCGCTTGATCGGAAGCCACGGCAGCCACCGAGCCCCCTGAAGATCCTCCCGGTACCCGCTCGAGATCCCAGGGATTGCGGGTAGGGAAAAATCCTGAGTTTTCCGTGGAAGAGCCCATGGCAAATTCGTCCATATTGAGTTTCCCTAAAAGAACAGCACCAGCTTCCTTGAGCTTATCGGTCACTGTGGCATTATAGGGTGGGATGAAATTGTCTAGGATTTTTGAGGAGCAAGTGGTCCGAATGCCCTCAGTACAGAGATTGTCTTTGAGAGCCATGGGAATTCCCTCAAGAGCTCCGAGTTTCTCTCCCCGTGCCTGCTTCTCATCCACAGCCTTGGCCTGTTCGAGAGCTGTTTCCTTGGTCACCGTGATAAAGGCCTTAATTTCCGGATCTACTGCTTCGATTCTAGTTAAAAACCCTTGGGCAAGCTCTGTGGCACTGACGGCCTTGCTTTCTAAAAGCTCATGCAGCTCCCCAATAGTTCGCGTCGCTATCTCCATTATGTTTATTTCCCCTTCCCCAATTAAACGATCCGCGGTACTTTAAAGAAGCCGCCCTCAGCTTGTGGCGCATTGCCGAGTACTTTCTCACGATTCATAGAGGGCTGTACCTGATCTTCACGCAGCACATTATGTAAAGGAACCGCATGAGCCGTGGGTTTAATATCATCTGTATTGAGCTTCTCCAGCATGGCTGCATAGTCTAGGATGGAATTCAACTGTTCGGTATTGGTTATCAGCTCTTCTTCCGTCAATTCCAAACGAGCAAGCATTGCTACATGTTCAATTTCTTCTCGAGATATTTTCACTTATTTCACCATCCCACAAATTTTTACACTCGCAAATAAAGCCAAGTCCTTAGGGCAACAGCTTAGCAAATTCCTCCTCCGTCAAGACGGGAACTCCCAGTTCTTTGGCTTTAGTCAGCTTTGAGCCAGCCTTATCACCTGCCACTACAAAGGCTGTTTTCTTGCTGACACTGCTGGCAGCCTTGCCGCCATGCTCTTCGATAAGCTGTTCAGCATATTGACGATCCCAGTGCTCCAAGGAGCCCGTGACCACAATGCTCTTGCCAGCGAAAACCTGTGGTTTCGCGGAGCGCTGAGCAGTCATATCTACGCCGGCTTGTCGAAGCTTGGCCAAGAAATCATGAGTACTCTCTTGTTGGAAGAAGCGCGCAATACTTTGGGCCATAGCCGGGCCAACGTCGGGAATCCCCTGTAGCTCTTCAGCGCTGGCTTTTGCTAATTCATCCATGGTTCCGTACTTTTGCGCCAGAATCTTACCTGCCTTCTCTCCCACATGGCGAATTCCCAGGCCGAAAATCAAAGGTGCTAGGCCTCGCTTCTTACTCTCGGCAATAGCAGTTAAAAGATTTTCGGCGGACTTTTTCCCCATCCGCTCCAGAGGAACCAGAGCATCAAACTCTAAGGTATAAAGATCAGCTGCGTCTTTGATCAGTCCGGCCTCGAGAAGCTGATAAATCACTGCCGGACCTAATCCATCAATATTCATGGCATCCCGAGAGACAAAATGAATGATAGCCTCGCGCTGCTGAGCCGGACAGGTGATACTTGTGCAGCGGTGTGCTGCTTCTCCCTCTTCGCGGGTGACCGGACTCTGACACTCGGGACAGAGCTCAGGCATAGCGAAAACTCGCTCCTCCCCGGTTCGCTTTTCCGGTAGTGATTTGACTACCTCAGGAATTACATCCCCTGCCTTTTGAATCAAGACATGGTCCCCAATCCGAATATCTTTGGCTTGAATATTATCCATATTGTGCAAGGTCGCCCGACTCACAGTGGACCCTGCCACAAAAACAGGAGTTAAATTGGCTGTAGGGGTGAGCACCCCTGTCCGCCCTACCCGCATGACAATATCCTCAATGATGGTTTCCACCTGCTCGGCAGGAAACTTAAAGGCAATCGCCCAACGGGGGCTTTTCGCTGTGAAACCCAGTTCCCGCTGCTGAGCGATATCGTTCACCTTGATAACTAGTCCGTCGATATCGTAAGGGAAGCCATGGCGGGTTTCTACCATTTCTTCACAATAACGGATTACTTCTTCAATCTCCGTAAAGACCTTATATTCCGGATTGACAGAGAAGCCCTGATTCTTGAGATAGTCCAGAACCGCAGTCTGTGATGCCAATCCCATCTCTTGGGGGAGTAATACTTGATACGCAAAATACCCCAATTTGCGCTGAGCCGTAATCTTGGAGTCCAGTTGACGCAAAGAACCGGCTGCGGCATTGCGTGGATTGGCAAAAAGGGTTTGACCGGCTTCTTCACGCTCTTGGTTGAGCCGTAAGAAGGAGGCTTTTGGCATATAGCCTTCCCCCCGTACATCTAAACGTGGAGCAAATTTGCGGAGTCGCAAAGGAATGGCCGAGATGGTTTTGACATTGGTGGTAATCTCTTCTCCCACTTCCCCGTCCCCACGGGTTGCCCCGCGCCCAAGCACGCCGTCTTCATAGGTTAATGCCACGGTTAAGCCATCAATTTTAAGTTCAACCACATATTCAACCTTGGCAAATACTGAACGAACTCTGCGATCAAACTCCCTAAGGTCCCCCGCATTAAAGGCGTTATCCAAGCTTAGGAGCGCTTCAGCATGACGAACCTTTGGGAATTCCTTACTGATTACCCCCCCGACCCGCTGGGATGGAGAATCAGCTGCCAGTAACTCCGGATGGTCTTTTTCTAAACGGATGAGCTCCTGCATAAGGGCGTCATATTCCGCATCGCTTAGGGTAGGTTGATCTAGGCCATGGTACTGATAATTGGCTTCCTCAATCTGCTGAATTAAAGCAAGGATTCGTTGAGCCACATCGGACATGAAATGTCCTCCCTCCTAGCAAAATCAAGTATCGACAATTTACCACAGGTAGTCATCGAGCAAACAAAATACCTGCAGGTAAAGCTTATGAAAATCCGAGCGGACCATAGATAGCGTTGTGGGTTACCCTCACAACGCTATCTTTAGTCTAACCGTTATCGAAGAAAGTACTTAGATAAGGGTGGAACAATTTGTTTCTTTCGTGATAAGACCCCGGGCAGGAAGATGCTTCCGTTTGCTAAGGGTTTATCAAAAGCCTTGGCAATCTCTTCGGGCTGGGAACTGCAGATAAATAACTCCGTATTCTCTTCAAGCAGATCCGTTACCATCAACATGAGATAATCCATGGCCCGCTGGCTGCGTAGTTCCTCAAGTCTTTGGGATAATTCGACACGTAGTTGTTCAAGTCCTTCAATCCCCATAACGCTGAACTGGCCGATGCCCATGCGCAAATCTCCCATGGTAAATTCCTTAAGGTCCTCTTCGATTAACTCATCCACGCTAAGTTCCCCGAGGTTAGAGGCAGCCTTGAACATCTGCACCCCAAATTCCTTAGGATCCACTCCGGCCAAATCTGCCAGATACGCAGCTATCTCTTTATCTCTGCCCGTGCAGGTCGGGGATTTAAAAATGACGGTATCTGATAAAATAGCGCCGAGCATAATTCCGGCTATGCCCTTATCGGGAACAATTCCCCAATCCCGATAGCATTTAGCGACAATCGTACAGGTTGAGCCCACCGGCTCATTGCGGAATAAGATAGGCTCGCCGGTTTGGATGCCACCCACCCGATGATGATCTACCACTTCAAGAATCTGAGCCTGATCGGTACCAACGACAGCTTGACCTAATTCATTGTGATCCACGAGAATCACCTTTTTACGGCTTAAGCTTAAGAGATGGTAACGGCTTATCAAGCCCACAACCTTACCCTGTTCATCGAGCACGGGATAATTACGATAGCGGGTTTGCAGCATCTTTTCTTTGACTTCCGAAATCAGATCATCTTCGTTAAAGGAGATAATCCCTTCGGTCTTCATGGCACTTTGCACTGGTGCGGTCATGGGGAGAAGGCGGGCTGCCGTAAAGGTATCGTGAGGCACTGAGATGACGACACTGTTACTTTGACCAGCTAGATCCTCAAGCTCCGGCGTTAGGGTTGCGCCCCCGGTCAAGATGAGGGCAGATACTCCTTGACTGAGTGCAATTCTTTGCGCTTTTTGACGGTCTCCCATCAGCACGATATCGCCGTTTCCCACATAGGACTCGAGTGTCTCATGGCGCATAGCGCCAACATAAACCTTGCCGGACAGCTCCTGCTCTTCATCTCCGGCCAAGAGTGAACCGTTCAAGGAGCGAACGATATTTTTAACTGACACATGAAGAGGGCTCAAATCATAATCAGCCATGTTCTCAATATACGAACCGGATAAATCACCGACGGTAATCATGCCGATCATCTGCTCTTTATTATCCACCACAGGGAGAGTTTTTTGGTTCTTTTCCTGCATGATCTTCCAGACTTCTAAAAGAGAGGTCTTAGGCCCGACCGTAGGAATGGGATCACTGAGCAAATCCTTTACTCGCAGATGAAGATCTTTTAAGAGCAACGGAGCTTCGACTCCGAAGGAATTCAACACAAATTCTGTCTCTCGGTTGATTTTTCCGGCACGACAAGGAATTACCCGGCTCATTCCTAAGCTTTCCTTTAAACGGGCGTAAGAAATGGCGGCACAGATGGAATCCGTATCGGGGTTTCGATGGCCAATAACATAAATCTTTTCTGGCATGGTCAATACTATCCTTTCATTCTAGGTCGTGTAGCTTTCCGCACATCGCTCTCTCAGTAGCTCCAGGGCTGGCCAACTCGCTTTCTTAACCGAACCCTCGGCGGGTAAGTCTCACTTGTGGATTCCGCCTCGTCAAAAATGTCCACTGGACACTTTCGTCGCCAAACCACCTGGTAATACCTGATGTAAACCGGCGGCTCCGCAATGTTAAGAAAGCTTCGTTAGCCTAACCGCCCCTCCGCTAAAATCTTTCGCTCTTGTGCGTAAAGCTACGCTTGCGGGTCTTTTTCCGAGTAAATGTATCAGGGCCTTTTATTGCTTCACAAGCTTGGCATACTCGGCGATAAGTTTCTTGATCTCGCCACCAAAGACTATGGAAAGCTCAGCTGAGCTTCCTTCCCCTTTGATTGCTACGATGACACCTTTGCCGAATTTGGCATGCTCCACTTTCTCTCCTACTTTATAATCAAGTCCGGGAGCCTCTACTATAGGATTGCCAATATTCCTTTCCCCCACTCGCCAAGGGGAGCCCTCTGGGCTATTGCTGCCTGCGCTTACTGTGGCGGGGCGGGGTTTTTGCTTGCGCATAGGTGGGGGGTCGATGGGATCTCGATCCACTAAAATGTGGGTCGGGATCTCTTGGAAAAACTCCGAAGGACGGTTGTATTGAGTTCTTCCATAAAGCATCCGTTGTTGGGCATAGCTGAGATATAGACGTTCCCGAGCACGAGTGATCGCCACATAGCATAGTCTCCGCTCTTCCGCCAGTAACACGGGATCAAGCATGGAGCGGCTGCTGGGGAAGATTCCTTCCTCCATCCCTCCCAAGAACACTACAGGGAACTCCAAGCCCTTGGCGCTGTGGATGGTCATCATAACCACGGCTTCGTCCCCTTGATCTAAGGTGTCGATTTGGGCTACCAAGGACACCTGCTCGAGGAAACCTGCCAGGCCGGGGCGAACTGCTTCTTCCATCCCTTCCAATTCCACGGTTTCCTCATACTGATCGGCTTTCTCATCGTACTCAGCGGTAACGGATAAGAACTCGCGGATATTTTCCAGCCGCGCTTCAGCTTCCGGGGATTTATCACTCATGAGATTATCCCAATAGCCTGTGCGCTTTAATACTTCTTCGACTAATCGGGTGACCGAACTTTCCTCAACAGCGAGGACCTTAAGCTCCTGCATCAATTGCGCAAAAGCTAGTAAAGGCTTCTTCGCTCGTGACTGGAGCTCCGGAATATAGTCTGCTTCCATGATCGCATCCAGTACCGGCATTTCCTGTTCTGTGGCATAGTCTAATATTTTTTCTAAAGTGCTCTCCCCTAGTCCTCGCTTAGGGACATTTAAGATCCGGGAAAAGCTCACTTGATCGGCTGGGTTATGGAGTATCCGCAGATAAGCCAAAATATCCTTGATCTCCATACGCTCATAGAACTTAAGTCCAGAAAAAATGCGATAGGGAATGCCTTCCCGCATAAAACGTTCTTCCACAACCCGGGATTGCGCATTCGTACGATAAAGCACGGCAAAATCGTTAAAGCGACGACCTTCCACATTAAGCAAGCGCTGGATCCGCTCAGCAATATAGCGAGCCTCATCGTGCTCATTTTCAGAGACATAATAGACAATGGGTTGACCGTCTTCATTATCCGTCCAGAGGGATTTTTCTTTCCGTTCGGTATTATTTTGCACTACTGCGTTGGCAGCCTGCAGAATGTACTTAGTTGAGCGATAGTTCTGCTCCAGCTTCAGGACCTTAGCTTCTGGGTAATCTCGCTCAAAATCTAAGATATTCTGGACATCCGCCCCCCGAAACATGTAGATAGATTGATCATCATCCCCGACCACACAAAGATTACGATACTTCTTCGCCAAAAGATTGACTAAGGCATATTGTGCATGGTTCGTGTCCTGATATTCATCGACGAGGATATAGCGGAATTTATCTTGATACTGAGCCAGCACCTCAGGGTTCTCTCGGAATAAGCGAACCGTCAGCATGATAATGTCATCAAAATCCAAAGCATTATTACCGATGAGCTTTTTTTGATAGAGATTATAGACTGCTTCTACTTTCTGCTCGAAGTAATCGGTCGCCCTCCGTGAAAAATCATCAGGGGTCTGCAACTTATTCTTAGCATCACTGATCGTGGCTAGAATGGCTCGCGGCGCAAACTTCTTTTCGTCGAGCGCGAGTTCCTTCATGCAGGATTTAACTAACGCCAGTTGATCGCCACTGTCATAGATGACAAAGCTCCGAGAATATCCCGGTAGATAGCCGATTTCGTTTCTTAAAATGCGCACACAAGCGGAGTGAAAGGTGGCGACCCAAAGTCCTCTTCCTTCACTACCCACTAAACTGTAGACGCGTTCTCTCATTTCCTGAGCCGCTTTATTGGTAAAGGTAATCGCCAGGATATTCCACGGTTCAATTCCTTGAGCAATCAAATGGGCTATCCGATAGGTTAAAACTCGGGTTTTTCCTGACCCCGCCCCGGCCAATATCAATAAGGGACCTTCCCGATGTTCCACCGCTTGACGCTGTACCGGGTTTAAATCCTCTAATCTATACATCTTCACTCCACCTCACTATTCAACTTAATATTATATCACTCATTACAAATTGATAGAATGGCTATTGACTTTAAATTTGTTATATCGTATTATCTGAATATAACAATTTAGCGATGTAAGTAATGGTTCCTACTAGAATCAATATCAAATGAAGGGAGAGCGAATTTCTATTGACTCAAGATTTAGTTAAATATGAAGAAGTTGCTGAGATCCTGAAGGCCTTAGCTCATCCTATAAGACTTTGCATCGTGAACGGTATCTTAGGTAGCGGCGAATGCAATGTCACTCACATGCAGGGTTGCCTCGATGTTCCCCAGTCCACGATCTCTCAACACCTACAAAAATTGCGGACAGCGGGAATTGTGGAAAGTAAAAGAAATGGACTTGAGGTTTACTATACCATTAAGAATGAAAAAGTAGCCAAACTCATCGATGAGATTCTTATGTAGAGTGGGAAGGGGAAATGTTAATATGCAGAAAAAAGTACTTATCGTTGGAGGAGTAGCCGGTGGAGCCTCGGCAGCAGCTAGACTTCGAAGGCTTGATGAAGAGGCCGAAATTATCCTCTTTGAACGTGACAGTTATATATCCTTTGCCAATTGCGGATTGCCTTACTATATTGGCGGAGCCATCAACAAGCGTGAGTACCTCATGGTTCAAACCCCTGAATCGATGATGGCGCGCTTCAACATTGACGTTCGCATTAATAGCGAAGTGGTTAGGATCGATACCGAAAATAAAAAAGCAATCATTAACAGTGCAACACAAGGAACCTATGAAGAGGATTATGATTTTATGGTTCTCTCACCCGGAGCAAAAGCCTTGCGTCCGAATATCCCCGGTATTGATAACAAGAGAATCTTTACCCTCCGCAATATTCCGGATACAGATGCGATCAAGGAGATGGTTGATCAAAAAAATGTCAAGAATGCTATCGTCATTGGCGGCGGGTACGTGGGAGTCGAAATGGCGGAGAACCTCAAAGAACAAGGTTTAGATGTGACCTTGGTCGAAGCTGCCCCCCATATCCTCGCACCCTTCGATTCAGATATGGTGGTGCTAGCAGAAAAGGAATTAGTCAACCATGGCATCCGACTCATTTTGAATGATGGTGTAAAGTCCTTTGCTGAGCTTGGCGACCAAGTTGAAGTCACCCTTGCCAGTACCACAAAGCTCCAAGGAGAACTTGTCATCTTGGCCATCGGTGTTACTCCCGATACCGGCTTTCTAAAGGATAGCGGCTTGGAAATGGGACCCAGAGGACATCTTATTGTCGATGAGCATATGGCAACCAATAAACGGGGGATTTATGCTGTCGGTGATGCTGTGGAAGTGGTCGACTATATTACGAAAGCTAAAACAGCCATCCCCCTTGCCGGTCCAGCCAATAAGCAAGGAAGAATTGCTGCCGACAATATTGCTGGCATTCCTTCAACATATCAAGGAACGCAAGGTACGGCCATCATCAAGATTTTTGGCATGACCGCAGCAAGTACCGGAGCCAATGAAAGAACCCTACAGCGGGCCAATATTCCTTATCAGATCATCACCATCCATCCTGCTTCTCACGCTTCCTACTATCCCGGTGCAACGCCCATGACCCTGAAGTTGATCTTCAATCAAGATGGCAAAATCTTAGGCGCGCAAGGAATCGGTAAGGATGGCGTGGATAAGCGCATCGATGTGATCGCTACCGTGATTCGTCTTAATGGTACAGTTGATGATCTCACTGAATTAGAACTAGCTTACGCCCCGCCTTTCTCCTCGGCAAAGGACCCGGTGAATATGGCTGGCTTTGTGGCCCAAAACAACTTAAATAAAGGAGCTCATAATATGACATGGCAGGAACTTGAGGAATTGAAAGAAGAGCACCTTCTCTTAGATGTTCGCACTAAAGGTGAATTCGCTAGGGGACATGTCGCAGGAGCAGTCAACATTCCGGTTGACGATTTGCGCGAGCGTTACCTTGAATTAGACCCCCAAAAACCCATTGTGGTCTATTGCCAAGTGGGATTAAGAGGATATATAGCAGACCGCCTCCTCTCCCAGAAGGGATTTCGTGTCCAAAACATTTCTGGTGGCTATACCACCTATTCCGCTCTTGACTTCGATCCAAGCAGAGCTTTAGATGGGTATAAAACTCAAGCCAGTGTCTATCCTTGCTGCGAAAGTAACTCTGATGGAAGTATTGACCCTGAGACTCAGGCGGTAAAACCATCGTAAAAATCTAAATAACGATCAAAGTAAAAAAGCAACGCCCTTAGCTTCCTTTGAAGCGAGGGCGTTGCTTGATTTCTTACAAAATTTTATCACGAGGAGTGGCTAGCTTACTTGGCAACCTTTGTTCTTTCCAGATCTTCGAAGAGAAGATCCTTGAAACCACCGATCGTGTTGCCTTTGCTACTGCACCGCCTGAACCGGTTGGTGAAGTAGACTTATTACCGGTTACATTTTTCCATCCGTTGGCAAACCTCTTATGTAGCATAAGAGCTGAGGGTATCCCCATATTATCTGGGTATACCCTCTTAATTGATCCTTGCTCTTATTTACCAGCATTGATCTTAGGCTGTAGTATATAAGTAGGATCCGTGATTTCAAAATTAGATTCGTTGACTCCGGACGTTACATACACTTTTTTATCGGTAGTGATAAATACGGCCTCCGTATCAGGTAATTCTTCGATCAATTTCATCCCTTTATCCAAGCCTAACAGGAAGGTGCCGGTAGACAAACCATCTGCGTTAACCGATTCTTTTGTAATGATTGAAACACTGATGAGGCCATTATCCCCCGGATAGCCTGTGTCCGGATCGAGAAGGTGATGATAAATCTTGCCATTCTCCTCTAGGTATCGCTCATAGGTACCGGAGGAAACCAAGGTTTGATCATTTAGCAAA
This sequence comes from Desulfitobacterium sp. THU1, assembly GCF_038181555.1. NCBI lineage: Bacteria > Bacillati > Bacillota > Clostridia > Eubacteriales > Desulfitobacteriaceae > Desulfitobacterium > Desulfitobacterium sp. THU1. The sequence goes on along the minus strand of NZ_JBBWUA010000004.1, from coordinate 235,665 downwards.
ACGACACCCATAGAATCCCCTCTGGGTTCATAGGGGTCCTGTAAGCCCAGCCTCCAGAGAGAGCCGTCGAGCTTCTTATTAATGACGATAACATTGCCTCCTAGGTTGACAATCGCATGCTCGATTCCAGCCTCTTTTAGGATTTTGACCGCCTCATCTGCTGCATAGCCTTTGGCAATAGCACCCAGATCCAACTTCATGCCGGGTTGATTCAATTTAGCTGTTAAATTCTCTTTATCTAAAATCAACTCATGATGATCGACTAGGGGCAAAGCCTTGGTAATCTCATCTTTTCCCGGCACTCTTGCATCAGGGAAGCCAATATTCCAAAGCTTAACAATCGGCCCTACTGTAATATCAAATTTCCCCTGGGATAATTCCGAGAAATATTTCGCTTTTTCCAATACGAAGAAAGTATCTGAGCTTAGTTTAATAAAGTCTTTACCGGCAGCATCGTTTAAGCGGATGATTTCACTTTCCGGGTACTCATTGTTAATAGTCATCCTACGCTCAATGTCCGTGATTCGATCAAAGATTCTTTGAAAAACCTCTTTATCTTTAATTTCATCATAGATAGTAATCTTAGCTACCGTTCCCATCAAAAAGGTTGTTTCTGCTACGGGCTCTATCTCCTTTACTTTCGTCTCGGTGTCCGAGCAACCGACAAGCGAGAATGTCATGCTGAAACATATCATAAGGATCAACCCTAATGATCTCAAAGGTAAAAATCTTCGACGTTGCATATTGTGTGAACCCCCATCTTTGGTTTGAAAACCTTTTAAGTCCATCAAGCTTCATTATAGTACAAAAAAGGCCGAATGTAGAGAGCAGGTTGGCGTATGAGAAATAAAATGAAGAAGCAGTCGGAACCGCTTCTTCATTAAATAAGTTTCTAATTCAAATTATTTAGCACCTTCAAGGGCTTTTTGAGCCAGTTTGAAGAATTCACCCACTGTTACAGATACTCCAGCGATATCATCGGAGTGTCCTGCATCATCTTTTAAGGTGATCTTAGTGGGATCTTGAGTTTTTAAGAGATGAGCTTCAGCTTTTTGAGCTTGAACTGCCCACTCACCTTGGTTTCCAGGAGCAAGTTTATACTCTCCATTGGTTGATTGGAAATCTTTGTTTGCCTTAGTAGCGTCTTCAGGAATACCGTTCCAGTCAACACTTGCAATGGTTCCGTTCTTAACCACGATGCTGGTCATGTACTTCCAGCCTTTTGTGAAAGCTTCATCAGCAGCGTAATAGACACCATCTTTGTAGGATCCTTTTGCGATTGGTCCATTGTCTAAAGCAGTCTTAGCCAACCCAAAGAAATCTTTAACTTTGATGGATGCTCCAGCAATATCATCAGTATGACCTGCATCATCCTTGTAGGTAACTTTTGTGGGATCCTGGGTTTTCACGAGATATTCTTCAGCTTTTTGGGCTTGTTCATGCCATTCTGCTTGGGCCTTACCTTTTTCTTTCATTCCATATTCGCCATCTTTAGAGAACGTATCTTTATCCTTGCCGCCTTTTACATTCAGGCCATTCCAGTCAGCAGCAACGATATTCCCTTTATCTACAGTAAGGCTAGCGGTATATTTCCAACCGTCTTTACCGTACATTGGTGCTTCAGCATAGTAAACGCCATCTTTATATTTTCCTTGAGCTGTTTCAGTTTTTGCAGGCTCGGTTTTTGCTGGCTCGTTTTTGGCAGGATCAACAGCTGTAGCTGCTGGTGTAGATTGGCTACCGCAACCACTTAAAACGAGTACAGCTCCTAAAGTCATAACTGTTACCAAAGATTTAATTTTTTTCATTTCCTTACTCCTCCTAATTTAGCACCCTATTTGAACTTCTTAAGACATAAATTAAGCGTTATGTACTTTATTCGAAACGCCATCGCTCCTCCTTCCATTCTTGTGATATCGTTGAGAAAACGAATTTTAGCACAAACTTGCGCATACAATAAATGCTAATCACAATACATGTCTGAGCAATATTTGTCTATAACAAGCATTTCTCAAATAAGACTTTAGCAGAAAGGGTTACCCCTGTCAATACAAAATTTAGAATTCTTTTAATTAATTTTTTACCATGTTTTAACGTTCTTAGAGACCTCGCTTTACGATGAATCCTGAGGGAAAATGATGTCCAAGGAAAAAGCTTACATTAATAGAGAACACGGGCAATAATTCTACCTAAGTCGAACTATTACCCGCAATCGAACAAACAGTATTTATCTGCTGTAGCAAAGCATTGATCTACAGCATGCCTTTTTCGGCTATCCAGATTAGAGCTACTAAGATAAGGAAACTTAAAATAGCTACTCCATCCTTCCAGGTGAATTTAAAGTGGTAATCATATAAATCTTCTGGGCGAACTGTTTCAACATATTCTTGGATCTTATCGATCTTTTCAAAAGAGTCCACAATTAATGTCACGATAATCTGGGATATCCCCTTCACATTGATCTTCAATTTCCGCTTTTCTTCCCCGACCACCGCACGCATCTTTTCTCCTAAGCTCTTTTTTACTTCTGTGCCTGTTTCCTTAAGCTGGACTACGATACACATAATCACCTTCAGATAGTCTGAGGTCGGGAGACCAAGCCTCTTTAAAGGATAGAAAAATCGGTCCAACATCCCAATAAACGTTTTCATCGGCGTCGTATGGAAGTAAAGAATACTGATATACCAAATAACAAAGAGCTTAAATAGTCTAAGAAAGATAGCACTTGACCCTTGATAGGCAAACAAAGGGTTCTTAAAAAAGTAATAGAAAATTGCATTCATCACGAGGCCAAATAAATATGGAACCAAGACGATAATCGCGAAGGATGCCCCACTAAGCATCAAGGTTCGCAAATTGACCCTAAGGATCCACGTGATAAGGATCATATAAAAGCCCAACAACGCAAAACTAAAAGCGTTTTGAAAGTAAAAGGGCATAACCATAAGCAGAATCGCCAGGATTAATTTGATTACCCCATCGATCTGTGTGCTTTCAGCTTTATTTGCACCTTCACTGTTCATCAAGTTCAAATCCTTTTCCCCACTGCATCAATATCACTTCTCGAATCCCTCATCCTGATCCCCTTCTGCTCTGGCCTCTTCAGCTTGAGAACAGACTTGATTCTCTACATCCTCTTGATGATGAGTCTTCTCAAAAATGTTCTTTTTTCTTACTTCGTTAATAGCTAATTCACCGATACTTCCGGTGATTAAACCGGTCACAACGGCTGAAACCAACAAAATTGGCAGGTAATAAAGAACCACAAGCTGGCCGAGAAGGAATGAAGCCACAGTAATCTGGGTTATGTTATGAACAATCGCTCCGGCAATACTGATTCCTTTGATGCTAAAATATTTCGACAGCTTCTTATACAAGGCCCACATGACTATGGCGCTTAAGATACCGCCGCTTAAACTAAAAGCGAGCATCATTACGCCCCGTGTCAGGATCGCTACCACAAAGCATCGTACGGCCACGATAAACAAAACATCTTTAAAACCCAAAAAGGCAATGGCTATCATGGTGATGATATTGCCTAAGCCGAGCTTAATTCCCGGTACAGGAATAGGTACAGGAATGAAGGATTCGAGGAAAGAAATGATAATAGCATTGGTGACTAAGATGATAATAATCGCAAAGCGCTTATTTCTATTCATATTTATCACCTTCAATAACTACGATCGTCTCAGACGGTAAGCAAACGGCTATATCACCCTTCTTCGTCAAAGTGCCGGTTTTAACACAGATCTGATCGGGGCAGCCTGCTTGTTCGAATTTAATTGTGCCGTCTTCGGCTAAAATCGTCACCTCAATACCATCTTCATAATGAAAACGCTGAGATTCTTGCACATCGCTCAGATCGACTCTGGCCATTTCTTTGCCGCCTCTTGTAATCACTGCAATTCGTTCATCCGCTGGCTTACTTGGATTAACCTTATTCCATAGCCACGGAAGGGTTGCGCCAATCCCCACTAAGAGCACCACAAGAATAATAATAAAGTCACCTTTTTTACGTTTACCCTCAGATTTCATCGATGTCTCCAATCCCCTATATCCACTGTTCAATAGGTTCTATTCTTTTACGTACTCGTATTCCTTGCTCGCGTCATTGAATTCAAAGCTATCCTTGATGCCCTTAGTAACATAAATTTTCTTATCTGTAGTAATAAAGATCGCTTCCACCCCACCATACTGCTCAAGCATGGCTCTTCCCTTTTCTAAACCTAAGATAAAAGCTGCAGTATCCAAAGCATCCGCTTCCAAAGAAGAATCTGTAATTAAGGTGACACTCATGAGATCGGATTGGGCCGGATAGCCTGTGTGGGGATTGAGTATATGGTGATAACGGATTCCGCCTTCTTCAAAAAAGCGTTGGTCATCCCCGGCAGTCACCACAGCCTTATCGATTACCTCAATCATGCCTACAAGTTCTCCGTTCTCGGCGCTACTGGGTCGAGGATTACGGACCCCCACCCGCCAGGGAGAACCATCCGGCTTACTTCCCATGGTAACAACATTTCCGCCTAAATTAATGAAGGCCGATTCGACACCATGCTTCTTGTAGATTTCCACAGCGACATCTCCGGCATATCCTTTAGCAATGCCACCTAAATCCACCTCTTGGCCCTCGTTTTTTAAATAGCCTGTATTTCCTGCAATGATTAAATCCTGATAATTCACCAAAGGAAGTAACTTCTGTAATTCTGCTTCGGACGGTATCCTCTCTCCCGCAGAGCCGATTCCCCAACTTTTTACGATAGGACCGATGGTCACATCAAAAGCTCCTCCGCTGAGCTTGGCAACTTCTAGGGACTTATTAATGATAGTTAAGGTCTCTGGATCTAAATTCACGCTTTGCTTACCGGCATTTTCATTAAGCTTATTCACATCGCCACCAGGTGCGTTGAAGGTTAATAGCGCTTCAAGACTATTCAATTTTTCCGTCGTCTCATCGATGGCAGCCTGTCCATCAGCCCCAAATACTCTTTGGCTGATAATCGTTCCCATGGCAAAGCCACTGGCTTCAAAAGCTTCGGGAGCTTCTTTCTGTACAGCTTGCCCATTACAACCCGCCAGTAATCCGACGGACAATAAGACGATCGCGATTGAGGCCACTCTTTTTTTCGTCTGCTCCTTGATGTTAATCAACAAATCCATCTCCTTTATCTTCTGACCATGCTCTAACCGATGACACAGTTTAAGGTGGCTAGCATAAAACCATCATAATCCTTATTTTCTCTACAAATAATACCATACCCAACTTGAGAATCAAATAGCTTACCTTAGATTGTGTTCACTATGGTATGAAAAAAATCCTAGCGGGAGAGCTAATTTTGACATTCTCGCGCTAGGTTCATTATCCACACTTTATTTTTTTCGGGCAAGTAATTCTTGTGAAATTTCCTGGAGCGTTACTCCACGCTCTTCAAGCATGACTAAGAGATGATAAAAAAGATCGGATACTTCATAGCGAATCTCCTCCACTGAGGAATTCTTGGCCGCAATGATTGTTTCCGCGCTTTCCTCGCCCACCTTTTTCAAAATCTTGTCAATGCCCTTTTCAAACAAATAGGTCGTATAAGCTCCTTCCGGACGCTCTAAATTGCGTGAATGGATCACTTCAGCCAGTAGCTCAAGGGTTCTCCCTAAGGGGAGGGTGGGAATTTCTTGAGGCTCACCAAGCGGCACAAACTCCCTCCCTTGGGCGGCATAATGGAAGCATGAATAATAGTCTTCATGACAGGCTACACCTGTTTGCTCCACTGTCAATAGAATCGTATCTTGATCACAGTCAAAGCGGAGATCCACGACCTTTTGGAAATTGCCTGAGGTCTCCCCTTTCAGCCAAAGGGATTGGCGGCTCCGGCTATAATACCAAGCCTTGTTTTCCTTCAAGGTCAAGCGCAGTGCTTCCTCGTTCATATAGGCCAACATTAACACTTTTTGAGTATGTGCATCCTGCACGATCGCAGGTATCAGACCATCATGATTCCATCGGATTCCCTCCGGAATCACAACTGTTGATTTTTCCGGATTCTCTGTAGTCATAGGAATTCCACCTCTTATTGCTTTCATAATTATGTTTCCCTTCAAGAATTTCGCACTGGGATTCCTCGGGCTTTAAGATAGGCCTTGGCCTCCGCGATGCTGTATTCCCGGTAATGGAATATCGAGGCGGCGAGGACCGCATCGGCCTCTCCGGTTGTTAGTCCCTCTGCTAAATGCTCTAGGGTTCCTACCCCCCCGCTGGCAATCACAGGTAAGGAAACCGCTCGACTTACAGCACGTGTCAACTCAAGATCATAACCGTTTTTGGTGCCGTCCCGATCCATGGAGGTCAGTAAAATCTCTCCCGCACCTAAACGCTCTACTTCTTCAGCCCACTGCAAAACATCTTTGCCGGTTGGGGTCCGTCCGCCATGGATATAGACCTCCCAAGTACCCTGACTTGTCTGGCGAGCATCGATGGCCACGACAATACACTGACTACCAAAAGCATGCGCACCTTCCTCAATCAAACTGGGGTTCTGAACTGCCGAGGTGTTCAGTGATACTTTATCGGCACCGGCACGCAACATCTTGCGAATATCTTGAGTAGTGCGCAGTCCTCCCCCAATGGTAAAGGGGATAAACACCTTTTCGGCAGTTCGGCGGACCACCTCTACCATGGTTTCGCGGCCTTCCGACGAAGCGGAAATATCAAGAAAAACCAGTTCATCGGCTCCTTCTTGATCATAAAGCGCCGCTAGCTCGACTGGGTCACCGGCATCACGAAGGTTCACAAAGTTGGTCCCTTTGACCACTCTTCCTTCATGAACATCCAGACAGGGGATGATTCGCTTCGCTAACATCCATCTCCCTCCCTGTCTTTTTCAAGATCTATCTTACCGCCGGATAAGTCACTAACGGAAGCTGTAACTGCCAAGGCAGCCGACAAAGTAATTGCACCGGTATAGAGCGCCTTGCCGATAATGACTCCTTCGATGGACGCTCCTAGATTAACCTCTTTTTGAAGAAGGATAATATCTTTGATGTTGGATACTCCACCTGAAGCAACAACCTGCAAACCGCTTTCTCGGGCTAATTCCACAGTACTTTGAATGTTGGGACCTTGAAGCATCCCATCTCGTGAGATATCCGTAAAGACTAGGTGCTTAACACCAACATCTTTCATTTTTAAAGCTAACTCTAAGGCCATCATCTCCGACTTTTCCGCCCAGCCTTGGACAGCTACTTGTCCCTTCTTAGCATCAATTCCAACTACAATAGCTTCACCAAAACGAGCAACAGCTTCCTGCACCAGCTCCGGGTCGCGCACAGCTACGGTGCCGAGAATCACCCGTTCAACCCCTAAATTGAGGAGCTCTTCTATTCTCTCCAAGGAGCGAATCCCGCCCCCTACTTGAACCTTAAGTCCCGAGGACTGAATAAGTTGGCGGATGGTGGCATCATTAACGGGCTGGCCGGCAAAAGCCCCATCTAAATCCACCACGTGCAGAGAATCTGCCCCTTGAGCTTTAAAATCACGTGCCACTTCTACTGGGTTTTCAGCGTAGACCGTCGCATCCTCCATACGGCCCTGCAGAAGGCGTACGGCTTTCCCTCCCTTGAGATCAATCGCCGGAAATATCCGCATCCCCATGCACCCACCTTCCGAAATTCTCTAATAATTTAAGTCCCCAAGGGCTGGATTTTTCCGGGTGGAATTGGGCTCCCCAGATATTATCTCGCCCCACGAGAGCGGGAAATTTCACTCCATAATCGCTGGTTCCCACGATGTAATCATAATCAACCGTTAAGGCATAGTAAGAATGAACAAAGTAAAAGTACACTTCATCAGGAATTCCTTCGAGAAGAAGGCAAGATTTTTCTTGATGAAGGGTATTCCAGCCCATATGTGGTATTTTGCGTCCAGCGGGGAACTTCACCACTCGACCGGGCAAAAGGCCTAAACCTTGATGTTCGCCGTGCTCTTCACCCACTTCAAAAAGCACCTGCATACCAAGACAGATACCAAGAAAAGGCTTCCCTGATTGGGCATAATGGAGCAAAGGCTGAACCCACCCTTTTTCTTCAAGAGCTGTCATGGCATCAGCAAAAGCTCCGACTCCAGGCAGAATAATGCCTTTCATTTCAGTCAATTCATGGGGCGACTCGAGAATTCTCGCTGAATAACCTAACTTCAGGAGGGCTTTTTCAACGCTCCGCAAATTACCGCGGTCATAATCAATGATTCCTATCAAGAAAAATCCCCCTTATAGAACTCCTTTGGTGGATAATACTCCCTGAAAACGCGGATTCTCACGAACAGCCAATCCCAGTGCTCGTCCAAATCCTTTAAATGTAGCCTCAAGAATATGATGACGGTTCTTCCCAGAAATCTGGCGCATATGCAAGGTCAGTCCGGCCTGAACAGCTACTGCCCGAAAGAATTCCTCGGCCATTTCCACGGGGAATTCCCCAACCATTCCCTCAGAGCAATCCACTTCCCAGACAAGATAAGGGCGATTAGAAAGATCCAGGGCCACTTGAACTAAAGCCTCATCCATCGGCAGAAACGTATCACCGACCCGCTCAATTCCCCGTCGGTCTCCTAAGGCTTCCCGTAGCGCTTGTCCAAATACAATTCCACAGTCTTCAACGGTATGGTGAGCATCTACCTGAAGATCCCCTTGAGCTTCTACTTCCAGATCCAGATACCCAAACCTAGCCATGGCCTCCAACATATGATCAAAGAACCCGATTCCTGTATTGATCCGAGCTTCCCCTCCACCATCCAGGTTGAGCTTAATTCTTATGCTCGTTTCTTTGGTGTTTCGTTCAATTAATGCTTCACGCATATAAAACTCCTCACTCTCCTCCAAGAATCTCCTGTAGCACACTTATTAATCTTGTGTTTTCCTCAGGTAGTCCTGCGCTCAAACGCAGTGCCTTACCAATCACCGGGAGCTTCCCCATATTACGAATCAGAAATCCTCGCTCAATCAACTGAGCATAGACTTGTTCCGGGCTTTCCGGTTGGAAAAGAACAAAGTTGGCCCGAGTAGCAAAGACTGTGACTTGGGGTAGGGATTTTAGCGCCTCAACAATTTTATCCATCTCATTAATCAAGAGACACCCTTGCGCCCGATAATCCTCAACATAATTAAAGGCAACAACCCCTGCTTTTTGGGTAAAGCTGTTCACATTAAAGGGCTGACGTGCTCGGTTGAGCAACTCGATGGTTGAAGCTTGCCCGAGAAGATAACCCAACCGCAGGGCTGCCATGGCAAATAGCTTAGAATAAGTTTTCATCACCAAAAGATTCGGGAAATTAGGAATCTGGTCCACAACGCTTTCCCCGGCAAACTCCCCATAAGCTTCATCCACAATGACTATTTTCTGTGATTCCTTGACAATCCTTAAGATATCTTCACGAGGAAAAAGGGTCCCCGTAGGGTTATTGGGATTACAGAGAATGATCATATGAACTCTAGATTGGGCTGCTGCTTCAAGAATCCCTTCCACATCCAAGCAGAAATCTCTGCCGTTCTCTGCAAGGAAAAGGGGAACTTCGATGGTGTCCGTGCCTGTGACTTGTGCGGCTGCCCCATACATACTAAAGGTGGGAGGATGATAAATTACTGCTCGCTTCTCTCCTCCGAAGGTAGTCATAATTAATTGAATTAGCTCGTCCGAACCATTCCCTGCTATAATCCCCTCCACAGGGACTCCAGTATACTGCGAAATAGTTTGTCTAAGCTCACGAGCTTCCCCATCCGGGTAGCGGTTGAGTATGAAAGGTGAAGCAAATAACTCCTCCCTCATTCCTTTAGGCCAAGGCAGTGGGTTTTCATTGGCATCCAAACGAACGCATCCGGGAATGGCTTTGCTTTCATAAGCTTTCAGAGTTTGAATCTGAGGCTTAAGAAAATTCGCTGCTGGCACTTTTTCTAAACCAGGTCGCACTTCATCTACCATAGTTTTCTTACCTCCACAGCCCGAGCATGTGCCTCAAGCCCCTCTTTACGCGCTAGATGGGCGATATGCTTGCCATCTCGCTGCAAAGCTTTCTCAGAATAGCTAATTACACTGACTTTTTTCATAAAGGTATCTACGTTTAAGGGAGAGTAAAAACGAGCTGTCCCCCCCGTGGGCAGGACATGGTTTGGTCCAGCAAAGTAATCGCCGACCGGTTCCGGCGAGAATCGTCCCAGAAATACTGCCCCAGCATTTCTTACCCTGCCCAACCAGCTATACGGTTCCCGCACCACCAATTCGAAGTGTTCCGGAGCGACTTGGTTTGCTAAGACCATTCCCTCTGCTAAGTCCTTGACGAGAATAGCTGCCCCATAGGTTTCCCAGGAAGCTCTAGCAATCTCTTGCCTAGGTAGGTCTTGTAGCTGCCGCTCCACCTCGGCTACAGTTTTCTCCAATAATTGTTGATCAGGGGAAACCAAAATGGAGGAGGCTAAGGGGTCGTGTTCAGCCTGCGAGAGCAAATCTGCAGCAAGCTCCTCCGCTCTAGCGGAGTCGTCTGCTAAAATCAAAATCTCGCTGGGTCCTGCTAACATATCAATATCCACCGTACCAAAGACCTGCTTTTTGGCCAAGGTGACATAGATATTGCCGGGACCGGTGACTTTATCCACCGAAGCAATTTCCCCAGTACCGAAGGCCAAGGCCGCAATAGCTTGGGCTCCGCCAACTTTGTAAATCTCGGTGACTCCGGCCTCGGCTGCAGCTACTAAAACCTCCGGCAAAAGGGTGCCATCCTTGCGAGGTGGACTCACCATCACGATCTCCTCCACCCCGGCGACCACGGCCGGCACCGCATTCATTAATACCGAGGAAGGATAGGCGGCCGTTCCTCCCGGAACATAGACGCCCACTCGCTTAAGGGGAAGCAAAAGCTGCCCGAGGATACTTCCGTCCTCCTTTGGGTCAAGCCAAGAAATGCGTTTTTGTTTCTCATGAAAGGCTGCTATATTTTCCTTGGCAAGGTGAATAGCTTCGATAAATTTTTCATCAACCAAAGAGTAGGCTTGAGTAATTTCTTCTTCGCGAACTCGCAGGCCAAGCGAATGCAGATCCACTCCATCATATTTTTCAGTTAAAGCGTAAAGGGCTGAATCCCCGTCCGTGCGCACTCTTGCAATGATCTCAGCCACACTTTGTTCCATTAATTCCTCATTACCATAAGACTTACGGGTGAGAGTAGATAAATCCAATCCCTCGAGAGTTTTAATATCCATGAACCCATACCTCCATCAAAGACTCCATCAAAGACCCCATGTAAGACTCCATCAAAAAACCATGTAAATTAACCAATTAAGAAACACGTCTCTCGAACTTGTTTGTATTAGGCCTCACATATCGCTATTTCTCAGACAATCTGACGAAGCTTTTCCGTCAGTTCATTAATCCGTTCATATTTCATCCGGTAAGCAACCCGATTGGCGATCAATCTTGTCGTCGCTTCGAGGATGGGTGCTACTTCCACCAGCTTGTTTTGCTTTAAGGTGGTCCCCGTAGAAACAATATCCACGATCATTTCAGAAAGTCCTACTCGTGGAGCTAATTCAATATTACCATGCAGTTTAATGGGAAGCACCTGCATCCCCTGCTGCCGAAAAAACTCTTCTGCTACCCGAGGAAACTTCGTTGCCACTCTCTGATGGTTTAAGGCACTTAAATCATAGGTCCCCTCTGGAAGGAGAGGGGGAACCTTTTCTTCCGGCATGGCTACCACAAAACGGCAATAGCCAAAACCGAGATCTAAGAGCTCCACAACATCTTTGTTTTCCTCTAAGAGGGTATCCTTCCCGACAAAACCAACATCCGCTGCTCCGTATTCCACAAAGGTCGGTATATCTGTGGGACGGCAAATAATAATCTGGGCTTGGGACTTCTCCAAAGGAAATACTAATTTTCGCGAGGCTTCACTGACATCCTCGCAATCAATCCCAATCTTAGTCAGGGCTTCTAGGGAGTCAATTAATAACTTACCCTTTGGCAGAGCGATGGTTAAGAATTTACGAGCCACACTCTCTCATCTCCTCAATTTTCTATAGTATTAGCTATGACTACAAAATAATTGCAACGTGCAACATCTTTATTGCGCTTTACTTAGTTAAAGTATTAGAGTAATACAGTTATTATAGCAATCTCATTGTATTCTGGCAATACTTTTTCAAGAATAATTCACCTGCATTCCGAAGCAAAACAGCACTGGGACCGTTCCCTACAATTGAGCTTGTAGGGAACGGCCCCATGTCATTTCGTGATCAGTTTTTGTACATTGTTACGCGAGATCGGTTTAATAGGTAATGCATAGCCACCTGCTCGCTTACTCGATTTGTTCTAGTGGTACCCCGCCTGTCCGCTGACCAAGGATGAATACAACTATCGCTGCAAAAGCATAAAGGGCAAAAATTCCGAGAAAGAGAGCGCTCACCCCGAAGGTTGCTGCAAAGATAGGGATAAAGGGCTGGGAGAAGGAAACAGCCAAACGCTGGAAAGCATTGATGGTGCCGACCGCGGTATTGCGCATTTTGGTCGGATAGTGCTCGGGAACATAAGCCATGGCAATAAATCCTTGGCCCATGCCAAAAGCATTTAGAGTGAAGGCAATGATTAGGGCTAACATATACTGATTACCGAAATAAGCATAAATCATTGCTGTACATGCGGTCAAAAGTAGCCCTATCGACAAAGGAATCTTACGTCCACCCTTATCTGCGAAGAAGGAGGCAACGAACATGCCAACCGGAGCACCAGCCATAAAGGCAACTCCGATATTTAGGCTTTGTTCCATAGTGAACCCTCTCATACCGGCTAGGGTCGGAATCCAAACTGCTAGAATGAAGGCACCAATGTTTGCAGGTATTCCGAACAAGAGAAGGGTAAGTGAGCGTTTTAGGTATTTGCCTTTGAACATGCCAATAAATTGATCAATACCACGAATCTTGGGCGGTTGATTCTTGGCAACTTCGCTCAGGTCAACATCATAACCGCTCAGATCCTTAATCACTTTTTCTGCTTCAGCTACGCGACCTTTGGAAACCAACCAACGGGGAGATTCTTTGAGATATTTGAGACCGACGAAAAAGGTGATAAAACCAAATCCACCGATGAAGAAAATGAGCCGATAGGCATCTGGTCCAGTCGGAATAATCGCTCTGGAAATGAGACCGATGGCGGGCATTGCCAAGAATCCCCCTGCAGCGGTCAAGCTTTGCCATTTCCCACGACTTTCACTGGGAGACATTTCTGAGATATAAGCAATGGATGTGACCATCATCATGAAAACACCAAAACCGGTTGCCGCTCTGGAGAAAATGAAGACACCCAAATTATTGGTTAATCCGTTAAGAATGGACATCGAGGAAAAGATCAACATTGCCGTAAGAAAGGTTTTGCGTCGACCGATCAAGTCCGAGATGATTCCGCCCAAGAAACCACCCAAAGTCATACCAATGAAGTAATAACCGGTAATAACACCAATCTGATTCTGTTGCACAAAGCCGTTCTTAACAATTGCCGGGGCAATAAAGGCAAAGTTATTGTTATCTAGCTGCTCAAAAAAGTAAGAACATACGATTAGGATAAATAGAAAAAGATGAGTTTTGCTTATCGGCAAGCCATCGAAATAGTTATTCGGTCTTCTAGCTTGAGCTGGATTCGCTCCCTTACCTTGGGCCGGAGTATCAACACCAATAGACATACAAACAACTCCCTTTGTTTCTTAATCAAAGCCCCCCGTAGGAACGAGGGGCTTTTCTATGCAATTAAAACTGGGTATATCCCGTGTCGTCGTCATCGTCTTCTTTTAAAGAAAGGTCCTCATCCCCGGCGGCTACGCATGCTTGTTGAAACTTGGGATAGCCGGTTGTTCCCTTTACACCAACCTCATTTTGAAGCTCGCCATCAGCTGCACCAGGTACTCGGAATTTATGAATATCAAGCATGGGTACAGGAGTTTCTTTCGGTTCAGCGACTTGGGGAACATAGCTATAGGGATAACGATAAGCCCGATAATAAATGGAAGCGATATTCTCAGAATAAGGGGAGATATATTCCCAAACAACTTCTTTCATGCGAGTCACTTCGAAGAAACGTCCGCCAACCCCTTCTGTAATCATGGTATTGCCATTAGGAAGACGTTGAGCAGCACTGGTTAATGGGCTGTAGAAACGGTAATCGTTAATGAGCGGTGACCCATACCCCATGAGTTCACTACCAGTAATCTGCCAAACTACTTCCATCTTCACAGGATTGAGCTCAAGAACACGGGAACGATCGGTAAGATTAACTTTTGTCCCGTCTTTTGAGGTATTGGTCGGTGCGCCATAACCTGACCATCCACCGTTATCAAAAATCAAGATGTTACCTGCGCCAGGAAGTCCTTCGGGAATCATATGCACATGGTGCTGACCCACGATTTGTCCGATTTTCCGCAGCTTTGGATCATCGGCATAATCAGGGCCCATTCTCCAAACGACTTTACCGGTTTCTTTGGAAATGATCGCGCAAATATTGGATTCCCGAGCATCCCAGATAATATTGTCGGGATGGAAACGTTCATCGCCTTTGTCATACCATTTATTAGGCCCCAAGACACTCATGGAGTTAATATGCATCCAGTCGCCCGTTCCTCCGCCTGCTTCATGCATATTTGGGTTTTTATAAAGAGCAAGTTTAGCGGCTGGGCTGAATCCAAATTCGTTAAAATGGTCACTGGCATTCCATTCCCAAACAATATTGCCTTCCCAGTCTACTTCGATAAAGACGTCGTCTAAGAGGAGTTTATCGGAGATTTTCTTGTTGTAACAGTTCCGATGACATAGAATGAGGGTATTTCCGCTTTCGGTTTTACATTCCATTCCGGGCACATAATAACCGACCGTATTGCCTTCCCTTTGAAAATCATGGTGTTGACGAGCCATCCACTGTGGTTTCTCGCCTTCATCTTCAATATACTCTTTATGATCAAATTTCCAAACCACATTGCCGTCCCAATCCACTTGAACAAGATCGGATTGGTCTTGATAACCGAATTTTGGGTTTCTTTGGCCACGACTTCCCATAACATAGCCTCCAGGCAAAAGCTTGTTCGGGAAACCCTGGAGGTCCTTGAAGACGCGAACCACATTTCCGTTCATATCAATGATGACGCAGCCTAGACCCATGACTTGCATAACGGTATAGCCGTTAAAACACTTTTCAGGATCATAAATCGTTACCCCTGTCGGATGAATGAAAGGTTGACCCATAAAACAACACTCCTTTAGTTTAGTAATATTGTTAACTAAGCCCTTTGGCCTCTTAGCTATAAATTAGCACATGATTTCACAAAACTTTGTAACGCAATTTACAATCTATAAAAAAAAGTTATTCGATCTATAAGATAAATTTATACTTTCTTATATGGGCATTATAAATAAGGCGAAGGTATGATAGAATAATTACAATGTGCAACTTATCTCATGTAAAATGACAATAGGAGGAAGAAATCATGAAAGAGGAATTAGTAGAACATATTACAACCTCCTTCTTTTTGAATGAAACCCTTCTGGAATGTCAGGGACTATCCTCAACTATTTGGGAAAGACATATCCACAGGAGTTCCGGGAGAATTCTCAAAAAAAAAGGCGACTATCTCATCAAAGTTGGTGATAGGCCGAAGGGAGTTCATTTTATTAAGTCCGGCTTAATTAGCACAAACTTCATAGGCAAAGATGGTCTTATTAAAACGTGTAATATGACGGGAACAGGTTGCGTGATTGGCGAGCAATTTTTCTTTCATGAACAGCCGAGCTTATTTGAGGCTCGTATTGTTGAAGATGCTGAGCTCTATTATTTTGAAAATAGAGTTTTCTTAGATCTTTTGAAAGAAGATTTTAATTTTAATCTCTTTATTTTGAAAAGCTTGGCAGGTATATCTCGTAAACTGGCTTCACAGCTACAAGATATATCCACACGCAACACCTGCGAAGGCATCAGCCATATTTTATACAGTTTAGCGTGTTATGAAATTCAAAAAGGAATCACCACAAATATTACAATTAAAATGTCGCATCAGGACTTGGCTAATTTGCTTGGCACCCATCGCGTAACCATCACGAAGAATATTCGTTACCTGAAAGACCAAGGAATCATTGATTACACCTACGACAAAATCGTTATCAAGGATACCGAAAAACTCAAAAATATGTTTAGCGGTGAGTAGGTGTCACAGAAACAAATTAGCACAGGGGCCGTTCCTTACGTTTTTAACCGTAGGGAACGACCCCTGTGCTGTTCCGAATCTTATCCTACACAATATAGATCCCTAATCCCTTTACTGGTAGCTAGCTTCTCTGCCTCGCCCGAAGTTAATGACTCTAAACTCATCTCCACCTTTTTACCCTCTTGACGTAGTCTTTGGGCTTCCGCGATTACTTTTGAAGTGTCCTGGCCAAAGACAAAAATCTCCGCTAGGTCTGCCTGACTATGAGGCAACTGTTCAATAATGGCTTTTAGATTGATGGCAAAACCAGTGGCCGGGTAATCATCGCCGAACTCACAGTATAAGGAATCATAGCGACCCCCTTCAACAATGGGGAAGCCTACTCCAGGTACATAACCTTCGAAAACCGCCCCTGTATAGTAGCTAAACCCCCGTAAAATCCCCAAATCCAGAGACACCTTGTCTTGAACACCAAAATCTCTTAGGTAGCGATAGACCTGCCGCAATGCCTCTACGGATTCCTGCAGCGAAGGTTCCTGACTCCATTCGAGAACTTGACCCAACATCTCTTCAGTGCCGTGAAGATGAGGTAGCTTTAAAAGAATCTCCTGAACTCTTCCTTCTAAGCCACCCTCCTTGACCAAGCGTTCGATACCCACAAAATCCTTGCGAGCTAACTTTTCTTGATAATTTATCCGAAAAGCTTCAGCTACTCCTAGTTCATCCATAATTCCAGTAAATATCCCCATATGCCCGAGATTAATCTGAAAGCCCTTAACACCGATTCGACTGAGGGCTTCACAGGCTAACGCAATCACCTCGGCATCGGCTAACGGGGAAGCTGAGCCGACAAGCTCTACCCCTACTTGACGAAATTCTTGCTTATGAGATTTAGAATAGCGGAATACATCGGCAGCGTAACATAATCTCAAAGGCATATTTCCACCACGCATCCGTGTACTGACCATCCTCGCAATGGGGGTGGTTAGCTCCGGACGCAAGACAAGGACATGTCCACGGCGGTCAAAGAGCTTAAAGAAGGAATCTCCTTCTTCCTCCACCGGTTGGATACACGATCCATACTCTAAGGTCGGAGTGACGATCTTCTGATAAGCCCAAGCATTAAACAAATCAAGAGCGGACCCTTCCGCTTGATCCTGTATGGCCAACTCATTCGGTAGGATATCATGCATCCCCTCTGGGATTCTCAACCCTAAAGAGCTACGAGGCATATTATTTCTCCCCCTCTTCTCGCTCCGACAATCGTTTCAATACCATCTGATAACCATCCGCACCAAAAAACAGACACCGCTTGACCCTGCTGATTGTGGCAGTACTGGCACCTGTGGCCTGGGCGATCGTCGTATAGGTTACATTCTTCTCAAGGAGTTTAGCTACTTCTAAACGCTGCGCCAAAGACTTAATCTCGGCGACAGTGGCGATATCTTGAAAAAATCGGTAGCATTCTTCTCGATCTTCTAATAGTAAAATCGCATCAAAAAGTGCATCAGTTAATGAATCACGCAAGCGCGGATCAATTCCTTGAAAAACATCATCTTCATGTTCTTTCATTATCGCTCATCTCCTTATACTTCTATACTTTAATTTATTAAAGTATTGCGCCCTTGTCAATATTCTTCAGCCTTCTTTAGCAAATTTGTCTATCATTAACCATATTTGCCTCAATTGCTAACATTATTACAGATGAATTTTCTTGCCTTGTTATATAAAAATGACTTGCCAAAGAACATTGCTCTATGCTAATATAGATTCTATCAAGATTCACTCTTGACTTAAAAGTTAATAAATCACTCTTATCCAGAGTAGGTGGAGGGACTGGCCCGATGAAACCCGGCAACCGGCATTTAATGTACGGTGCTAAATCCTGCAGGAAAAATACTGGGAGATGAGAGGAAAGCCGAAGATAACTCCGCGGATTTCCTCGTGGAGTTTTTTATTATATAGTTTTTTAAAATGATTGTTTTTAACCTGCCTTTAGAGCATTTAACTTTTAGAATATGACGAGGAGGAATACCCTTGATACGAATAGAGAATCTAACTAAAGTTTATACCTCCCGCAAGGATCGAGTAACGGCTATTGAAGATATTACTCTTCATATTCCTCAGGGCGCTATCTATGGGATTATCGGTTTAAGTGGTGCCGGCAAGAGTACCTTGGTCCGTTGCATCAATCGCTTAGAGGAGCCCACTAGCGGCAAGATTTTTATTGATGATCAGGACCTGATGCAAATGTCCGCCCATGAGCTCAGACAAGCTCGCCAAAAGATTGGTATGATCTTTCAACACTTTCATCTGCTCCAATCGCGCACGGTCTTCGATAATATCGCCTTTCCTTTAGAAATCGCCGGCTATAAAAAGCCTGAGATTGAACAACGAGTTAGGGAGTTGCTACCCTTAGTGGGCCTAGAAGATAAAGCCCAGGTCTATCCTTCTCAACTCAGCGGCGGACAGAAGCAAAGAGTAGGTATCGCTCGTGCCTTAGCGACGAATCCGAAAGTACTGCTTTGTGATGAAGCAACTTCGGCCTTAGACCCGCAAACAACCCTATCCATTTTGGAACTCCTGCGCGACATCAATCAGCGCTTCGGGTTAACCATCATCATGATTACTCACGAAATGAAAGTAGTTAAGGAAATCTGCACTGATGTTGCAGTAATCCATGAAGCCAAGATTGCGGAACAAGGTCCGGTGGAAGCTGTATTTATCCAACCCCAATCCCGTATTGCCAAGGAGTTCATTTCGACTGTATTCCCTAATGAACTGCCCCTGGATTTACTCCAGGAATTGGCCACTCATCCCAATTCTCAAATTGTCCGTATTCAGTTTTTAGGTTCAAGGACATCGGACCCCATCATCGCCGATCTGATGAAAGAATGCGATGTACGGGCTAATATACTCTATGGAAGTATCGATCATCTCCGCTCTACTCTTTTTGGCACTTTAACCCTGGAGTTGCAAGGAACTCCTGAACAGTTGGCCTTAGCTCATCAATATCTTGACCAACGTGAACTTAAGGTGGAGGTGATCCAGCATGTTTGATTTTGCCAACCCCCAATATTGGGATACCATGGTCCAACTATTAACTCCGGCAACCGGAGAAACCTTCTATATGATTATTGCTTCCACCCTGCTGGCCTATGTGCTGGGAGTCCCCTTAGGGGTGATCTTGGTCATTTCTTCACCGAATCATATCCTGCCCAACCCTTGGGTTGAGCGTATCTTAGGTACAATAATCAATGTTTTCCGTTCTATACCCTTTATCATCTTATTAGTTCTGATTATTCCCTTCACCCGTGCCATTGTCGGCACCTATATCGGTACGACAGCAGCTATCGTCCCCCTCGTCATTTCCTCGGCACCCTTCGTGGCCAGGATGGTCGAAAGTTCTCTCAAGGAAGTCCCTTACGGGGTGATCGAAGCAGCCTTATCCATGGGCTCTTCTCCCTGGCAAATTATCAAAAAAGTGCTTCTTCCCGAGGCCAAAGCTTCTCTTGTCTTGGGTGTTGCAATCACCACCATTAGCATTATTGGCTACACAGCCATGGCCGGTGCCGTGGGTGGCGGTGGTCTAGGGGCCGTAGCTATTCAATATGGCTACAACCGATTCCGAACGGATATCATGCTTTTGACCGTTGTCATTCTTGTGCTTATCGTCCAAGTCATCCAATCCCTTGGTACGATGCTTGCACGCCGAATGACTCATCACTAATACGGTTGTTTCAAGCCAACCCCGAACCTGGGCATGGGCGTACCGGTCGCCGTAACAGGCTTAGGGAATGGACTTGTAACATATATTTAGCAATGAAGGTAAACACAACATGTCTTTATCAGTAATCATCCGCTAAAAGATGATGCAAAGAGAAAAAAGGAACATCAAAGGAGGAAAAATTATGATTCGTTCACATCGCAAACTAACTACTTTACTGCTTAGCTCCGTAGTTGCTCTTTCCCTACTTGTAACCGGGTGCGGAAACACTGCTCAAACCACACCCCCGGCTAATACCGGTAATACCAATGAGCCTGTCACCATCAAGGTAGGGGCTACCCCCGTGCCCCATGCCGAAATTCTCGAATTCATCAAACCTGAATTAGCAAAACAAGGCGTCAATCTGGAAGTCGTTATTTTCACTGAATATCCCCTACCCAATCCGGCCGTGGATTCCGGTGAAATTGACGCCAACTACTTCCAACACACCCCTTATTTAGAGACCTTCACCATTGATCAAGGACTGAAGCTTGCCGTGATTGGTACGGTTCACATTGAACCCATGGGTCTTTATTCAAAGAAAATCACCAAAGCTGAAGAACTCAAGGATGGCGACACCATTGCTATCCCCAACGACCCTTCCAATGGCGGACGCGCTTTAGCTGTCTTGGAATCTGCCGGTTTGCTTAAACTCAAAGAAGGTGTCGGTGTTAAAGCAACCATCTTGGATATTACCGAGAATACTAAAAATCTAAAGTTCTCTGAGGTAGATGCTGCTCAACTTCCCCGTGTTCTTGGTGATGCAAAAGTTGCCGCGGCTGTCATCAACACTAACTTTGCTTTAGAAGGTGGCTTAAACCCAACAGAAGATGCCCTTTACCTTGAAGGCAAGGACTCTCCATATGCCAACATCGTAGTTGCAAAGGAAGATCGCAAAGATGATCCCAACCTACAAAAATTAGTCAAAGCCCTCAACACCCCAGAAGTTAAGAAATTCATTGAAGATAAATATAAGGGTTCAGTAATTCCTGCATTCTAAGAGATCTTTAATCCTTTGCTAAATTTAAGTTACCCAATTGGATTTTATGAATGTTTCAATCAAAAAGGCCGTCCTCCACAAAAAATGTGGAAGGCGGCCTTTTCCATTTATGTAAGACTTAAAAGCAAAATTCAGTCCTTATATATTTCCTGATTGATTTACCATATTTTTGCGGGAATAGAACGGGTTCGCCCTCACACACTAACAACAACAATACTTAGGATGATTAAGCTACGAAATTTCATCCTAAACAGATGAGGAGAAACCCCTATGAATTCCTTCGATAAGAAAATCAAAACTCGGCTAAGCATGCATCCTGAGATGCTGCGCAGTATCTTAGCTTACCCCAATGAGGAAACCCTTACTACCCTAATACGCTATCAGGTATTTGAATCAAAAGGTGCCTATCTTGGCCACCTTCTCACTTCGCTGCTTCCCCAATGGGAATACATTGCTTGTGATGGCAATGTGCACTTAGGGAAAGTTATTCGCAATCTCGAAAAGGCACAGATTAGTCCGATCCAGCAGGAGTCTGACTTTCTCAGGGCAAACCTATTACGCATTCGTGTCCTCGCGGAAACCCCAGGAACCTTCCCTTTTTCGCCGTTATCTATCCAAGAAAGCCTTTTGCACTTTTTAGAAGGTGCTGATCTACTCGCGGATTTACCTCAACTAGCTGTCATTCATTTCGCAAAGGATGAATTAAAGCCTCTCGCTGCGGATCTCGCCCAATATCGCCTAAGTCCTTTAAGTCGGCGCTATGTGCAAAACCTTTTTCACCAAGAGCGCCAAGAAGCCATCCTCGCTAATCTCGCCTTTCTCTGCAAAAATTACCCCTTACTCAGTACCTGCCGACAAGCTTACGCTTTACTTCTTTCCCTAGATAATATCAATAACTGGAGCAGGCATCCCTTCTGTCTCCGTTTAGTATCCAACCGATTCTGGGAATATCGCTCCAAGGAAATTCTCTAGGACACTTCATCCATGGGCCGACCCTTGGTTTCTTCACCAAGGATAAGTACGTTAATCACAACTAAGACAAGTACTCCCGCAAACATTAAGAAAACCGTTTCCGTGGATATGGAAGCTCCTAACATTCTGCCAACCACAGCTGGAGCTAAGATACCCCCAATCCGACCAAATCCTGCTGCCCATCCTGCTCCTGTTCCCCGTGCCCTGGTCGGATAGAGCTCAGGGGTATAGGTATAGAGAATTCCCCAGGCACCGAGATTAAAGAAGGACATGAGTGAACCAAAGACAAGGATCATCGTCACACTGTCAGCTTGTCCAAAGAAAAAAGCACTAGCCGCTGTGCCCAGAACGAAAGTAGCCAAAGTGGGTTTGCGACCGATTCGATCCACGAAAAAGGCGGCTGTAAAATAGCCGGGAATTTGAGCTAATGTCATAACAATGACGTAACTAAAGCTCTTGGTCAAGGAAAAACCCTTAATAGCCAGGATAGAGGGTAACCAAGTGAAAATTCCGTAATAAGAATACACAATGCCAAACCATAAAAGCCACAGAAATACAGTACGCCGCACAAATTTCTTAGAAAATAGTTCCCCTAAGGTTACTCGATTCACTCTTTGCTTAGGGTGAACTACACTAGCATCCATCGATAAATTAGCATCAAGAGGATGCGCATCCTCCCCTGCTACCATGCGATACACAGCTTCTGCCTCTTGTAGCCGGCCACTTTCCTCAAGGAACCGTGGCGACTCGGGGATGTATTTCCAAAGATAAAATACATAGAGTGCGGGGATGGCGCCAATGAAAAAGGCAATATGCCAGCCAAAGGCCGGAATAATTAGATAAGAAATGACTGCGGCTAAGAGCCAACCGATGGCCCAAAAGCTTTCTAAAAGAACAAGAAATTTCCCCCGATGCTTCGCAGGGGTAAATTCACTGACCAAGGTCACAGCAACTGGTAGCTGCCCTCCTAAACCAAACCCCACCAGAAAGCGGAATACCAAGAGGGACTCATAACTCCAGGCCAATCCGCATAAACCGGTAGCTAGTGAATACATGACTAAGGTAATCGCAAAGACCTTTTTGCGACCGACACGATCGGCGATACTCCCTCCGATGATTGCCCCGAGAGCCATCCCAACCAAGCCAATACTTCCGATGTTCCCCACCTGTTCAGGAGTTAACCCCCAAGTTTTCATCAAAACTGGGAGAACAAAGGAGACAATGCCCGTATCCATGGAATCAAACATCCACCCTAACCCTGCAGAAAGCAGGAGAATATAGTGGAAACGCTTGACCGGTAAATTCTCGATTCGTTGAGATATGCTCATTGGTGCTACCCCCATTAATCTAAGACCTGCAGACTCATCTTGTAATCATAGATAATTCCCATATAGTGCTCGCTGTTACCGCCTTCCATCATCACCTTATGGCAACGATATAAGAGCTTCTGGTGAATCCCTTCGCGGCGAGCCAGAAAGCCTAAGAGACGCTTTACGCCAGGATCCTGGGTCAGATTTGCATGCTCTTCGTATTGGAGGCGGGCTCTTTTTTCCAAGGCAACATTCGCCCTTAATATCTTTTCCGGTTCAGAGTATTGATAGACATTGACAAGTGACCAAGCTTGGCCACTTGAATTTACTAGGTGATGAACCTCACCACCTAGCTTGATGATCATTGCCGATAGGGTCTCCAAATGGGCTAACTCTTCAGCAGAAATAAGTCCCAGCAGTTCGCGTATATAGCGGTTGTCTATATTAACCTGATGATTTAAGTACTGTACTACTTGAGTCAGTTCTCCATCCTTACCACCATAATGCTCAATTAATTGTTTGGCCAAGAACGGATCAGGTCCTTCCACATGGATTGGATAAAAGAACCGTTTGCGATAGCTGTACACACCTTTTCCCTCCCTTGCACATCGTCCTGTCTTCAGTATATGAAGAACGGACAAAGCAAGGTCACAAGTGGAAAAGCCAATCGCCGCTTATCGCTTATAATGTTGCTTAGTTATAGACCTTTTAGGCCAATATCCTTGCGAAAATGTGCCTGCGGGAAATCAATTCTCTCTACTAAAGTATATCCTAAGCGGCGTGCCTCCAAAAGGTCTTTTCCTAAAACAGTAACCCCTAAGACTCTGCCACCGGTGCTTTGAAGCTGTCCATCTTCGGCATAGGATGTTCCTGCGTGGAAAATGACTTGTCCTGCATCTAGGGCTTCCGGCAATGCCATAGGTATACCCTTTTTATAAGCTGCTGGATAGCCAGGCGCAGCCATCACGATGCAAATTGCGGTTTCCTCTTTCCACTCGAGCTGCACATCCCCCAAACGTCCTTCCGTACAAGCCCAAAGAGCTTTAAATAGATCGGATTTCAGACGAGCCATGATCACTTGGGTTTCCGGATCGCCGAAGCGAACATTGAATTCCAGGGTTTTGGGACCCTCCTTCGTAAGCATCAGACCGGCAAAAAGCACCCCTTGAAAAGGCATCCCTTTATCCTTCATAGTACGTAAAGTAGGCTGTATAATCTCTCGCAAGGCTTGCTCCTCTACTTGAGAATTCCAAAAAGGCGGAGGACTGTACGTACCCATCCCCCCCGTGTTTAGGCCCTCATCACCATCCAAAGCCCGTTTATGGTCTTGGACGGGGACCAAGGTAACCGCGCTTTCGCCATCACATAAGCAGAGCAAGCTGACTTCTTGCCCTTCCAGATACTCTTCCACCAACAGTAATTTTCCCGATTCCCCTAAGGAACCATCCATCAGCTCATCAACAGCTGTTAAAGCCGTTGGCAAATCCATAGCCACGATCACCCCTTTACCGGCGGCTAATCCGTCGGCTTTCAAAACAATCGGTGCTCCGAGCTCTTGGACATAGGCCTTGGCCTGCTCGGGATCGGTAAACACTTGGCTTTTAGCTGTTGGTACTGCTGCCTCGACCATAATCTCCTTAGCAAACGACTTGCTGCCTTCGAGGCGAGCTGCGGCTTGAGTTGGTCCAAAAACTCTTAAACCTGCTTGAACAAAGGCATCCACAATTCCTAAGGTCAAAGGAGCCTCGGGCCCCACCACGGTCAAATCAATACCTTCCTTCTTGGCAAAGGCCAGTAAACCGGAAATATCGGTAGCCGCAATGGGCACATTCCATTCCTGAGTCCCGGCATTTCCCGGAGCCACAAACACCTTCTCAACCTCCGGGCTTTGAGCTATTTTCCAAGCAAGGGCATGTTCCCTGCCCCCATTACCTACCAGCAAAACCTTTTTTCCCATAGGACACCTACCTACTTTACTCATTGATTAATCGAATGCAACCCATAGTGACCCCAGATATAGGGTGCAAACTGTCCGCATTAGTGCTTAAAGTGACGTCGATGGGTAAACATCAGAATCAAGCCTAAACGATTAGCTGCCTCGATGACTTCCGCATCTTTGACCGAGCCACCGGGTTGAACCACAGCACGAATCCCTGCTTTAGCAGCCTCTTCCAAGGAATCTGGGAAAGGAAAGAAAGCGTCAGATGCGAGATAGGCTCCTTGAGCCTTTTCGCCAGCTTGCTCTAAGGCAATCTTCACAGAACCGACCCGGTTCATCTGACCAGCGCCCACCCCAAGGGTTTGGCTCATTTTAGCAAGCACAATCGCATTGGACTTGACATGCTTCACAACCCGCCAAGCAAAATCCAATTCTAGAATATCTTGAGTCGTCGGCTTTAGATCACTAACGATCTCCCAATCGGTAACCGGTACTGTACCTTTATCTTCTTCCTGAATTAAATATCCACCTTGAATCGAGCGTACCTTCCAGGGTGTAGTTCCCTGTTGTGCGCCCGGTGTTACTTGAACCAGACGGAGGTTTTTCTTTTCCTTTAAAATCACTTGGGCCTCTTCGCTAAACTTAGGGGCCACAATGACCTCGTAAAAATGGCCTTTCAAGGCTTCGGCACAGGGTGCTTCGATTTCCCGATTGAAAGCGATAATCCCTCCAAAAGCCGATACCGGATCCGCTGCCAGAGCTCTTTCATAGGCTACGAGGGCAGTTTCGCCAAGGGCTGTTCCGCAAGGATTAGTATGTTTAATTATGGCACAAGCCGGCTCGCTGAAATCTTCTACAATTCCCCAAGCAGCATCCATGTCCATCCAGTTGTTGTAGGAGAGTTCTTTCCCCTGGAGCTGTTTACCATGGGCTAAAGTCCCTTCTGAACCGATTCCTCGATAGAAAGCAGCCCTTTGGTCAGGATTCTCCCCATAGCGGAGGTCTTGGATCTTCTGGCCGGAGAGGGTTATGGAATCAGGGAAAACGGATTGATCGGTAGAAGTGGTGCTTCCAACCGATTCCTTCGCTAGTTCTTGTGCTAGATAGTCCGCAATATAGCGATCATACTCAGCCGTATGAGCAAAGGCCTCGGCGGCTAAACGTTTACGCAAGTCATAAGGCACTTCGCCTTGGTCGCGCATTGCTTGCAGAACTTCCCCGTAACGCTCCGGATTTACGACGATACTAACACGTTCTTGATTTTTTGCCGCCGCCCGCACCATCGAGGGACCGCCGATATCAATATTTTCAATGGCCTCCTGAAATTCCACTCCCGGTTTGGCGATAGTTTCTTTAAAGGGATAAAGATTAACCGCTACTAGTTCAATGAGGCCAATTCCATTCTCTTCGAGCTGTTGTAAGTGCTCGGCTGTACCGCGAGCGAGTATACCTCCATGGACCTTCGGGTGCAGTGTCTTGACTCGTCCATCAAGTATTTCAGGAAAGCCCGTAATCTCTGTGACATAGCTTACAGGTAGCCCTGCACCGGTCAATGTCTTAAAGGTTCCCCCAGTGGAAACCAATTCAAAGCCTAGCTCCACCAGTCCC
The DNA here is from genome assembly GCF_038181555.1 of Desulfitobacterium sp. THU1. Lineage (NCBI taxonomy): Bacteria > Bacillati > Bacillota > Clostridia > Eubacteriales > Desulfitobacteriaceae > Desulfitobacterium > Desulfitobacterium sp. THU1. The sequence continues at coordinate 208,857 of NZ_JBBWUA010000004.1, read as the reverse complement.
CGTGCAAATTCTACCAGTCCGGTTTTATTAGAAACACTGAGCATTGCTCTTCTCATCAAATAAGCCCCCTCATACTAAATCTTCTTATTGCCGTGTTTAGCAGAGAATCTCTACGATTCGCCCCTGTCGTCTGACTTGTCCACTCGCCACCAGTCTTACGGCTTCAGGATATATTCGATGCTCTACTTCCAGAATGCGGTCCGATAGGGATGCTTCTGTATCTTCCGGCAACACTACTACAGCCTCTTGAAGGATAATAGGACCACTATCCAGCCCCTCATCCACATAGTGAACCGTACAACCGGAAAGCTTGACCCCATATTCAATGGCCTGCCTTTGAGCATGAAGGCCCTGAAAAGCCGGTAGCAACGAAGGATGGATGTTAATGACGGGAATTTGGCAGGCTTGCAGAAATTCCTGGCTCAACACCCGCATAAATCCGGCGAGAACCAGAAGTTCTACCCCCTGCTCTCTCAACCAGTGCAGGATTGCCTCTTCCTGTTTATCCCGGGTCGCATAATTGCGAAGGGGAAAGGCTTGATTCAGTATGCCTACATCTTGAGCCCTTTGCAAAGCCAAAGCATCCTCTCGGTCTGAGCCTACAGCGACGATATCTCCCCCCAGCATGCCCTGCTTCCAGACCTCAATTAAGGCCTGTAGGTTGCTTCCCCGTCCGGAAGCCAATACCCCGATCCGCATCAACGGTAATTCACTCCTTTGCTCTGTCCTTGAACCTCTCCAAAGACAAAGCTTTCTTCCCCTGCTGCCCGGAGCTGACCCTGGATTTCTTCTACATCGTGAGGATGGACGATTAATACAAAACCAATACCCATATTAAAGGTGCGGAGCATTTCTTCTTCCGCAACCTCACCCATGGTTTGTAATAGCTTAAATAGAGCAGGAACCTGCCAGGCGGAACGATCAACACTTACTCCCAAACCTTCCGGAAGTATACGGGGAATGTTTTCAGTTAGGCCTCCCCCAGTAATATGGGCCATCCCAAGAATCTGTTTTTTTTCTAACAAGGGAAGGACACTCTTCACATAAATCCGCGTGGGACGAAGGAGTGCCTCGCCTAAGGTTTCCCCTAACTCAGGGTAGACCTTATCCCAAAGGTCCGGAGTAAAGACTTTCCGTACCAAGGAATAACCGTTGCTATGAAAACCGGATGAAGCAATACCGATTAAGACATCGCCCTCTTTAATTTGCGAGCCATCGATCAGATCCGGGCGGTTTACTGCTCCTACAGCAAAGCCGGCAATATCATATTCTCCCTGGGCGTAAAAGCCTGGCATCTCTGCAGTCTCACCGCCGATAAGTGCACACCCGGTCAGCTCACAGCCCTTGGCAATTCCCCCCACGACCTCAGCCACTTGCTCAGGTACCAGCTTGCCTACAGCCAAATAATCGAGGAAGAACAAGGGTTCCGCACCTTGGACTAAAATATCATTCACACACATGGCCACCGCGTCTTGGCCGATGGTATCATGCCGATTCATCTGAAAGGCCAGTTTGAGCTTTGTCCCGACACCATCCGTGCCGGAAACCAGAACCGGTTCCGGATATTTTTTAAGATCCAAAGCAAAGAGCCCGCCAAAGCCGCCGAGCCCACCCATGACCTCCGGCCTCAGTGTCCTTTTTACGGCAGGCTTCATCAATTCCACAGCCTGATTTCCCGCATCGATATCTACCCCTGCCTGACGATAAGAATATCCCATCACTGATCCACCTTTCTATCTATCCAGTAAAATTTTAACACTTTCCTTTACAGGCATCCAGTTTGCCTTTAGCCGCCGTAGGCATTCCGGCAGGGTAATTCCCATCAAAACAAGCCATACAGACGGACAAGTTTCCTAAGGCTCTGCGCACACCTTCATCAGATAAATAATAAAGTGAGTCTGCGCCCACATATTGGCGAATCCCTTCCAGATCCATATTTGTGGCGATGAGTTTTTCCCGCTCGGCCGTATCAATGCCATAATAGCAAGTGTAGAGTACCGGAGGACTGGAGATGAGGAGATGGACTTCCTTGGCCCCCACCTTGCGGAGCATTTCAACGATTCGCGAACTGGTGGTCCCTCTCACGATCGAATCGTCAATCATTATTACCCGTTTACCCCGTATCACTTGGGCATTGGCATTCAGCTTCAAACGCACTGCGACTTCACGCATTTCTTGGGTGGGCTGTATAAAGGTTCTTCCTACATAACGGTTTTTCAGCAAGCCCTGGGCAAAAGGTATACCGGATTCCTCTGCGTAGCCAAGAGCAGCAGTCATCCCCGAATCAGGTACCGGAATTACAATATCTGCCTCGATTGGGTATTCTCTCGCTAGTTCAATGCCCATTCTGCGACGGCTTTCCGTCACGTTCAATTGGTCAATGGTGCTATCCGGGCGAGCTAAATAAATGTATTCGAAGGCACAGACTGCTGTGGTCTGAGATGGCAACCCTTGTCGTGAGTGCAGACCATCCTCATCGATCGTGATGATTTCCCCCGGCAAAACATCACGTACAAATTCTGCGCCTATGGTATCTAGGGCACAACTTTCCGAAGCAAGACAATAACGGCCTTCAAGTTGACCAATGCATAAGGGACGAACGCCATAAGGATCCCGTACCCCCATGATCTTGTTATCTGCAGCAATCACCAGCGAATAGGCTCCTTGCAAATCTAACATGGTCTTCACAAGAGCGTCTTCCAAGCTACTTCGATAATAACGAGCGATCAATAGTACAATTACTTCTGTATCGACTGTCGTCTGAAATACTGCTCCATCCTTGACTAACTCTTCGCGTAGCTCTGCCGCATTAGTCAAGTTTCCATTGTGAGCTAGGGCCATCATTCCCTTTTGGTAATGAACAACGAGAGGCTGCGCATTGGCAAGGAGGCTGGAACCCGTCGTTGAGTAACGCACATGGCCAATCGCCATTTTTCCTTTGCTATTAAGCTCTACCAACACTCTTTCCGAGAAGACTTCGGAAACCAAACCCATGCCTTTGTGAACTTGTATTGTACGTCCATCCGAAACGGCAATTCCGGCGCTTTCCTGTCCTCGATGCTGCAAAGCATAAAGGGCGTAATAGGTGAGACGGGCTACCTCTTGCTCAGGCGCATAAATGCCGAAAACACCACATTCTTCATTTGGTTTATCATCCCAGGGCTCTCTCAATTCGATACCCTCCTCATCAATTTAATGCCAAATATAAATGTCATCCTCTCCGTCAGGATGACGCTATCTAAGCTTTAAGGACTGCGCTGACCCGACGATAGACTTCCTCGTAAGCCTCTTCAACTTGACCGAGATCACGACGAAAACGATCTTTATCCAGCTTTTCCCGAGTCTCCTTATCCCAAAAACGGCAGGTATCAGGAGATATTTCATCCCCTAAAAGCACTTTACCCTCATATTTACCAAATTCCAATTTGAAATCCACCAAAATGATCCCCGCTTGGTCCAGAATCTTTTGCAATATCCCATTGATGCGGCGCCCCAGTTCTTGGATTTCTTGAAGCTCTTCCGCTTTCGCCCAGCCCATGGCTAAGGCGTGGGATTCATTGACGAATGGATCCCCTAAAGCATCATCCTTATAATACAATTCTACAACCGGGTGTGTAAGTTGAAATCCTTCATCGACACCTAGACGTTTCGCTAAGCTGCCGGCTGCGATATTGCGTACGACCACTTCCAAAGGAATCATTTCTAATTTGCGCACGAGCATTTCTCGATCATTGAGTAATTCTACAAAGTGGGAGGGAATACCAGCCTTTGCCAAGGCATTAAAAAAGAGAGCCGATAGTCGGTTGTTGACAATTCCTTTGTCACCAATTGTTCCTTTCTTTTCACCATTAAAGGCTGTAGCGTCATCCTTATATTCCAACCAATAGATGTCTTCTTGATCCGTGACAAAAACCTTCTTGGCTTTGCCCTCGTATACCATTTCACGTTTTTTCATTGCATATCTCCTTCTATCATGAACTTAGGGAACGACGCGGGGTCAATTCCGCAGTAAATTAGACATGGGTCTTATAGTAGTCCGACTCTTTTAAAGATCGTATCGATATGTTTAGTATGATAGTGGTAATCGAAGAGCCCCTCGATCTCTGCTTCCGTCAGGTATTTGCGAATCTCTTGATCCTTAAGCACTAAAGACTGGAAAGCCTCCTTGGTCTCCCAAGCCTGCATTGCATTGCGTTGGGTCCAAGCATAAGCATCCTCCCGACTCGATCCCTTTTTGACCAAAGCAAGCATAACCCTTTGGGAGAAGATTAAACCCACGACCTTATCGATATTCTGCTGCATTTTTTCCGGAAAGACCCGCAAGCCCTCGATCAGTTTGATCATCTTTTCCAGGATATAATCCAGTGCGATCGTACTGTCCGGTAAAATAATTCGTTCCGCAGATGAATGAGAGATATCCCGTTCATGCCAAAGAGCTACATTTTCTAAAGCTGTTTGGGCATTGCCGCGAATAACTCTAGCCATACCACAGATTCTCTCTCCAGTAATGGGGTTTTTCTTATGGGGCATTGCTGAGGAACCTTTTTGACCTTTGGCAAAGGGTTCTTCGACTTCATGCACATCGGTGCGCTGCAGATTTCTTAATTCGGTAGCTATCTTATCTAATGAACTGGCAACTCCAGCTAATGTTGTCACATAAAAAGCATGGCGATCTCGCTGCAACACTTGGGTTGAGATCGGTGCTGGGTTCAAACCAAGGGATGCACACACCCATTCCTCGACCCGGGGATCCACATTAGCGAATGTCCCCACTGCACCGGAAATCTTGCCGACGCGAATCTCCTCACGGGCAAATTCCATGCGTCGAGTTTGCCGTTTAATCTCTTCATACCATAGAGCAAATTTCAAACCCATAGTGATCGGTTCAGCATGAATGCCATGGGTTCTTCCCATCATTAAGGTGTCCTTATGTTCGAGGGCCCGAGTTTTCAAGGCCTCTTCCAAGCGCTCTAGCTTTTTCAGCAGTATGTCAGCAGCTTCTACCATTTGCAAAGATAAGGCTGTATCTAGAACATCTGAGGAAGTGAGGCCAAGGTGAATATACTTAGCTGGCTCTCCGACATTTTCTGCTACATTGGTGGTAAACGCCAATACATCATGATGAGTGATTTCTTCAATTTCCTTTACTCTCTCCCAAGAGAAGCTGGCTTTTTCACGGATGACCTGAACAGCCTCTTCGGGTATTTTACCAATCTTCGACCACCCCTCACAGGCAGCAATTTCTATCTTCAGCCAAAGTTCTAAGCGATGTTGATCCGTCCAGACGCGGCCCATTTCGGGAAGAGTATATCGTTCAATCATGGGGTAATCTCCCTTTCCATTTTGAGTTTCTCCTGCAGTGCCTTATCCTTGGCCTCTACTCCTTCTGCCATCGTCACACGATAGTTTTTCAAAGCCTCGCGCAGGCTCTGATCGGAAAGAGCAAGCATTTGAACCGCCAAAAGTCCGGCATTTTTAGCTCCATTGATGCCTACGGTTGCCACCGGGACACCCGGGGGCATCTGGACGATGGCATAAAGGGCGTCTAACCCTTCCAAGGCACCACTGCGAATCGGCACCCCGATCACGGGCAAAGTTGTTGCTCCTGCCACCACACCGGGCAAATGAGCGGCCATCCCAGCCCCAGCAATTATCACTTGGCCCCCTTGCCCTTCGAATCCATTGACCCAATTCAAGGTCCGTTCCAAGGTTCGATGTGCCGAGGAGACCTTCACTTCATAGCTAACTCCAAATTCTTTGAGGGCTTTGATGGCGTCTTCCATGACGCTGTAGTCTGAGTCACTGCCCATGACGATACCGACTTGGGTCATAAATATTCCTCCATTCACGTAATTAAGCTTGGATTAGAGTATCTGGGGTCGTGTCGCTTCACATACATACGTTCACTCAGGCGTTCCAGGGCTAGCGAACTCGCTTTCATAGCAGCTCCCGCCAAACCTACGGGTAATACCTGATGTGAACCAGTGGCTCCGCTATGCTACGAAAGCGTCGTTCGCTGTAACGCCCTTCCACGCAAATCGTTCACTATTGTATGTGAAGCGACGCTTACAGGTCGTTCTAAGTTTCTGAGGTATTCTGGATCATTTCGGGTCTTATATTTCTAAGCTTGGATTATCCTCTGAAGTAGTTGACGCCGCCTGCGAAGATCGGCTGATACTTATTGCCGTGGATGTTGATAGCAATGCCTGCACCCTCGCGCTCGGAGTGGCCCATCTTACCAAGGACGCGACCGTCTGGGCTGGTGATTCCTTCGATGGCTTCATCGGAACCGTTGGGGTTAAAGTTGACATTATTGCTGGGGTTGCCAGCCAGGTCGACATATTGGGTTGCAATCTGGCCTCTTTCCCTGAGCTTTTGAATAATAGCAGGGTTAGCCACAAAACGTCCTTCCCCATGGGAGACAGGAATAGTATGGATATCGTTTACTTCCATCCCGCTAAACCAAGGTGATAATGTGGAAACCACTTTGGTTTGCACCATACAGGAGACATGGCGTCCAATTTTGTTATAGGTTAAGGTCGGGGAGCTTTCGTCTAGATCGATAATTTCGCCATATGGCACCAGACCGAGTTTGATAAGGGCTTGGAAACCATTGCAAACGCCCAAAATAAGTCCATCTCTTTGGGTGAGCAATTTCATGACTGCTTCTTTAATACGCGGATTGCGGAACATGGTAGCGATGAATTTCCCCGAACCATCGGGCTCGTCACCCGCGCTAAAACCGCCAGGGAGCATGATGATCTGCGAGTGCTCTATTTCCTTAACAATCCCTTGTATAGACTGTTCTACATGATTAGGGGTAAGATTGCGTACTACCAAAGTTTCTACCACTGCTCCAGCCTTCTCAAAAGCCTTCCTCGAATCATATTCGCAGTTGGTTCCCGGAAAAACTGGGATAAAGACCCGAGGCTTAGCAATCTTGGTGGAGGGTCTGTGGAGGTTACGCTCTCCGTAGGAAAAATTCTGTGGCAGGCCCACCTGGGTGGTTTGGGTTGGGAAGATTTTTTCTAAAGGCTTTTCCCAAACGGCTAAGGCATCGGCTAAGGCGATTTCAAAGCCATCAAGCTCTATAGCTGGTTTAGCTTGAGTGCTGCCTAAAACCTTATAGTTAACTTCCCCAAATAGCTCCTCAAGATTACCTGACTCAGGAATCTCTAGCACTAGCGAGCCGTAATCCGCACGGAATAGGTCTTCCATAGCCATTGGGGTTAAAAACTTCATCCCTAGGCGATTACCAAAGGCCATCTTCGTGAGGGCAGCCGCTAGTCCGCCCATTTTTACTGTATGAGAAGCATAAACCTTGCCGGATTGGATGAGCTCATGAACCTTGTTAAAATTCCGAGTTAGATGTTCGAAGTCGATGACTTCATTTTCATCCCGACGGGAGGAAACTAAAACGACTTGACTCCCCGCTTCTTTAAACTCCTGGGATACCACGTGATCGGTATGCAATACACCCACAGCAAAGGCCACTAAAGTAGGAGGAACATTAAGATCCATAAAGGATCCAGACATGCTGTCCTTACCACCAATAGCCGGAATCCCAAACTGCTTTTGAGCATATAGTGCTCCAAGTAGGGCACTGAAGGGTTTCCCCCATTTCTCTGGATCATTACCCAGTTTTTCAAAATACTCCTGGAGCGTTAAACGAATTTTTCCGTAATCTTGCCCTAGAGCTACCATTTTGGTTACCGCTTCAACCACTGCGTATAAGGCCCCGTGGAAAGGACTCCATTTTGCCAATTGAGGGTTATAGCCATAAGTCATGGCTGTCGCTGTATGGGTTTCTCCGGATTCCAGAGGGATCTTAGCCACCATTCCCTCGGCGGGAGTTGTCTGACATTTTCCTCCAAAGGGCATTAATACAGTATTAGCACCGATCGTACTATCAAAGCGCTCCACTAGACCCTTTTGACTGCAGACGTTAAGATCTTGCAAATTAGCCAACCAAGCTTCCTTTAGAGTAGCTTGTTGAGCAGCAACTTTGTCTAAGGAACTATTGGGGAGTTGCTTAAAGTAGTTCCGATTGCTCTCAGGAAGTTTTACAACTACACTTGCTTTTTGCTTTACTCCGTTAGTATTTAAAAACTCACGACTGATATCGACTATTCTTTTGCCGCGCCACGTCATATTCAAGCGTGGGGTTGCACTGACTGTAGCCACTAGAGTTGCCTCAAGATTTTCTGCATCAGCATATTGGACAAAGTCTTCTAGGTTTTCTACTGCGATAACCGCCGCCATACGCTCCTGGGATTCGGAGATCGCCAACTCTGTACCATCTAAGCCCTCATATTTTTTTGGAACCGCATCCAAGTTGATCTCTAAGCCATCGGTCAACTCACCAATAGCCACCGAGACTCCCCCTGCTCCGAAGTCGTTACATTTCTTAATCATGGTGCTGACCTTGGGATTGCGGAATAAGCGCTGGATTTTTCTCTCTGTGGGAGGATTACCTTTTTGTACTTCAGCTCCACAGCTGGCCAATGATTCAGTGGTATGTTCCTTAGAGGAGCCTGTAGCACCACCGCAACCGTCGCGACCGGTTCTGCCGCCGACTAAAACCACCACATCACCCGGTTCAGGGGCTTGGCGCACGACATTTCCCCGAGGAGCTGCCGCAATAACAGCACCAATCTCCATCCGTTTGGCGATAAAATCTTCATCATAAACTTCCGCAACTTGTCCCGTGGCTAAGCCGATTTGGTTGCCATAGGAGCTATAACCAGCTGCTGCCCCAGTAGTAATCTTGCGTTGAGGAAGTTTTCCTGGCAGAGTCTCTTCTACTTTCGCCCGGGGGTCTCCGCTTCCGGTTACTCGCATGGCCTGATAGACGTATGTCCGACCGGACAAGGGATCCCGAATGGCACCGCCTAAGCAGGTAGCCGCTCCCCCGAAGGGCTCGATTTCTGTAGGATGGTTATGAGTTTCATTTTTGAACATCACAAGCCATTCTTCTGTTTTGCCGTCGATTTCAACATCGACCACAATGCTGCAGGCATTGATCTCATCGGACTCATCCAGATCCTTTAAGAGTCCTTTTTTCTTTAGTTCTTTCATGCCGATCACAGCTAAATCCATTAGACATATATCACGCCCTTGAACCTTATCCCCATAAACAAACTCTCGGGAAGCAAGATAATCTTCATAGGCCTTGCGGATAGGAGCACTATAATCCCCTTCCTCAATGGCGATGTCTTGCAACTGGGTAAAGAACGTGGTATGGCGACAATGATCAGACCAGTAAGTATCGATGACTCGAATCTCCGTGATGGTGGGGTTGCGTTTTTCCTCATCTCGAAAATACCCTTGGCAGAAGGTTAAGTCCTCCAGGCTCATGGCAAGCCCGGCCCCTTGATAAAATCCCTCTAGCTCTGTCATCGTCATCTGGGTAAAACCTTCAACAACCTCCACATCATTCGGGACATCTACTTCTAAGGATAGGCTAGCTGGTTTTTCCAAGCTGGCTTCACGAGATTCTACAGGGTTAATGTAATAATTCTTAATGCGGTTAAAATGATGATCTGTTAATTGGCCCTTAAGTACAATCATCTTGGCGGAAAGCACTTCCGGCCGCTCTTTTTGCGTGAGAATCTGGATACATTGGGCCGCCGAATCAGCTCGTTGGTCATATTGGCCGGGAAGATATTCCATGGCAAACACGCGATCTGAAGAAGGAATCTCTAAGTGTTCATCATAGATTAAGTCCACAGTTGGTTCTGCGAAGATTATGTTCCGGGACTGAGCGTATTCTTCTGCACTAATCCCAGCGATATCATAGCGATTAATAATTCTTAAGTCCTCTAAGCCATTAATGCCAAGGTTCTCTCGGATATCCTGCAATAATCCTTGGGCTTCGATATTAAAACTAGGCATCTTCTCCACATAAATGCGCTTTACAGCTTGCTGTTCCATGATTCCCTCCTAAATTCAATCCTTTAGTCCTATCTTTCCCCAAAGTGTTTGCTGAAATAAATTAAAAATGCCCAGACGGATAGATTCCACTTTAGAAAAAAGAGTGAAACCTTCCCGCCTGGGCTTTTGTCCCTTCGGTGTAATCCAACGGCAAAGCTAAGACCCACTCCTTAAGTGAATCCACTTAGTATTATAACCATCAGACCTGTGCCGCTCGGGAAAATACCCTAGGCACACTTTCGCTCATAGTCAGGCCATTTACGGTAGCCCGGTAGAAACTTGCAGACCCTATCTCCGCGATTATATGAACGCCATATTTAGATGTTAGGTAACTATCATGAGAAATTATCTTCTGAACCCATTGTAGCTTTTCTTACCAAAATGGTCAATAGTTTTTCGAACGTTTCCCTAATTCCTATTCTAAACGTTCGGTTTTTCCATCCGTTCCCCTTCCATTTCCTGAACGTCAAAAAATCATACAATAGCGTAGAATAGCCTCAAAAAGAAAAGTGGGAGAAAAAGAATATTATGCATACTCCAATCTACCACTTTCTTTCATTTATTAAAGTCACAGTCTCCAAACTAACGAGCAATATTAATCAAAACTCTCTCTTCTACTTCAGGAAGCTTGAACCTCACAAAAAAGGTCGTTCCACTTGAACAGGTGTCAACATTGATTCGTGCATTATGGTTAGCGACAATATTGTAACAGGTAGCCAGTCCAAGACCAGAGCCCTCTTCTTTCGTAGTAAAAAAGGGCATACCTAATTTGTCGATACTCTCAGGTGGAATCCCGCAGCCTTCATCTTCAACGCTTAAAACAACCCCGTCACCTTCAGAATAGGTTTGAATTCGTAGACAGCCACCTTCCTCCATCGCCTCCAAACCATTTCGGCATAGGTTGAGCACCAATTGAGTAATTTCCTTCCCATTGAGCAGAAGCTCGGGTATTCTTTCCACATCTAATTTGATTTTTTTATTATGATTAAAGGCGTCTGCTTGCAAAAGGGGATAAAGAGTGGTCAAGATTGCATTCAAATTTTGCGAGCTCATTTCGCTTGGCTTTGTTTTTGCCAATGACAAAAATTCTGTGATAATCTCATTAGCACGATCTAACTCTGAGATCATGAGGTCAAAGGTCGACTTTCCCGCATGGTGCTCTTCCCTCGATCCTAGCAATTGAAGAAAACCACGGACCGTGGTCATGGGGTTACGAACTTCATGAGCAATACTGGCTGCCATTTTTCCAACAAGATTCATACGATCAAATTTTGCAATTTGATATAGATTCTCTACACTATCGCTAGTATGAATAAATGAAAATTGGTGATTATTCACAACATCAATCACCTCATGAAGGCTGCACTGATCGAGCTGGAAAGTACATAGGGCGATCATGCGCATTGAGCCAATCTTCATCTCAACCAATGCTTCATAATCCATAAAAGATCTGAAATATCGCTTTTTTAGCCAACTTGTATTACCACTTACGCGAATACCCTCGTAGCCATAGTCAAGGGCTTGTTTAACTTTTTTACCCCATCCCTCAACAACCTTATTACCGTCAAAGTTCCCATACTTTAGGTACCATTCGTTATGGGTCAGTATCTCAATCTGGCCACTTCGGTAATATCTATCAAAATTGGGGATCTTCGCCCTAAAGACCAGTACCCCTTCACTTATGCTAAGGGGATCCGACAGTACGCACATGCAGTATTCGTTATGCTTTAACCCCGCTTCGAAATACGGTACTAAAATATCCAACAAGTCCTGCTTGCTTTGATAGAACCCACAAATATGAGTACCCCAGGGGATATCTTTAAGAAATCCGATACCCGTCTCGCGTAAATTATGCATTAATTTCTTTGGCATCTTTCCTAACTCCACTTTTCCTTTTTTGATCTTAGTCAATAGAACTGTTAAAAATAAAAAATAACTGCTTGACCAACTATTAATATAGCACATTGCACCTGTCGAATATTGCCACAAAACAAAACCAAGAAAGAATGTTTTATTTCGTCAATGGTTAAAGTAATAATGATTTAATACAACAAGGAGGTAACCATGAACTTTGTAGATAAATTTAATGAGGACAAAAAGAAAGCAGAAGAAAATCAAAAGCATCAAGGTAAGGGAAATCCTGACCGCAAGCTGCCCAATAAGCAGCATGGCACCAATAAATAATATTCGATACCAATGAAGGGAGTGTCCGTCCGGACACTCCCTTCATTGGATTATACACACTAAAACTCTTTTCTGTTATATATTGCAATAGACATCTTAATGGAAAACATGAGTAAACCTAAGATGATAAGCGGAGATAAATACCCAAACAGCTTTACTATCTGGATACTTGGAGGGACAATGTCCAAATGGGGTATCATCATCACAAGCATAGTTGGAATAAAAACAACTATGAGCATGATAAACCTTGCCTTTTCTACGCCGAACTTAAACAGAATGGGTAGGATAATAGCGAGAAAAACCAACCCGACCCCGCCGATTACTAGGGTCATGATGAGCATTTCCATAATTTTCATTTCGTCTGTAAAAAGTACGATAAGCCCACTTAGAATTCCAACAATAACTACTCCTATTAGCTCAGCGACGATTGCAAATAAATATTTGCTTTGGACGATTGTTTTTCTTTCGATTGGCATTGATAGTGCATACTTCTCCCATTTACTCTTTTCATCATAGGCCATAGTGGTTAAAGGCAGCATGACGCATAAGAGGACAATCATGGCCGCCAGCATGCTTATATTTTCAAACATTATAGAGTAAAAGGCATAGAAGGCTAGCAACCCTAAGAGAATTTTACCTTGCTGCCTCAGGGCAAAGACATCCTTAATTATCAATCCTTTCATCTTCCTGCCCCCCTGCTATGAAATAACATGATGTCCTCGATCCCCGCTGAATCAATCAAAAACTTCCCTTGCAACTTTTTCCTTCTCACCAAAGCTTCCACCCCAAATTGGTTTTTACGGCATCCTATAATTAACTCTTTATCTAATTGGTCAAACTCTGTATGGGTGCACTTAAGAATTCCATAGTCCTCAAGAAGGGAATCCTTAACTTCGCTGAACATTACTTTTCCTTTATGGATAAAAGTAATATAGTCAGCGATCTTTTCCAGATCACTGATAATGTGGGAAGAAATAAGAATCGAGTGCTCTTCATCTTGAATAAACTCTAAGAAAATGTCCAAGATTTCTTCCCTCACCATAGGGTCTAGTCCACTGGTCGCTTCATCAAGAATCAGAAATCGCGGATGATGAGAAAGAGCCACGGCAATGGACAGCTTCATCTTCATTCCTTTGGAATAGTCTTTAACCCTCTTTCTATCCGGTAAAGCGAACCTTCTCAGATAACTGCTAAATACATTTTGATCCCACTTTGCATAGACACTCTTCATCACTAAATCGATATCCCTAGCACACAGATTATCGGGAAAATTACTTTCATCAAGGACTACTCCTAACTCTTCTTTTATCGCTTTTTCATGGGTTAGATTACACTTGCTAAAGATTTGTATGTCTCCTCCATCGCGGTGGATAAGATTCAAAAGTAACTTTATAGTGGTACTTTTACCCGCCCCATTCTCTCCGATTAAGCCCATAATACAGCCCTTGGGTAAGGAAAAGCTGACATTTTGTAAATGAAAGCCCTCGTAGTCCTTGGATAGGTTTTTCACCTCTAAGACATTTTCCATTTACCTCTCCCCTTCTTCATAAAGCATGGTCATGATCTCAATTAGTTCTTCTAAGGAAATATTCGCTATCTTTGCCGTTTCAATAGTGTTTTGGAGGTATTCTTCTACCTTGCGCAAATGTTCTTCCCGAATAAATTCACTGTTTTGTAAGGCAACAAAACTTCCCTTTCCCGTAATTGATTCGATAAACCCATCCCTTTCTAAGTCCTCATATGCCCTTTTTGTGGTAATCACGCTGATCCGCAATTCCTTTGCTAAAAGGCGCATGGAGGGAAGGGCTTCTCCAGGTTTGAGTTCTCCAGAGATAATCAAATTCTTTATCTGGGAAGTTATCTGTTCATAAATCGGCTTGCCGTTGGAGTTGCTTATAATAATATCCAAAGAATCACTTCCTGTTATTACGTTATTATTGTATATATACATTATATACATTATGACATCTAAGTCAATATTAATTGTATAAAAAAGGTAGTAGACCTTAAACAGACTATTCTCTAAAGCTTTTTCCAAGTCGTGGGTTTTTTGCAACACTTAGTCTACTCTCCTGAATAAGATACCTTAGACTCTCTGAAAGGAGGCCAGACACGAAATGACGCGCACCCCACTAGCATGGGTAACTCTATCGGGAATCGATCCCTCATTACCCGGAGATGTAATTGCTTATCACCCTGACCAAGAAAAAATCGTGGGGATGATTCCCGTGGGTGTTGATCCCCGCTATTTGGCTTGGTTCCCCGCAGAAGATAAGATTTATGTTCCTAACTATGGCAGTGATACGATCTCTGTTATCTTTTGCAATTCTCTAGCTGTAATAAAAACGATTACTGTTGGCAAGGGACCCCGGACCCTAGTCATCGACCCGATCGGTCATAAGGGGTATGTAGCAAACTCTGATGACCATACAATCTCAGTCATTGATCTGCATCAAGATAGGGTAACGGCCACGATTCCAGTGGGTCATGAACCCATTGGTCTTGTCCTCTCCGTCGATAGTAAACGACTCTATGCGACCCAACATACCAGCCCCTCCGTTTCCCTAATTGATGCGGACACAAAGCAAGTGGTCGCCACTTATCCTTTAGGCTCTCGTCCCTCTAATCTCGCCTTGTCCCCTAATGAAGAATTGCTCTATATCGTCCTTAGCGGAGATAACCAAGTTTCTGTCATCGATCGTGAGCTTCAAAATACAATCGCCTTTATTCCGGTGGGAGCTAACCCACAACGAATTACCCTCCATCCCAGTAGACCATTGGCTTATATCACGAATTTCGATGATAATTCCATAAGTATTATTTCTACCTGCGAGAATCGAGTCTTAACAACTATCCCTAACATCCATGCTCCTAGGGATCTTCTCCTTGTCCCTGACGGTTCTAAGCTCTGGGTGGCTAACGATTATCAGTTGACCATTATCGATGCAGAGGACCATACTGTAGTTAGTATTCTCTATGCTCCGCCCTCAGCGCAAATCCGGCAAGGATTAGCTTATGGAGAATCTAGCCAAAAACTGATAACTCCTGAGGCTTCCCGGCATAGATCCCAAAGATCCTCTTCCTTTGTCACAGAAAAAATCTATTTTAAACCGCCTAAACCCTTTGACATTAATCTTCATTTCCAGTTTCCCACTCCGTCCGCCAAAGCCGAAGGACTAGTCTTTGCTAATCCGGAAGTCAAAGCTCATTCCGTGAGCCTCCTCGCAATCTCTCAGCGTCCCAACTATTTTTATATAACCTTTTCCTTTCGGATACCCATCATAGTAACCTATAAGGATCACCTGAATCAGCTTCATGAGCTTCATGATACGATTCACCATGTTGCCTCAGCTGTGGAAATTCATCTGACGCCTTCTCGTGTCAGCGAAAATCTCAATCTAAAAATATCAACACAATCTGAATTGATAGATAAGTCCCGTTCGACCCCGGATTCCTTAGACATCACCCTACGAACGCATCTCCTGTCTATGCAGATGGTTCACTTTAAAGACTAAATGCATAACTAAACCGCATAAATAAGTTGCATAACTAACTGCATCAAAACGTTCCCCTAGTAATTAGGCTCCTTAACCCGTATAGGAATCAAGGAGCCTAATCATTTCTTGATTGACAAAAGAGCTTACTAGCCTCGCAGTTATACCGTAATGATGGGTACAAAATCACCGCTTTGATCGATGATGTGGGATTGCCTCTGCACAAATAGGGAATTCACATTCCAAGTATGATCCATGCGGTCCCCATGACGCTTATATACATAGTTATAGCGGTCTGCGCTATATATCGAGATTTCTTTCTTAGTACAGTCTTGCAAAAATTTTATATCTTCGCCTAAATTAACCGATTGAAATCTAACCCTGCTAAAGACCTCTCGTTTAACAATGAAGGTTCCACCCGCTAAAGACGGACCTCGCGTATAGCGATTTTCATAAAACGCCCCTTCAGCTGTCGAATAAGGTACTGCAATGGGCAGGCGAACCCCTAAAGCATGATTTGATTCAAAGAAGACAAAATGCACACCCTTGCCGACAATCTGAGCATAGGTGTAATTAAAAGCTAACATAAGATCCTCTAAAAAAAAGGCCCCATAGTAGTCGTCATCATCCATTTTTCCGATATAATTATATTTCGCCAGATCAACCCCATAGTTGAGACATTCTCCTAAAGTGTAGCCTTCATCCAAAGCCAAAAAACGGATTCCTTTAAAATCCTTAAACCGCTCATGATATACCTGGGGGTCAACCCGGGAGTTATTGATAATGACAAGATACTCAACCTCGGGATATTGAATCCGCTGTAGATTCTCAAAA
Source organism: Desulfitobacterium sp. THU1 (assembly GCF_038181555.1). Classification (NCBI taxonomy): domain Bacteria; kingdom Bacillati; phylum Bacillota; class Clostridia; order Eubacteriales; family Desulfitobacteriaceae; genus Desulfitobacterium; species Desulfitobacterium sp. THU1. Next base: position 192,412 of record NZ_JBBWUA010000004.1, on the reverse strand, counting down.
ATATTTTCCAGATATTTTGGTTTGGAAGTAGGCAAGATGATGGATACCCCAGGCCTCTCCGCCTCCTGGTATTTATCCCGAAGCAATCGGATCTGTTGTTTTTCCTTCTCCATTCGAGACCATTCAAACAATGCGCTCGCTCCAATCAAAAGTCATCCTTATGGATTGACAGATACTTTGCTCCATTCTATGCAATTGCTGCTTTTTGTTCACCGCTCCCCCTAACAAGCTACGATGTTCAAAGGCATAAAAAATAAAAATATAAATCACGTAAAAAAAAGGAATCCGCTATTTTACTGTGAATATATACACTTAAAGGGGGGAACCACTTGAAAAAAGGAAGCAGAGTCGTACTCATATCGATACTCTTGTTCACATTTACCTTCCTAGGAGAATATGCAGTTGTTGCAAGTGAAGAAGCTCCCATCCTCACTTACCAAGGAGCCAACGGCGTAGAAATCCGCAGCTATGTTCCAAGCTACACCAAAGAAAAGCTTCAATGGATATATGACGAATTTACGAAAAACACCATGGGCGAAGAAATCGCTTATTTATCTCATATCAATCTCTATCCTGATTATATTCGAGGGAAACACACGGTAGGAATGTGGCATGGGGAATGGATTAATGAAAAGCTCTCCCCCGACCGCTATATAGACCTTTACGGAGTAGGCGACGATAATCCTTACTATTTATTGACCCTGGCCCATGAATATGGCCATCATTTTCTATATTATTACGTTAACAAAAAAGAAGGTCATCAAAATGACCTACTATCTTCGAACTATGCAAAAATCCGCGGGTTAAACCAATACGAGGAACTGAACAAGGGCGAACATCGGTGGGCTGCCTCCGAGATAGCTGCAGATGATTATGTTCAGCTCTTTGGCAGCCCAACTCTAGCCCAAAACAGCACATTTCAATACAGCCCCCAGGAAAACACAGCTATTCCTTTAGCTTGGGAGGTTCCCGGACTCTATGAATATTTTGTAGAGCTCTCCGGACTTCAGGGAAAAGCAGATCGTGAGGCTCCCGCCAAACCCTTACTTGAATTCTTAGATATCACTCCACAAGAGCTTATTTTTAGCTGGCAAGAAACTACCGATGATTCAGCAGAACCTCTGATTTATACTACCGTCGGGGTTACCTACCCTGAGAAAGGCCCTCAGCTTAATTTCCTCATGAATACTACGAAGAATAACCATGAATTTCACTCTGCCCTGAATCGAAATCAATTGAGTTATTATAATGTTAAGAAAGTCTTGGTTAAGCTTGTTGTCATGGACCAAAGCGGGAATGCCGTTTCCAGCGAAGTCAAGATCAATTTGAATAGCCCGGAAGAATCCTTCACCTATATCTTTCCCGGTCAACGGATTGGGGGAGAAAATCGCTACCAAACATCAGCAGCTATCTCTCAGGCAGCTTACCCTGATGGATCTTCCTACGCTATTTTGGTGACGGGTCAAGATTTTCCAGATGCCCTCTCAGCAGCTCCCTTAGCGAAAAAGTATAATGCTCCCATCCTTCTCACTCCCACCGAAGCTCTTGACCCTGATATTGCCGCAGAGATCGATCGTTTAGGCACTACGAATATCCTTATTATCGGTGGTACCGGAGTAGTCTCTCAAGAAATCGAGCATACTCTAAATGCGCAGGGAATCTCTACCCGAAGAATCGCGGGTGCTTCACGCTACGAAACCTCACTCTCTATTGCCAAGGAGCTTAGGGATTTCCAGAAAGTTTTCATTTGCACCGGTGAGAATTTCCCAGATGCTTTGTCAGCAGCGGCAGTCGCCGCCAACGAAGGCATACCCATCCTGCTAACCACAGCTAATGAACTACAGGGCGAATTAGCAGAGTTCATCAATAGGCAAGAACTTACGCAAACTTATGTTGTTGGTGGCGCAGGAGTGATTAGCAATCAAGTTTTTGATCAACTTCCCCAAGCTAAGCGTCTGTCAGGAAGTGATCGCTATGAGACGAACTTGGCTATCCTTGAAGAGTTTCGTTCCACTCTTACCGGCGATACCGCCTATCTTGCTACCGGAATGGATTACCCTGATGCTCTTTCAGGCTCAGTCTTAGCTGCAGAAAGGAGATCACCCATGCTATTGATTGGGTCCAGTGAATCTGCTAAGGCCAGAGCTTATCTTCAGGCCTCCGAAATAATCGATCAAAAAGTTCGGGTTATCGGTGGCGATAGCGTGGTTTCCAACAGTTTGTTAAAGGGGTTGTTTGATTAATGAAAACCATCGACGAATACATTGCCGCTCAGCCCGAAGAGGTTCAACCGCTCTTGAACCAAATTCGCGAGGCCATCAAGGCCGCCATCCCAGACACCGAAGAGAAGATCTCGTGGAGTATGCCCACCTTTTGGCGCAAGCATAATATCATTCATTTCGCAAGCTTCAAAAACCACATCGGCATCTACCCCGGCGCTGAGGCCATGGAGCATTTCACACCTCGTCTGACGGAATATAAGACCAGCAAAGGAGCTTTACAGTTGCCCTACAGTAAGCCTCTTCCCTTAGAGCTTGTTGCAGAAATTGCCAAGTGGTGCTATGAAACTGGAAATCACCACTAAATTACCACTTACCTAATCGCGTCTTTTTAAGCCACCATCGCATTCCTGTTTATACCATCAATAACCGCCCGCAAATCCATAAATACAGTGACATCATTAAACAATTCGCTGATGCTGCCCCTATCAGTAAAGGGACTTTCCTGCAGCACCGACAAATCCTTCATCAAGCCGTTTTTAACGATGTAATTGACAATCTGCCGTACAAAGTACATTTGTCCGCTATCCAGCCCGGCATCATTTAGGAAACGGGAAAATGCCTCGTTAGCGGCCTTCTGACTAAGCCCCACAATGGAACGCACCAACTCCCCGAGGGGAGTTTTTCCATACTGGGCATCATACTGCTCTTTGGTGCCCAACTCTTTCCACAGGATACTTTCCAACGACTCCACATCATCTGAAGTCAGGGGCCGGTTGCCTTTTAGCTTCGTAATGACCGGAATATCCTGATGCTGGAGAATATAGTAGTTGACCTTTTTCTTGTAGTTTGCCAGATCATCGTTATCCAGCTGGGACTCTTTCCACTCCATGGATAAAACATCATCTGTAAAGTTGGTATCATAACGCACCCGATCGTTTTCAGGTATGTATTTTATCAAATCTCGCAACTTTATCCGAATGTCCTCATAGTCAGCAATGCCCGCACGCTCCAGATAATCGTTATAGACGATTTGCTCAATCAATTCCTGTTGCTGTGCAATGGCAGGAATAGTACCGTATTTCGTCAGCTCACTCGCTTTGTGGACCACATCGTTCTTGGCCCGTTTGCTGCTTTTCTCAGTCAGCATAGCCAGTTCGATCTGATAGATTAACATATCAAACCGTGCCGCCGATATATCATCGCCTGTGGGCAAAACAAGTGGCGCAATATGCTCGGCAATCTGCAACGTATTCTCATAGGTAAGGAACGCCAAGTCTTCCTCTGTCTGATACTTATCAATGATCCGCAAGTGCTGCTTTACAGCAAAGTTGTCTCGCGGCAAGGCCTTTACCTGTGCCACTAGATCCTGCACAAGCTCTTTGCGGTAATTTTTCAGTGCATCGGATTGGAAGGAAAGCTCCTGTAGCTTATATACCATCTCAACTTTGGTGTTGTATACCCTCTCCTGTAGGGTAGGCATCGCTCCGGCCTCGCGTCCCTTAACGTGCAGGCGGAAAAACTCAAAGTTGCGACACAAGTCAAAGATATAAAACTGCTGTTTGTCCCTACCGTCGATTAGCCCTTCACAGGTGCGAGTACCGCGTCCAATCATCTGCCAAAACTTAGCCCGACTCAAGACCTTTTTGAAAAAGACAAGGTTGAGGATTTCTGGCACATCAATACCTGTGTCTAACATATCTACCGAGATAGCGATTTGAGGCATTTTGTTTTTATCGGAAAAATCATCAATAAGGCTTTGAGCGTAATTGGTGTAGTTATCAATCACCCGCGCATAATGGTTGGGGTAATCTGGAAACTCCCGATTCCACTCCTCTAGGATTTTCTCAGCATGCTTATGGCTTTTGGCAAAGATGATGGTCTTGCCGATTTTTTCTCCAAAATCCACTCGTTGACCGTGCTGCATCAAGATATGCAGCGCCTTTTTTATAGTATCCTGATTAAATATCCATTCATTAAGCGCACCGGAATCGATAGAGGCTGGCAGATTGCCATCTTCATTGGCAAACGTATTCTCATACTCCTCCTGTTCCTCCGGCGAAAGTTCTTCGTAAGCTATCCCCTTGGTCATGAACTTCAGCGCAGTTTCAATCGACACAAAGTCCACCAGATAACCGTCTTGAACAGCCTGTGCCAGCTCATACCCGTAGGTTGGCACACCACTTTCCAAATCAAAAATTCCATAAGTGTTTTTGTCGATCTCATCCTTAGGCGTGGCCGTCAATCCCACCAGCAGTGCATCAAAGTAGGTAAAGATATCCTTGTACTTGTTATAGATGCTACGGTGTGCTTCATCGACGATAATCAGGTCGAAATGCCCGGGTGTAAACAGTCGGTCACCCCTCTCATCCCGGGTAGCATCAATGCAGTTCATCATGGTCTGATAGGTAGAAAACACCGCGCGCGCACTGGCCTCCCCTTTTCCCTCAGTGAGGTTACACAAGGAAAGATTCGGCATCTGGTTATGGAAGGCCCGTTTGGCCTGGGTTACCAGCGCATTGCGATCAGCCAGAAACAACAGATTTTTAACCCACCCATGACGGATAAGCACATCAGCAAGAGAAATAACCGTTCTCGTCTTGCCGCTACCGGTGGCCATAACCAGAAGAGCTTTGCGCCTATTACGCTGATCAAAGGCATCACAAACCGCCTGTATCGCTTCTTTCTGATAATAGCGGTTGGATATTTCATCACTGACCCATACCGCCTTGAGCGGTGCCCGGTCATTCATTTTATTGAATTCTTTTTCCAAGTCCCGCTTGGCATATATGCCGGAAACCAGTCTCTCGGGATAATATTTATCGCTCCAGATACGGGTTTCATAGCCGTTGGTCATGAAGATAATGGGCCGTTGTCCAAACTTCTTTTCCAGAAAATCAGCATAGAGGACCGCCTGCTGGCGCCCCTTTTCCACATTAACGCTGGTACGCTTGGCCTCGATCACCGCTAAAGGTAGACCGTTATCAGCAAAGAGCACATAGTCGGCAAAACCTTTGTTAGATTTGTTGGGCATTTCGTTTATAGGATATTCGTCAACCCAGTTGGTCCCCCGCTGCCAACCGGCATCCTGCAACATGACATCAATATAAGCCTTGCGAGTCTGGGCCTCAGTCATATCCATGGGCTTGACAGTATAGCCTCGTTTGAGCTGATAGGCACGTCTGGCAGTCAGCTTCTCCCGCTTGGATAAGTTCTCATCCAGTAGGGTTTGAAAGTCCAGTGCCTCCTCAGCGGCCGGGGTAATTGTAGTGGCTGAAGCTACCGTGACAACCTGCTTAACCTCTAGCAAAGATTTATCAAAGGCAGTTTCCACATAATTCGACCCATAGCAGTAGGCAACAAAATCCAGAAAGCTGTGCAGGTTTTGCAGGCCAAGCACAGCTTGATCTTTAGAGACTCCTTTAGGGTTATGGGTAGCGTTATTCCCGATCCTGCGCAGATAATCCAGCTTAGCGATCATGCCGGTGGGAATTAGGTCTTTGAAGTCTTCGGTACTAATAAGGGTGACCAGCTTGTCCTCATAAGGCTTTTGCAGCGAACTATCCACACTGTACACCCACTTGACCGCAAACTCCAGCGCCGTCCGGCAAGCCGTAGCGCACAGGGCAGGAGAAATGGGCAGCACAAGTTCCGCCGAGACGGCAGCCTCAGCAAAAGGTTCAAATTGTGGATCTCTTAGTAAAAAATCAAAGTTGGTGGACATGGCTGGTCACCTCACTATTGATGTTAGAATATCTCGCATCGGAAGCACTTTTGCATGAGGGATTTGTAGGTTAGTTCGAGAGTCAAGAGGGATTGCTGCAAAGCAAATTTTGATTTATCGGTCTGTTGTATAAAGTCAGCAAATTGATTCTGAAGCATCAATGGTGGTAAAGTGATTTTTAATCTCTTTAATTTATCCATGCTCACATTAAACATAGATCCGCTAGTACCCGTTGCTTGGTCAGAAAAATATTCTCTTGTCGATTTCGCACTTAGCGCTTGTTTCATATATTCTGTGACGACAAGTTTGTTTAGGTTTAGCTTCCACAATTTATCCGGAAGAATCAAGTCAGGATAATCTTTATCAACAATAACCGTTGCACCCACTAATTCCCGTGTGTTCGCACGACTGAACAGTAAATCTCCTTTTAGCGGAGTCACGTTTTTTTTGATTTCCTGTTGGTTGAGTAGAACTTTACACTCATCTGGCTTAAAATAACCATAGGTTACTGCGCTAACTTTTAATACCGCCTTTTCACCAGCATGACGTGGCCGTGCCTCCCCGTTAAGGCTCTCACCGGTTTCAATACTGTCAGTCAGGTCATCAATAGAATACAAAGGCCAACCCATCTGGTTATTTACTGGATCACCAAACATCTCGATAAATTGCGATTTAATCAACAAATCGAACTTTTCTATCTGCGCCTTGCGCTTTTCGATAAGGATGCCGGTGTGATGCAAAACATCGACTATATGCCTCTGCACCTCTAGGGGCGGAAGGGGAACTTCAATTTCGTTTATTTTTTTTGACGATAAATGCTTAACAGTGACAAAGGAAGTTGCTTCTTCTATTGCTTTTAATGCTTTAGGTAGGTAATAAAGGAGATATGAATTGAGCACCTTCCTTGAACTTGATTCAATTTTACATACCCGCTGATTTAATAATGCATCATCGCTATTCCAAGGTGCAATATTAAATTCACCGTCCATTCCAATGAGTAAATCGCCTTTCTTTATCACATATTCTTCTTTATACGGCTCGGTTGTGTATGTTTCAGTGAAACCACGCACCACATCGCGGATACGGATGATGGGCATACCTTTGCCATTATTGCTAAAATATGCTGATTCAAACGCATACCCATTAGTTAGTTCACACACGTCCCCTAACCGCACCATCTCACACTTACCCACGGAGCATCTCCTCCAATTCGGCAAGCCCAACGGTAATCTCCCTCTCCAGCTCGTTAATCTCGGCCAGAATCTCTATCGGGTGAGGATATTCTTCCTCCACATAGGCACTTTGCTTATATTTATTGATGGAGAGATCATAATCGTTGCCCACAATCTCATCCTTGGGCACAAGAAAGCTCTGTTCGGTGCGTGCTCGGCTTTCTTCCTGCTCTAGTGCATGAAAGCGCGTCACGATATCTGGAATATCACTGTTCTCCTGCTGGGTACGCTTGTCATCCAAGCTGTATCCATCGGACTGCATATCGTAAAACCATACTTTGTCTGTGCCGCCTGCGCCAGTTTTGGTGAAAACAATTACGGCAGTACTTACTCCTGCATAGGGCTTAAAGACGCCGGAAGGCATAGAAATTATAGCCTCCAAACGGTGGTTCTCAACAATCTCCCTACGAATAGCCTTGTGTGCGTTGGAGGAACTGAACAGCACCCCGTCCGGCACGATGGAAGCGCAGCGGCCGCCATTTTTCAGCATGCGAAGAAACAGCGCAAGGAACAAAAGCTCCGTCTTCTTAGTCTTGGTGACTTTGATGAGGTCAGTAGAGACGATATCATAATCCAGACTACCCTTAAAGGGCGGATTGGCTAATATCTTAGTATATTTATTGGTATCGGTGTTCTGGTCGGATAGGCTGTCTTTGTAGACGATCTGTGGATTAGCGATTCCGTGTGTCATCATGTTCATTGCCCCAATGCGTAACATGGTACGATCCATGTCGTAGCCGGTGAACATAGTGCTGTCATAATGAGTCTTAGCGTCTTTATTATAGAAGATCTCGTCCAAATAATGTTCCTTCAGATATTCACCGGCAGCCACCAAAAATCCACTGGTGCCGCAGGCTGGATCACAGATGGAGTCAGTGGGTTGTAAGTCCAGAAGCTCCACCATCATGCGAATGATATGGCGTGGTGTGCGGAACTGGCCGTTGGTACCAGCAGTAGAAAGCTTTGCCAACATATATTCATACAGGTCTCCTCGAGCATCCTGCTTGTCCGGCATATTATCAATAAGGCTATACATCTCATCCAGCGACGTCACGATTTTCTCAAGCAACTGGGGTGTGGGCACCTTAAAGATGGCATCTTCCATGTACTTGGCGTATGTACCGCTGTTTCCATTCATCTTTTTGATGAAGGGAAACACTTCAATCTGCATCGTTTCATACATGGCTTCAGCAGGCTTGTCTCGCAAGGCGGACCACTTCAAGTGCTCTTTGCCCATAAACATACTATTATATGGAATATCAAGCATAATGCTTTCTTTCTGTCTCGTATTGTCGGTATGATCGAGGTCACGGATAAACATTAGGTATGTAATCTGCTCAATCACGTCTAAGGGGTTAGTCAACCCGCCTGTCCAGAACATCTCCCAAAGTTTGTCTACTTTATTCCTTAGTTCACCTGTTATCATGCATACTCTCCCTAATCTCTTGATGAAAAAATTATGCCATTTTTATCATAGCCTAGAAACGTAATTTAAACAAGAAAATGGTATACCCATCCTAGGAAGCAAAGCCATTACTAATCGCTCTCTATTATAGGTGCAATATCCCGAAATCTGCAACTACAATTTAGTTGCAAATTTAATACATTATGCTATACTAATATCAGAAGAGGTGAGGCAATGGGAAAGAAAGAGAAATTGATTGAACGATTAAAAAATCAGCCAAAAGATTTTTCGTTTGATGAGATGCAGAGTGCACTTGAATCACTGGGTTTCGAGTTATCCAATAAGGGCAAGACAAGTGGATCACGCATGAAATTTCTTAAAGACAATATTGTCATCAGCCTGCATAAACCGCATCCTCGCAAAGAATTATTGGAGTATCAGATAAAACAGGTTTTAGCAATCTTGGAACAGGAGGATCTGATATGAGTAATCTGCTAGAGTATAAAGGATATTGTGGCACTGTCGAGTTTTCCGCTAATGATAAAGTGCTGTTCGGGAAGGTTATTGGCGTGAATAGCCTGATTTCCTATGAGGGCGAAAGCGTAGAAAGTCTGAAAGAGGATTTTGAGGCTGCAGTCGATGATTACCTTGATTTATGTGCAGAGAAAAGTATAGAGCCGGAAAAAGTATATCGTGGAAGCTTTAATGTACGTGTTACTCCAGAGCTACACAAGAATCTGGTACTATACTCAGCTTCTCATGGTCAAACATTAAATGCCACAGTCGAGGAAGCCATCAAGCACTATATTTTGCATAGTGTGTAATATTATCTTGTACTCAAAACAAAACAACCTCGGAATCCTAATAATTTCAAGGATTCCGAGGTTGTTTTTTGTCTCTTATTCCCACTCAATAGTGCCAGGGGGCTTCGACGTGATGTCATACACAACGCGGTTGACACCTTTCACTTCATTGACGATGCGTGTAGATATTTTCTCCAGGAGATCATAGGGTAATCTTGCCCAGTCGGCAGTCATGGCATCCTCACTGGACACCGCACGGACGACGATAGGATACTCATAGGTCCGGCCATCTCCCATCACGCCGACGCTTTTAATACTAGGAAGCACAGCGAAGGATTGCCAAACCTCCTTATAAAGTCCTGCATTGCGGATTTCTTCGACGATAATGGCATCCGCTTCCCGGAGAATATCTAGCTTTTCTAGCGTGATTTCACCAAGAATTCGGATTGCCAATCCCGGTCCCGGGAAAGGCTGCCGCCAAACGATTTCATCAGGAATACCTAGTTCAGCACCTACTTCTCGAACTTCGTCCTTAAAGAGCATGTTCAAAGGTTCGATCAACTGAAACTGCATATCTTCAGGAAGTCCGCCCACATTGTGATGACTTTTAATGGTTTCTGCCGTATCGGTTCCACTCTCCACGATATCCGGGTAAAGTGTGCCTTGTACTAAGAAATCAATCTCACCGAGCTTGCGAGCTTCATCCTCAAACAGGCGAATAAATTCATTGCCGATGCCGATCCGCTTGGTCTCCGGATCGGAAACTCCGCCGACCTTAGCCATAAAACGCTCCTTGGCATCCACGAAAATCAGATTGAGGTGGAATTGCTCAGCAAATATTTTCTTGACCTGTTCGGGCTCATGCTTGCGCATGAACCCATGATCGACGAATACACAAGTCAGTTGGTCTCCGATAGCTTTATGAACAAGGACGGCAGCCACGGATGAGTCCACCCCGCCGCTCAAGGCGCAGAGCACCTGACGGTCTCCCACCTTCTCCTGGATTGCTTTGACTTGAGCATCAATAAAGGATTCCATGGTCCAATCGCCATGGCATCCACAGACATCAAATAAGAAGTGCTTTAACATGGTTTGACCATCCGGAGTATGCTTGACCTCGGGGTGAAATTGTACTCCGTAAAAGTGGCGTCTCTCATCCATCATAGCAGCAACTGGGGTATGATGGGTATGGGCAGCTATGACAAAGCCTTCCGGTAGCTCGGCTACCGAATCCCCATGGCTCATCCAGCATTGCCGTTCTCCCCCTAAACCTTCCCATAAGCCGCTGGCTTGATCTACATAAAGTAGCGCTTTGCCATATTCACTGGCTTCAGGATGAATAACCGTGCCACCCAGTTGAGCGGTCATGAGCTGCATACCATAACAAATACCAAAGATCGGAATTCCCAGTTCGTAAATGGCCTTATCCACCATGGGAGCGCCTTCTTGATTGACACTCGCCGGCCCTCCGGAAAAGATAATGCCTTGCGGGTTCCTTGCCTTAATTTCTTCTACGGGAGTTTTATAGGAAATCATTTCTGAGTACACATGGGCTTCCCGGACACGCCGTGCAATGAGTTGATTATATTGACCACCAAAATCCAGTACTAGTATGAGCTCTTGAGCCATCCTTTTGCCTCCCACTTTAACCCTATTTCAACATTCAGATGAATAGGCTTCAGGTTTTAGTATCCCCACATACGGCAAGTTACGATACTGTTCATCAAAATCGAGACCATAACCCACTACAAATTCATCGGGTATTGTAAAGCCATTATAATCCGGCACAACATCTGCCTTACGACGGTCTGGCTTGTCCAGTAAAGTAGCAACCTTAATACTAAGAGGATTCCGAGCCGCTAAGTTTTCCTTCAAATATTTTAAGGTTAACCCCGTGTCAATAATATCTTCGACGATTAAAATGTGTACATCTTCGACACTCCGCTCCAAATCCTTCATGATTCTTACTACACCAGAAGAATGAGTCGAAGCTCCATAACTGGAAACAGCCATGAAATCATACTTCAAAGGAGTCTTGATTTCCCGAATTAGATCAGCCATGAAGGGGACTGCCCCTTTAAGAATCGCCACAACTAGCAAGTTTTTTCCTTTATACTCACGGGTAATTTCTTCACCCAGCTCAGCTACACGTTTTTGAATCTCCTCACGGCATAATAAAATTTTGCCTATTTTCTCTTCCACTCTATAAACACCTCCGCGGATAAAAATATTCTAGACTTAAAATTATAGCAGAGTACTGTTAAAGTGGCAAACAGAAATCGAACGTTTTCTATTCATCAAAGACTAAAATTCGGTTAATAGCTAAAGAGGCTCCTCATAAGTTATGGAAGCCTCTTGCTAATAATCTATTTAGCTTCGAAACGATACATTACTGAATGGGCACGGAGATATTGATTTTTTCGCCGTAATCCTTAAAATTCATTGTTAAAGACATCATTTGATTATCTGTTTTTCTTTTCGCCTCAATGACTACCCGATGAATCAGTTGATCTTTCTTACCAACAAACACGATATAGGAAAATTCAGTCCATCCACTTTCCATGGCTTGATTTTGAATTGTTGGATTAAATTTGATTACCCAAGTCTTGGAATCGTCAAGTTTTTCTTGGCCCTGCAGCACCACCTCACCGTACTCCTTGAATTGCAACGATGCTAATGGATTGAGCTCCGCCAGAAAGACTTCATGAGCAGCCGGGACACTTGGATAGCGAATCCAACGCTTGCTAAATGGGTCCTTCATATAGAGTCCCTCAACCGTTAGGATCATTTCCACATCTGTGCCCACGATTTCCCCTGAGATTCGAGTGTTCTCACCGTCCTTTTCTCCTACGATTTCATTGAGTATGCGATCTTTTCCTTCTACCATTTGATGTTGGATCATTGTGTAGCGAAAAGAGGTCGCTTGAGTCAATTCTTCTAGGCCGTGTGTTAGCAATTCTATTGGGTCGGGTTTCCATAAAAGTTTCCCCACGATACCCCCGATGAACACGGTGCTGATTAAGATGAGTAACAGTATTCCTCTTTTCTTCATATGCTGGCCTCCCTGGCGGAGTTCTTATCACACTTTATGTAGTTCCAGGTTGCCCTATTCCATGGAAAATTTTACTCTTCAATGGTATGAAGGACTGTAATTTGACGTAACAGCAAACTCTTTTCGGACATATTATGTAGAAAAGGAGGCGCATACACCATGTTGTTCGGTAGAAATAGTGTTCTTAATTCCAATGCCCTGGCATTGTTTGATGGCTTCCCGGTAGGCACACGCCTGCAGATTGATATGCAAGAAGGTTATTGGATAGGTTGCCTGACAAGTATTCAAAACAATTTAGTAATCATAGACAATGCTCAAATCTTTTCTGATTCAGGATCTCCACTTGAAGAATTACGCTCTACAGCTCAGGTCCCTCTTAATCTCATCACCTTTGTCAGTGTGGCACCGGAAGATATTCAAACAGAACTTCATAACGATGAAACAAGCAATAATAGCGTCGCAGGATACTTCAATAATTTCTTGGTACGAATCAGTGAAATGAGGATTGATCTGGATAAGTCCGCGAATAGATTCGCTGAATCCCTAGAAAGAATTAATAAATCTGTCCAATCATTTGTTAATGAGGTCTTTGGTGTGGAAAAGTAGAAAATAAAAAAAGCAGGAGGGTTTGAAGACATTACGACCCTCCTGCTTTTCAAATTATATCAATGTTTTATTTTTGCAACATGAGGTAGCCAACCTCTATTAATCATCAATTGCAAGATGCGATAGTTCCAATCTAAGCTTTCATCAAGGAATCTGCGGAACATCATTCCGATATGCAATTGGTAGGAGCTTTGCAATGCAGCTAGGATATTGATCTGAGCCGCTTTGGCCATTGTTCCGATTGCTGCTGCAATTTCCATATCGGTCATTCTCGCATCCTCGGGAATATTCAGATTCCCCTTCTGTAATTGGTGATTGGTGAAGTGAAATTGAGGCACCTCCGCATTGCATTCTTTCAACAGACCTTCACATTCTTCGATTAAGGGTCTAGTGAGTTTTTCCATAGCTTCTAGAATGCGTTCTTTCAGTTCAGAATCTTGGGCATGGTTATACATTATCTCCAGGGAAGATAAATTGTGCCGCCCTTGTGAGATTATACCGTAAATTGCTCCACCCTCAAGATAATTAACTGGTTCCCGATCTATCATGCCTTGCACAGTTGCACGAGCAGCGGATTGAACTTTGTCCATTACAGTCATAGGTAGACCTCCTTGAAATAGTTTTCCATAGGTATTAATGTACAATATTAAATATTTTATTCTCTTAATGGAGAAGTTCTATCTCTATGGCAAACAAGGCGTTCACATTCTTGGACATGTTTGAATACTCTATATCAGACAATACCCATGCAAATTCGGGGAGGTGAAACAATTTGTATAGCAAAGCTTTAGTAGTAGCTTCTCCTCTACCAGCTATCATGCGATTTATTGCAGCTTTAATTAGGTTTATCTATAGGATTTTCACATGATATTATAAAGCTTAAAAGGCACACTTTTTGGGACGCAAAGCAACAAGACTCGTCTGTGTGAATACCATCAAAACTAAAAAAGAGGCCTCCCATAAGTTCACCGAACTCATGAGAAGCCTCTAATCCTGTCCATACCAGTCTAGTGTATGGATATTTTCTATGGAAAAATGTTTACCCTATGGACTACATCATGCCGCCCATTCCGCCCATGCCACCCATACCAGCCATAGCAGCAGCACCGTTATCTTTGGATGGGATATCAGAAATCAGGCACTCTGTGGTCAATAGCATAGCCGCGATGGAAGCAGCGTTTTGTAGAGCAGAACGTGTTACCTTCGCAGGGTCAACGATTCCGGCAGCAATCATATCTTCATATTCCTCGGTGAGTGCGTTGAAACCAACACCACGTCCAGCATTGCGGACCTTCTCAACGACGATCGAACCTTCAAAACCGGCATTGTTCGCAATTTGACGGAGAGGTTCTTCAAGGGCACGACGAACGATGGCTACACCGGTCTTTTCGTCTCCTACCAATTGGAGGCTATCTAACGCTTGAGCAGCATCCACTAAAGTAGTACCACCGCCAGAGACGATTCCTTCTTCAACTGCGGCGCGAGTAGCAGCTAAAGCATCTTCAATGCGGAGTTTCTTTTCTTTCATTTCAACTTCAGTAGCAGCACCGACTTGAATTACGGCAACGCCACCGGCTAATTTAGCCAAGCGTTCTTGTAGTTTTTCCCGATCAAAATCGGAAGTAGTTTCATCGATTTGTTTTTTAAGGGCTTCGACGCGTCCCTTAATGTTATCTTGGGAACCAGTGCCTTCAACAATTGTAGTTTCTTCTTTTGTAACACGAACTTGACGAGCACGTCCCAACATATCGACGGTAGTGTTTTCTAGTTTCAGACCAAGATCCTCGGTGATGACTGTACCACCGGTAAGAACGGCGATATCTTCCAGCATTGCTTTGCGGCGATCACCGAAGCCAGGAGCTTTTACAGCAACGCAGGTAAAGGTTCCGCGTAGTTTATTGAGAACGAGGGTTGCTAATGCTTCACCTTCGATATCTTCTGCAATAATCACCAATTGACGGCCCGCTTGAACGACTTTCTCAAGAACAGGGAGAATATCGGCAATTGCGCCAATCTTTTTATCAGTGATTAAGATGAAAGGATCATTTAGAACAGCTTCCATCTTGTCGGTATCAGTAATCATGTATGCGGAGATGTAACCACGATCAAATTGCATACCTTCAACAACTTGTAATTCAGTGGTCATTCCTTTGGCTTCTTCTACTGTGATTACGCCGTCTTTGCCGACCTTCTCCATAGCGTCAGAGATAAGAGCACCGATGGTGTTATCTCCGGCAGAGATGGAAGCAACTTGGGCAATAGCTTCTTTGCTTTCAATTGGTTTAGCATTAGTTTTAATATCATTAACAATAGATTCAACAGCTTGCTCAATCCCGCGCTTAATTCCCATGGGATTTGCACCGGCAGCTACGTTTTTCAAGCCCTCACGAATAATGGCTTGAGCTAAAACTGTCGCTGTGGTGGTTCCGTCCCCGGCAACATCATTGGTTTTGGTCGCAACTTCTTTGACAAGTTGCGCTCCCATATTTTCAAAAGAATCTTCTAACTCGATCTCCCGAGCAATGGTCACACCGTCATTGGTAATTAGGGGCGCACCGAATTTTTTATCTAATACAACATTGCGACCTTTAGGTCCGAGTGTGATACGAACAGCTTCAGCCAAAGCATTGACACCACGTTCTAAGGCATGGCGAGCTTCTTCATTAAAAATGATTTGTTTTGCCACTTTAAAGTTCCTCCTTAATAATCTAAACTAATAAGTCGATAAAGTCAGTCATAAGTAAGTATTTACATTTTCAATCCATAAGTGAGTAACAAGATATACGTTAGCCAATTACCGCTAAGATGTCATTTTCTTTAAGAATGAGATACTCTTGACCGTCATACTTGACTTCAGTACCGGCATATTTGGAATAAATAACGCGATCACCGACTTTAACATCTAAGGCAACGCGTTCTCCTTTTTCCACTTTACCAGGTCCTACTGCGACGATTTCACCTTCTTGAGGTTTTTCCTTAGCCGTATCTGGCATGATGATTCCGCTTTTTGTCTTTTCTTCCATGGGGAGTGCTTTGATGACTACCCGGTCAGCTAGAGGTTTGATGTTCATTGAAGAAAGTCCCTCCTTAAGAACTAAATATTTTTGTAATTGTTAGCACTCATTCCTGTTGAGTGCTAACATCATACTATAATAATATGCAAGGTTGATGAAGAAATCAAATCCTGCCAGAAGGGTTTATTGCAGATTTACGCGCGAATATCTTTATTTTTCTCGCATTATCTACCCCTTATTGCCTTGCTCTAAAATTGACAGAATCCATCCCTTCGGCTTGCAATCACTAAAGAGTATATTGACCAGACCCCAGATTATTTATTCATAATTTTGGTAAAAACACCCACAAAAAGAGAGAACATCCGATTGGCAATCGGATATCCTCTTCATATTTACTCCACTGGATTTAGTTACTTAGCTTTTCATAACGTTTGCGTATCTCTACTAAGGATGAACCTAAAACATTTTGAACAAGGTCGTGTTCCAGATTTAAAAGATAGATCTTAGTTTTTCCTATTTTCAAATTTGAGTCGGCATATTCTCGTTCAAAGAGAATCCTTTCATTTAAGAAATAGCGAATGAAGTCCTTCACCTGTAATGCAGTTGCTCCTAAGTGCTCTGCTAAGGCGGTCCGCGCTTTGGTGGAAGCAATATACCTCATGCTTAACTGTAGATTTGCAAGAATCAGGATTCCTTGCTTAATATCTTCATCAGCGTTATTTATAAAAGGTTTTGCCTGAGTGAGAAATTCACTAGAGAGTTCCCCATAATCACTAAACATCTGCAGATCGTGGTGCATGTTTCCGTTGGCACCAATGACCTTCACCTCTTTCCCCCAAGCTTTTATTTTTCTTACCAGTGGTAAAAAATCTCCATCCCCTGTCAAAAGGAGAATAACATCAAAGGCAGAGGTGCGAGTCAATAGGATTTCTTGGGCCTCCAGAATTAGTTCTATATCTGCAGCATTTCGCCGTAGCAGGGTACTAGAAAAACTGTTCTTTCCATAAATATGACGTGTATAGACATTATTTTTTTCAAAGAGAGTCTGAGTTCGCCAGAATTCCTCGCGATCAAAATTAGCATATAGATAAATAGCCGATAGCTCATAGCTATTTTTTTCAACATAAAGTTGAATGGAACCCATGAGAATTTCGGGTGTTAATTCATACCCTTGTTCAAAGAGTCCTGTCCATATATTTTCGTAATCAATAAAAGCAATGGCTTTCAAAACAAAATCACCCCGTTTCCACCTGCTTACTATAGAATACGCAGGGTTTGTACAGGGGTGACAAGCATGCACATTTAGTTTGATTTCGAAGTCCTTACTTTGCAACTTTTGAGTGTCAATTCAATCTTTAATTATTGTGAAGGAGTTGCACACTCGCTAGCTTCGCCTTTAAGAATCTGGATTCCATGTGGCAAAGCTGGAACAAGGGCTGCCCAACACTCTTTAACCGCTTTAGGGGAGCCTGGCATATTGATGATTAATGTCTTCTTGCGTAAGACAGCAACGGCACGGCTTAACATAGCCTTCGGAGTGATTTTGTAGCTTTCATAACGCATTACTTCGGCAATTCCTGGAACCAGACGATCAGAGATAGAAATGGTGGCTTCCGGAGTAACGTCACGCAAAGAGAAGCCTGTGCCACCTGTGGTTAGAATAAGATCTAAACCATTCACATCTACCCATTCTTTCATAGTCTGTGCCAAAATTTCTTGGTCATCTGGAACGATGGTATACAAAACTACCTCTCCGCCGATTTCTTTGACGAGATCTTTCAAAACAGCTCCGGAAAGATCCTCTCTCTGACCTTGCGAGCCTTTATCGCTAGCGGTAATGACCCCGACTCTTAACATTACTCCATCACCTCTACGACATCTCCGACACTAATCGGTCCACCTTCTAAAACACGGATAAAGATTCCTTCCTTAGGCATAACACAGTCACCTGCTTGATAGTAGATAGCACATCGAGTATGGCACTCTTTCCCGATCTGAGTCACTTCCCCAACACCGGACTCGCCGATCTTGACTTTCGTGCCAATGGGCAAGCTGACGAGGTCAATCCCCTCTGTGGTCAGGTTTTCAGCGAAATCCCCCGGTCCAACATCAAGTCCCATATCTTGCATTTTCTTAATGCTTTCCATCGCCAATAAGCTTACTTGCCGGTGCCAATCTCCACCATGAGCATCTCCTTCAATCCCGAAGTTTACCTTTAGTACCCCTTCGCCCACATTTTTCTTTCGCATACCTTTTTTCTCACTGGTACATACTGCAATAATTTTAGCCATTTTCTTTTCCTCCAAATTCTTACTCGAGTTCATAGCTTCACCCGTTATGATCTTCTTTCCGAACGAAATGTCCGCTCTTGCCTCCGGTTTTCTCCATAAGGCGAATCTCTCCGATAACCATCGTTTTATCAATGGCTTTGCACATGTCATATATAGTCAAGGCCGCTACACTGACTGCCGTCAGTGCTTCCATCTCGACCCCCGTCTTCCCAGTAACTTTGACGATCCCTTCAACTTCGATGGTCCTGGGAGGAACGATCTCAAAGTTCAGCTTCGCCCCGGTGATAGCTAGAGGGTGGCACATGGGAATAAGCTGAGACGTTTGCTTTGCTGCCATAATTCCAGCCACTTGGGCTACCGCTAGAACATCACCTTTGGCGATCTGCCCCGAGCGAATTCTTTCCAAAGTTTCCGGCTGCATTTCTATCTTACCTCGAGCTGTCGCTACCCGCATGGTCTCCGACTTATCTGAGACATCGACCATCTTTGCCCGACCTTCTTCATCAAAGTGCGTTAACTCCATCATTATCCTCCAATCTGAGACATGATCCGCTGATCTTGCCAAGCTTCATTATTCATGTGATGCTCTGCCGGTTTATACCAAATGGCCTCTGACAAAGCTTGTTTGACTTCTTCATCACTCTTGTCAGATCTCAGCAATTTGCGAAAATCTAATTCATTCGCGCTATGCAGGCACAAACGCAACTTCCCATCAGGTGTTAAACGGACCCGATTGCAGGTGTTACAAAAATGTTTGCTTAGAGCACTGATAAAACCAATGCTGCCTTTAAAACCTTCAGAAGTGATATATTCTGCAGGACCACCACCTCGAATATCATGAGTCGGTTTAAGGCCCTCTAGACCAAGCTTCTCTTTCATCTCATCAATCGACACGAACTCGTTACGTTTATCTGAGCTAACGCCAATCGGCATAAGCTCAATAAAACGCACATGGAGCGGATAATCGCGAGCCAATTCCATAAAACGAGGTAGCTCATGGGTATTTAGATCGCGCACTACCACAACATTGAGTTTTACGGGATGAAGACCAACCTCTAAGGAACGATGAATGCCCTCTATGACTTTGTTAACATCCCCTCCCCGAGTTATTTCTCTGAATTTTTCAGGGTTGAAGGTATCAAGACTAATATTGACTCTGCTGACCCCGGCCTTTTTTAAATCCGCAGCCATTTCCGGAAGTAGCAGACCGTTGGTTGTAATCATTAGATCCTCTACTCCCGGGATTTGCGATGCTTCTTGCAAAAAGTCGAGAACTCCTGCCCGAACTAGTGGCTCTCCCCCAGTGATGCGAAACCGTTTGAATCCAAGAGAAGTACTAATCTGCATAACGCGTAAAATTTCTTCATAGGACAAAATAGAATCATGGGGAATCCATTGGACTCCTTCAGCCGGCATGCAATATTGACAGCGTAGGTTGCAGCGGTCTGTAATGGAAATCCTCAAATATTCAATCTTGCGCTGATATTGATCTTGCATAGATTTCCTCACCCTTCATCTTTTACTATCTACCCTACAAGCAAATAAAAAAAGCTCCACGGTCTGTACAACCGCGGAACTATCCCGCATTTACTACAGACTCCTTTCCAAATGGGAGGCAAGACCGTTTCCAGTCATACCCGGTGCTTTCACACAGTCTGGTCAACCATAGTAAAACTTTAGGTCACCAGTTTCGGAGCATAAAACGTATTTAATTAAGCATTAAGAAGAAACTCTTCTTATATTAGTCTTATTGTTATATTCCTATTACATTTGTATTCGATTTATATCTATGATTCATATTATAAATGATATTTTATATTTAGTATACACCATTTTTCCATTTGTGAAAAGCGATTCTATCAGCATACCCCTGTGAGAAAATTTGCCATTGTGTCAAGACATCTGTTGTTTTTTTAGCGCTAAACACTCTTGGGGAGTATTGACGCTACTTAAATTCAGTTGAATCTCTGGAAAGTCTCGAAAATCTTCTTCTCTTAGAAAGTGAACGCTACACAGACGAAAAACGTCTCTCAAGCTTAAGCGGTTGGCCATTAACTGCTTTTCAATGACGGGCAGGCAGCTTTTATGGTAGAAGGCATGGAGAGGATAAAATCCTCCACCTATCTCCGGGGCCAAAATATCCTTTTCGTCAATCTCCCTGGCCATGAAACGAATCACTTCCGAGTTCAAGAAGGGCATATCACAGGCTACAAAAAATGTATGATCATAGCGGGCTACTCTTAGACAAGCTTCTAAACCTCCAAGAGGACCCCGATCCGGATAGTTATCCTTAACCACCTGAACATCATAGCTAGCGTATAACTCTGGATGATTGCTGCTAACGACTACTTCCGAAAAAACCATCCTTAATGCAGATAGACTTCTCTCAATAAGTGGTACGCCATCCCATTCGATAAAGGCCTTATTGCTTCCCATGCGGGAACTTTTACCTCCAGATAAGATTATTCCAGTCATGGGCAAAAGGTGTTGTCCGTGATTAGCACCCATCACATATGTCTCCTTTGCACTATCAATGCTTTAAATCTGTCTTTATTGTAACACAGGCAAACCCTTACTATAAAGTAGAAGTGTCAAGGGTATACACTGAATGAATACCCTTGACACTCCTGTAAACTTATCCCATATACGGGCTAGTCAATTAGTCAATTCCCTAATATGAGTTAAAACTCAGCCTGTCGCGAGTTTCCTTTATCCTCTCAGCGCACATAGGAAACTAGCTTGCTTGCGTTGACTTGTCCTCCTCTATGAGGGAAAGTCAACTAAGCACCAGACAAAGCGAGCTCTGTCTGGTGCAAGTTTCCCTTATCGTGCAGGTTGCTTTAGTGGTTCCACCCGCACACCGCAGACCTTATACTCATAGGTCTTAGTTACTTTATCATACGCCCCGTTCGTCAAGACATTCGTCGGAGACTCCTTGTAATGTAGGGTCATAAAGAGAACTCCTGGTGGGACTCGTTTGGTTACCCAGACCTTAGTCACTACCTCACCGCGGCGGGAAACTACTTTAACTATTTCACCGTCTTGGATCCCCAATCGTTTAGCATCCTTAGGATTAAGCTCAGCCAATTCCTCTGGCGCATGCTCATCCAGCGCCGCTGAAAAACGGGTGGAGATATTGTAGTGTTGCAGCTTACGGCCCGTGGTCAGTAGGAATGGATACTCTTCATCAGGCAGCTCATCCGGCACTTGATGCTCAATCGCCATGAACAAGCCTTTGCCGCGAGTAAATTTCCCTTCATGCAGGAATTTTGTTCCCGGATGCTCGGCATGGGGAACCGGCCATTGCAGACCCTGATTGCCCAGACGTCCATAGGTGATTCCAGCAAATGCAGGCGTCAGAGTAGCAATCTCCTGCATGATTTCCGCCGGAGATTCGTAAGTCATGGGATACCCCATCCGCGTGGCAAGATCGCAAATGATTTCCCAATCTGCCCTCGCGTCGCCGATAGGCTTAATTGCCCGATTAACCCTTTGCACCCGCCGCTCGGTATTCGTGAAGGTGCCGTCCTTTTCTGCAAAGCTGGCGCCAGGTAGAATTACATCGGCCAGTTCAGCAGTCTCCGACATGAAAATGTTTTGAACAACAAGGAAATCCAGTGTCTCCAGACCCTTACGCACATGATTGGCATCGGCATCAGTAAGCAAAGGGTCTTCACCCATGACATACATAGCTCTCAATTCCCGCTTGACCCCTGAGTCAAACATATCAGGAATCATGAAGCCTGGATTAGGGTTGAGGGTAACTCCCCAGGCCTCTTCAAACTTAGCCCGTGCAGCGGGGTTGGTAACGCTCTGATAACCGGTGTAAACGTTCGGCAGTGCCCCCATATCACAGGCTCCCTGCACATTGTTCTGCCCACGCAGCGGGTTGACGCCGGAGCTTTCCTTCCCGATATTGCCGGTCAGCATCGCTAAATTGGCCAGGGACATTACATTATCTGTGCCATAAACGTGCTCTGTAATACCCAAGGTGTAGAAAATTTGAGCACGGTCCACACTGGTGTAGAGGCGGGCAGCCTCAGTCATCAGCTCGATAGGAACCCCAGTAATTTTGCTGACTTCCTCTGGCGGAAAAGCTTTAAGGTTTTCTAGGAGTTCTGCATAACCTTCGGTCCGCTCCTCAATAAAGGCACGATCCTCCCAGCCGTTCTCCAGTATAATATTCATTATCCCGTTGATCAGGGCAATATCCGTACCTGGCTTTAACCTCAACCAAACATGCGCATCCTCGGCCAACTCAATCTCCCGGGGATCAGCTACAATCAGCTTGGCTCCCCTTGCCAGAGCTTGCTTCATCTTGGTACCGATGATCGGATGGGCTTCAGTGGTATTGGAACCGATTACAAACATAACTTGGGAATTAGGTATTTCATTGATGGAATTAGTCATCGCTCCTGAGCCAAATGAAGTGGCAAGACCTGCCACAGTGGGAGCGTGTCAGGTACGTGCGCAGTGATCGACGTTATTGGTGCCGATCACCGCGCGCATGAATTTTTGCATCAGGTAGTTTTCTTCATTGGTACAACGAGCTGAGCTAAGGGCCGCTATAGAATCCGCTCCGTATTGACCTTTGATCTCTGTGAACTTGTCAGCGATCAAATCAAGAGCTTCATCCCAGC
Organism: Desulfitobacterium sp. THU1; assembly: GCF_038181555.1. NCBI lineage: Bacteria > Bacillati > Bacillota > Clostridia > Eubacteriales > Desulfitobacteriaceae > Desulfitobacterium > Desulfitobacterium sp. THU1. The sequence goes on along the minus strand of NZ_JBBWUA010000004.1, from coordinate 169,426 downwards.
TGGTCGGGACAAATTCTCCATCCTTTTTGATCAGCGGGGTAGTTAGGCGCTCAGGACTATGGATCAGGTCCATCCCAAAACGGCCTTTGACACAGAGGGCTTTGCCATTCACTGGCGCCTCAGGATTGGAGGTTACACCGATGACTTTGCCATTGCTGACATTTAGATCAAAGTTGCAGCCTGTGCCGCAGAAAGGGCAGGTAGTCTGGACTTTTTCGATATTCCAGGCCCGACCTTGACCAACCATCTTTTTCTCCACCAAGGCTCCTACAGGACAGACAGAAACACAAGAACCGCAGAATACACATTCCGATTCACTATAAGGAACGTCAAAGGCTGGTCCCACTTGGGAGTCAAAGCCCCTCTTAAAGAAATCTAACACGCTGCGCCCTTGGATCTCTTCGCAGGCCCGTACACATTTGCCACAAAGAATACATTTATTCGGATCTCTGAGAATAAAGGGATTGCTGTCATCAAGGGGAAGCTCACGCCGATCCCCTCGGTAATCTTCACCTGTTACACCATATTCATAAGCATATTCAGCAAGGGAACAATCCCCCATCTTCTGACAGGTCATGCAATCCAAGGGGTGGTTCGCCACTAAGAGCTCCAAAATCACCTTACGGGAATTGCGAACCTTTGGGGTCTGAGTTTTGACAACCATTCCTTGGGTCACCTGGGTAACGCAAGACGGCGGCAGATTGCGCATGCCTTCGATCTCGACAATACAAAGACGACAGGCACCGGCATTGGTTAGCTCCGGATCCTGACAAAGGGTCGGCACTGGGATATCGTGCATTCGGCATGCCTCTAAGACCGTGCTTCCTTTAGGCACTACTACTTCCTTTTCATCAATGGTTAAATTAAGCCATTCCACCAAATCCACCCCTTCTTTTAGGCCCGGATGACCGCGCCAAATTTACAGGAATCCATACAGCTTCCGCAACTGATACATTTGTCCCCATCAATAACATAGGGGGTATTCTTATTCCCAGCGATACAGTTCACCGGGCAATTTTTAGCACAGAGACCGCATTTCTTGCATTTCTCGGCATCAATCGAATAGGATAGGAGTTCACTGCATGCTCCCGCTCGACACTTCCTAGCTTCGATATGCTCGACAAATTCTTCGCGGAAGTACTTTAAGGCGGCAAGAACGGGATTAGGTGCATTCTGTCCTAAACCACAAAGTGAAGTCTCCTTAATAGTGAGGGCCAGCTGCTCTAGTTTATCCAGATCTGCCATCTTTCCCTCACCTCGAGAAATCCGGTCGAGTATTTCCCACATTCGTTTATTGCCCTCACGGCAGGGTGTGCATTTGCCGCAAGACTCCTCTTGAGAGAAGTTAACAAAAAATTTGGCTATGTCCACCATACAGGTAGTCTCATCCATCACGACCAGACCACCGGAACCGACCATAGCACCGGCTTTAGCTAAAGCATCATACTCAACTGGCAGGTCCAGCAGCTCTGCCGGCAAGCAGCTACCGGAAGGGCCACCAATTTGCACAGCCTTAAACTGCTTACCGTCTGCAACCCCGCCGCCGATATCAAAGATAATTTCTCTGAGAGGCATGCCCATGGGAACTTCTACTAACCCGGTGTTATTAACTTTACCTGTCAAAGCGAAAATTTTAGTTCCTTTACTCTTTTCGGTTCCGAACTGAGTATACCAAGATGCCCCATTCCTCAAAATATGAGGAATATTGGACCAAGTCTCCACGTTATTGATATTGGTTGGTTTACCCCACAAACCGCTTTGAGCAGGAAATGGTGGACGAACCCTAGGCATTCCTCTCTTTCCTTCGATAGAGGCCATTAAAGCCGTTTCCTCGCCGCAGACAAACGCTCCGGCACCCGCATAGATTTTCAGGTGGAAATTAAATCCTGAACCAAGGATATTATCACCCAAATATCCTGCTTCCGTAGCTTGAGCAATGGCAATCTGGAAATTTCTAATTGCTAAGGGGTACTCAGCACGACAATATACATATCCTTCATCGGCTCCGATCGCGTAGGCTCCGATTAGCATGCCCTCAATAACCGATTGTGGATCTCCTTCGAGAAGACCGCGATCCATAAAGGCTCCCGGATCTCCTTCATCAGCATTGCAGATGACATATTTCTTATCACCAGGATTAGAGCGACACAAGCCCCATTTCAAACCTGTAGGAAACCCGGCGCCACCACGTCCCCGTAGTCCGGAAGCCTTCACTTCCTCGATAACCTCATCGGGAGTCAGCAGTAGAGCTTTCTTTAAGCCTTCGAATCCACCCTGTGCTAGATAATCCTCGATTTTGTTCGGATCAATAAATCCACAATTTTTAAGCGCAATGCGGCTCTGCTTGGCGAAAAAGTTGATATCCCCATAGGTGACTGCCAACTCACCTGTCAGTGGTTCTTTGTATAAAAGTCTCTCAACCTTTTGATCTTGAGCTAAATCTTTCTCGACAATCTCTCGCACGTCTTCCGCTTGGATGTGGCGATAGAACTTTTTCTCTGGCTCGATGAATAAGGTCGGCCCTTGTTCACAAAAACCATGACAGCCGGTGGCTATTATATCGACACTCTCAGTTATTCCTTGGCTTGCGACCTCCGCCCGGAGCAAATCGATGATTTTATTAGCTCCCGAGGCCACACAACCTGTTCCGGCACAGACAAAAACCTGCTTTCTAGCTTCACTGTTCATCCCTATTCCTCCTACTTATACTCTGCCAGGATTCCCGGGATTTGCTCCGGATTTAAGCGACCATGTACATTGCCATTAATGGACATTACAGGAGCTAAACCACAGGCTCCGATACAGTTGACAATTTCTAGAGTATATTGTCCATCAGCTGATGTCTGCCCGTCTTTGATCTTCGTCACTTTCTCAATAGCTTCAAGAACTTTGGCTCCTCCACGAACATGACAAGCCGTACCGAGACAAACACTAATCACATTGCGCCCCATGGGGGCAAGACGAAACTGAGCATAAAAGGTGACCACACCATAAACTTTAGCAATAGGAATACGCAAGTCCTTACTTATAAGTTTGATAACATGTTCAGGTAAGTATCCATATAGTTCTTGTGCTCCCTGTAGGACGGGAATAAGCGCCCCTTTCTCATGCTTAAAACGAGCGATAATACCATCCAATTTCTCTTCTTTTGGATCAACTAGCTCCTTGCACTCCTGACACACCACTATATTCCTCCCTTTCCCTTTTTCCAAAAAATCAAAGCGTTATTCAAAACGCATGATACCCAGCTCAGTGATTAACGCATCTATCTTTTTATCGTAAACCTCAACCGGGATACTATCGACAATCTGGCAGTGAAAAGCAAGCGCTATCTTAGGTGTTTTATCTCTTACACGTTCAAAAAAACGATCATAGTAACCCCCACCATAGCCTAAGCGATTACCCTGCATATCAAAGGCTGCTCCAGGGACAAGTATACAATCGATTTCTTCAGGATGAACACGTATGAGGCCTTCTTTTTTCGGTTCGCGAATCCCCCACATACCCGGTTCAATATCCTTTTCCAAATCTTCAATCTGGGATAGCATAAGCACACTTTTAGGGGCACAACGTGGCAGAACTAATCGCTTCCCTGAATCAAGGACTTGCTGAGCCAATTCAGTAGTCTCAAACTCATCGCGAAAATTAAGAAAGAGCATGATCGTGCTGGCTTCCAAAAACTCAGGAGTCCGAGTCACGTAACCCCGAATCCTCTGACTATACTCAGCCCGCTCTTCTTGAGTCAGTGTTGCGCGAAGGGATAGAACCTTTTCTCGAAGTAAACTCTTTTCTTCAGCCACCCGATAATCCTCCAAATCGCTTGCAAAAATATGTCAGACTATTAAATGAGTTCGGCACATATTAGAGGATTCCTTCTCCAATCTTCGATTTTATCCTAAAACTAAGGGCACTAAAACAGGAACAAGGAGGGATAAGGAAAGTCCACTGATTATGGCCACGATACCAATCCCTTTCGGACCAACAGCGACCAGCACTGGCAAAGTCGAATCCATTGCCGTAGCTCCACTGGGAGCTACCAGCGCCAGAGGCCCCAACTTCTTTGCCAAAAAGGGAGCAAAAACAATTGCTAAGACCTCTCTAAAAATATTGCTCAAAAAGGCAATCGTTCCTAAAGAAACCGAGTGAAGATCAGAAATCAGAACTCCGGATAAACTATACCAGCCAAACCCAGCTCCCACTGCTCCACCTTCTCGGAAATCCCAGCCGAAGCATAGGCCAACCACCATTGCCGCAAGAATACTACCCAGGACTACCCCTATTGGTGCTAAGAATACCTGCCAACCCACTTTAATCATATGTTTCCAAATCTCACGATTCATTCCCAAATCAATTCCGACCATTACGAGGGTAAAATCGAGGGCAAGATCCGTAATCAAAGGCAATGTATTCGTCCACGTTTCGGGAAAGAAGGTCATTCCCGATAAAATTCCTAGCGCAAACGCCCCCATTATAGCAGCTGTCATTCGGTGAGGATGACCTAACTCTGTTGCGCTAACCTCCAAAGTATCGTGTTCGGGAAATAAAGGCGATTTCCCGATAAATAACTTCTCAAGAATTTGCACAGCCACTACACTGCCTAGTATGGCCGCGACTGCAAAGATAAAGGCCTGAAACCCAAAGCTTCCCAGTTGGGAAAGAGCATTCCTGTCTACACCGATGCGTAGACCCATGGTTAATAAAAGGAGCACAACCCCAAGCATCATGCCTCGTCCCGCCTGATCAAGGAGTCGCTTCGGGAACACTCGAAACCACCCTACCACAGCTCCTACAATAAGGCATGTAAATAGTATCCACATAGTTGTTCTCCATTCTCATAAAATTCAATAGCGCACCCTTTCATTTTATATCGAACAGTAGGAAAAAGAAAAGGTATTTGTTCCTATGAGCACTCCTACTAAGTTATCCCCATCCTCATTCCCGCAAAAGTGCTCCGATTACCAACTTATCCACATTATCCACAGGACCTGTGGGTAAATTTATGCAAATTATCCTCAAATCCTTGAAACTCCTCGATCCGCTAATACCAGTTACTCACAAAGTTATCCACATTATCCACAAAAGCAACTATCCACAGAACATATTATCCCCCCAAAGGGTCTACTTCCCGAAAGGCCTATTTTATGATGATTACTTCAACCTATTCAAACATGTAAGTTTTGTTATCTTAAAGCTTAGAGCCCAAAACCATTGAATATTCGCCACAGACAGAACTGATACTAATACGCCAAGAGCCCCCATATGTGAATGAGGGGCTCTCTCTGGTACCGTTTTATGAATCTTCTCCGCTCCCGCAGGTTTATTTCTATACAAGACTTAACCCCGGTATAGCATTTAAATCCCAAGGTGCGTAATCCTTTGCTAAATAACGATAATAGCCAGCTGTCGCGATCATCGCACCATTATCCGTGCAGAGAATTGGCGGAGGATAATGGAATGCTATTCCCCGTTTTTGGCTCTCTCCCGTCAACCGCTCCCTTAACAAGGTATTTGCAGCAACTCCTCCTGCGAGGACTAGCGTTGGTGCATTTGTTTTCTCTAAAGCTAGAAGGGTTTTGCGAACCAGTACGTCGACGATGGCTTCTTGGAAGGAAGCCGCTACGTCTTCAACCTTGACTGTTTCTCCCTTCATTCTTGCTGAATTCAAGGTGTTAAGGACTGCTGACTTAACCCCGCTAAAACTAAAATCCAAACTCCCGGGTTCCAGCATAGCTCTTGGAAATTCAAAAGCACGCGGATTCCCTTCTAAAGCAGCCTTTTGAATATAAGGACCACCCGGGTAGCCGAGTCCCAAGGTCCGAGCCACCTTATCTAATGCTTCCCCGGCAGCATCATCGCGAGTATGCCCAAGGACGCGGTACTGTCCATGCCCTTCGAAATATACCAAGTGAGAATGCCCCCCGGAGACGAGAAGAGCCAGTAGAGGAAACTCCAGTTCCGGATTGTGAAGGAAGTTAGCATAAATGTGCCCTTCTAAATGATTAATTCCCAGCAAAGGGATCCCCGCGGCATAGGCCATGGCTTTCGCTCCGGCTACCCCCACTAAAAGAGAGCCTACAAGTCCCGGACCATAGGTCACAGCGATCCCTGACAAATCGGCAAAGTCCATCTTGGCCTCTTCTAAAGCCTGCTCCACCACTCCTTGCAAATGCAGGATATGTTCCCGAGAAGCAACTTCCGGTACAACCCCGCCATATTTCTGATGGGTTTTAATTTGGGAAGAGATGACATGACTCAGCAAATCACGGCCATCTTGGAGTACTGCTGCTGAGGTTTCATCACAGCTTGTCTCAATCCCTAATATATTAATGTATTTATCATTCACTGGTACGACCTCCCGGTGGTTGCACTATCGATAATCATTAGCTATATCAAGCCACATAATTAAAGCGTCTTCTCGATTATCCGAGTAATATCCTTTGCGCACCCCCGCAGTCGCAAAGCCCAAACGTTCATAGAGTCTTTGAGCACTAGTATTGGTAGCACGAACTTCAAGGGTCATCCGCTCCATGCCTTCCCTAACCATAAAATCGATCACGGAACGCATCAGGAATTCTCCACGTCTTTTGCCTCGATACTCAGGAGCGATAGCAACATTAGTTATATGGCCCTCTTCAAGAATGAACCATAGCCCCATATAGCCAATAACCTTGCCCTCGTATTCTAAACAAAAATAGCGGGCGTATTCATTATCCCTCAACTCTCCAACAAAGGACTGAGGTGCCCAAGGGGCGGGAAAGCAAGCGTGTTCGATTTCCATAATCCTTGGTAAGTCCTTTTCTTGCATGGGACGAATGATCATTTCCCTTGACCTGCCTTCTCTTTCTTAGCCCAGTTCACCTCGGCTTCGGATAGTCGTATGTAATAAGGTTCTACCTGCTCATGATGCTGGTTATTCTCCCATGCATTCCATACACAGCGGGCCGTATACCCTCCTCGGGGAAGGGCTAAGTAGTCTGGCAAGAGAACCGCTCGTTCACCTAAATAGTTTTTTATTTTTTCTCCGTAGCGCAGAACGGCATCGCCCACAAAGATATGATGCTGATCCTGTGCAGCCAATTCTTTGAGCCAACGCTCAGGCTCAATGGCAAAGGGTTCTCTCGTGCGCACCGGTTTTTGCCCTGTCTCCGACCAGTAGTACTGGGCTGTATACCATTCATTCTTACGCGCATCCAAAATAGGTATAATGGCTTCCTTGCGGCTATGACCAGCCCAAGCTAAGGAATCCAAAGAGAGCACTCCAACTAAAGGTAGCTTTAATACTTGTGCCAACCCCTGCGCCGTGGCAATCCCAATGCGTATGCCCGTAAATGAGCCTGGCCCCTGTACTACACCGATGAAATCCAGATCCTGCAGTTTCCAAGTTGAGGCTTTGAGAACCTGATCCAAGACTGGAATCAGGCGCTCCGAATGATTTTTGGTTGAATGCAAAAAACCTTCCGCCACCAGTTGACCGTCTTCAGCCAGAGCTAAAGCCGTAATTTTGGTGGTGGTATCAATGGTAAGATATTTCATGAGACCTCCTCGAATTCCTTTAGACGTCTCTCCCAGTCATTTGTATTGGACCGGAAGCTGATGTTGCGCGGTTCCTCGCCTGATCCTTCGATACGAATTTCTAAGCAATCCTCCGGCAAGATATCTGCGGCAATCTCCGGCCACTCAATCAGACAAATAGCATCTTCTTGAAAAGCATCCTCAACCCCGATGATTTCTACTTCTTCGGGAAAGCGTAGTCGATATAGATCCATGTGAATTAGTCGAATAGGCTTGTTACCAGCAATCCCCCAATACTCTATTTGGAAGGTGAAGGTCGGACTGGTCATAGGCTCCTTGACTGCTAATGCTTCGCCAATTCCTTTGGCTAAAGCAGTTTTTCCCGCACCCAAATCTCCAATGAGGCAGATTACATCCCCTCCTTGGAGCAGTTTCCCAAGCTTCAATCCTAAGGCATGAGTATATTCTGGACTTAGACTTTGAATCTCTCGATTCATGATGACCCTCCAAACTATCCTGTAAAGTCTAACCACTAAAGCCTAGTCGGTTATCACCTGACCGTTAATAATCACTGTTTCCGGTCGAGCTTTTAAGACAAAGGGATGTTCACTCCAAAGCACGATGTCGGCATCTTTACCCACTTCAAGGGAGCCTACTCGGTCATCCACACCCAAGATTTCTGCCGGATTAATGGTAATAGCCTTTAAGGCCTCTTCTTCATCCATTCCAGCTCGAGCAACAAGAGCTGCACAGAGCGGTAGTTGTTCAATAGGAGTAACAGAGTGGTCAGTGATAATGGCAACCTTGACTCCCGCCCGGGTAAGAATCCCAGGGGTCTCAAAGGATTTATCCTTTAGCTCCACCTTAGCTCGATTCACAAGAACAGGACCGACTACTGCAGGATAGCCGTATTCGGCAAGCACATCTGCAATCTTATGACCCTCCGTACAATGCTCGATTATTAAATCCACATTAAACTCTTGAGCAATGCGAATAGCAGTCATAATATCATCCGCACGATGTGCATGTGCCCGCAAGGGAATTTCGCGCTTAATTACGCGAATCATGCTTTCCATTCCCAGATCTCGTTCCGGAAACTTTTCTGGATCATCTATTCCTTGTTCTAATTTTTCCAGATAGGTTTGAGCATCGACTAACGCTTGACGTAGCAGAGATGCTGTTGCCATACGAGTCATGGGCATTTTCTTTTGCTCTGCTCCATAAACAGCTTTAGGATTCTCACCAAAAGCCACCTTCAACCCTGCAGGCTCTCGCACAACCATCTTATCTACGACCCTGCCCACAGTTTTCAGCACAACACCGGTTCCTCCGATCACATTGCCGCTACCCGGAGTGGAAAACAGCGTTGTAACCCCGCCTAAACGTGCATCGCGAAATCCTTCATCTTCAGGATTAATTCCATCAATTGCACGCAATTCTGGAGTTATAGGCTCTGTCATCTCGTTGAGGTCATCTCCCTCGTGTTGGTATATCTCCTCACCAAGGCCTACATGGCAATGAGCGTCAATAAAGCCAGGTAGAACTAGCTTGCCTTCAGCTTCAATAACTGTTGCACCTTCAGGTGCAACTAATTCTTCGCCCATAGCCTTGATCTGAGTACCTTCCACAAGGATGCTTCCAATAAATTCTTGGCCTTTCATGGTCTTAATGCGACCATTACGAATAAAAAGGCTTGTCTCTACGTTCATACTTACCTCCGAAAATCTTTATTCTCATTAGGAATTAATTCCGTCCGAATCGATGCTTGCAGATATAATAATTACATTGAAACTAATGCATCCACTGGTATTTCCTTCATGGACAGACTTACTCGCTCACGCACCGAGTCGATACCTAAAACGCGGACTTTGACAATATCCCCCACAGAGAGCACTTCCATAGGATGCTTAATAAACTTTTCACTGATCTGAGAAATATGCACTAAACCATCGTGTTTAACTCCAATATCGATAAAGGCTCCAAAATCCACGATATTTCTGACGGTCCCTTCCAGGATCATACCAGCTTGCAAATCTTCGAGATGGGTAACATCTTGGCGCAATTTAGGCCTTGGCAAATCCTCCCGAGGATCTCGGCCAGGTCGCTGGAGAGCGGCCAGAATATCTTTGACTGTAGGAACACCCGCACTAAATTCTTGAGCACATTCTTCTGGACTTAGCTGAGCAATCCCTAGGCGAACTTCATTAGAACGTTGTTGGAGATCCTCGATGGTAAAACCTGCTTTATGCAAAATGTTTTGGGCAAGCTCGTAGGACTCAGGATGGACTGGTGTGTTTTCCAGCGGATTATCTCCTTCTGGGATACGAATAAATCCAGCACACTGCACATAGGTCTGTTCACCAAGACGGGGGACCTTCTTTAGCTGATCCCGTTTCTTAAATTTCCCGTGGTTTTCCCGATAGGCCACAATATTTTTAGCAATGGTCGGTTTAAGGCCTGCTACATATTGAAGGAGGGAGATTGAGGCAGTGTTTAAATCCACACCAACTGCATTAACGGCCGATTCCACGACTCCATGTAAGGATTCCTCAAGCCGTTTGGGTTGAACATCATGCTGATATTGCCCAACTCCTACGGCTTTGGGTTCAATTTTAACCAACTCTGCCAAGGGGTCCTGCAAGCGCCGAGCAATAGAGACTGCGCTACGCAAGGAGAGGTCAAAATCCGGGAACTCTTCTCCTGCCAGCTTAGAGGCAGAGTACACTGAAGCACCCGCTTCACTAACAATTATGTACTCAGAAGCTAAGCCGCTTTCACGGAGTAACTCAGCTGTTACTTCCTCAGTTTCCCGTGAAGCTGTACCATTTCCGATGGCGATCACATCCACTTGGTATTTTTCCATCGTATCTCTCAGTATTTTTTTAGCTTCTTCCCGCTTATTTTGGGGAGGATGTGGATAAATAACCCCTACATGAAAGAGCTTGCCAGTGTCATCGACTACAGCAAATTTGCATCCGGTCCGGAATCCCGGGTCTAACCCTAGTACCACTTTCCCACGCACTGGAGGTTGTAGTAAAAGTTGCCGCAAATTCCCGGCAAAGACCTTGATCGCTTGCTCTTCTGCTGTATCACTTAGAGCAGACCGAATTTCTCTCTCAATAGAAGGTGCTATTAAGCGTTTATAAGAATCATCCGCTGCTGAACGCACGATTTCCGCTGCAGGCCCTTGCTTCACAAAGACCTGTTCGATTAAGGCTAGAATGCGCTCTGCAGGAACTTCCACTTTCACACTGAGAAGCTCTTCCTTCTCGCCACGATTCAAAGCAAGTATGCGATGGGGAGGCAGCTTCTTCACAGGCTCTCGATAATCGTAATACATCTCATAGGCTGAGCGTTCTTCAGCTTTTTTCGCAGAAGCTACCATATCACCAAGGCGAAAAGTTGCTTCCCGCACCCTTTTACGCATGGTGGCATCATCGGAAATCATTTCCGCGATAATATCCGAGGCACCGCTAATTGCCTCTTCTGAAGTTTCTACACCAAGTTCCCCATTGATATATTTTTGAGCTTCTTCTAAGGGTTGGGCTTTGGGATATTGCTCTAAAATCCACAGTGCCAAGGGTTCTAGTCCCTTTTCCCTTGCCACCGTTGCCCGCGTCCGACGTTTTTGCTTATAGGGGCGGTAAATATCTTCCACTTCTTGAAGAATAGTTGCCTTGGTTATCTGAACGGCCAACTCATCTGTAAGCTTTCCTTGTTCTTCAATCAAACGCAAGACTTCACTCTTGCGATGTTCTAAATTTCTTAAATACTCCAAGCGCTCCACAATGCTACGGAGCACATTCTCGTCCAACTCCCCTGTTGCTTCTTTACGATAACGGGCGATGAAGGGAATCGTATTTCCTGCATCTAAGAGTTGAATCGCCTCGTTGATTTGCTGGGGCCGAAAACCAAGTTCTTGCGCGATGATTTTTGAAAATTCCAAAGGATAATCCCTCCTGATCGTTCTCAATTTTCTATTATATCATTCTTTCCTTAAAAAGCTAAAGAAAGATGGGGAAAGCAAAAAACAGGCCCTATTGAGAGCCTGTTGGGAGTCTGTTTTCAATCTCTACTAATAGCAACCGCGCCTTGATTCAATAAGTCTAAATGGTTCAGCGGAACCCTAATCTCACCTTTTTTTATGCAAACACCGTTAACGTCGATATGATTGATGTTCAGAACCAAATCACTGCCTATTTGTTCAAAATCCACGACCTCTTGATTAAGCTTAGGATCGTCGGGATAAAGAATATCCCCCTTCCCCGTGGATCGATGTACTTTAACCAACTCTCCTCCTTTAGATACTGTGCCATGAGCAAAGCCAATAATCGTTATGAACTCATCATCATTAAGCCAGTGAATTTTCTTCTTCGGAGTGTATTGGCCTTCAGGAGCGTAATAATCCCACAACTCTACGCGATACTCTTGGTCCAGCTGGAGTCGTGACCAACTACTGGTAACACTATCTTTGATATAAATATCCCCGATGGTTTCCCACTCATCCGGATAGATATAAGCTGTGTAGCGTTTATTCGGAGAACTCCCTTGAACCACATAATTACCCTGAAGAATAAAGTCAGGAACATAGGGATTGGGAATCACATGAAAAAGTTGTTCCGTTGGGGCAGTGCTTATTGACTGCGGAAGCCCTTCTTTCACTAAACCACTATTGGATGGACTTGGATTCTCTGCTGCAGCGGTCTTTACCTTCTTAACATAAGCAGCATAATTGGCTCTTTGTTGTTGCATTCTTTGCTGAGGGGTTTGGTCAGGATTGGTGACTTCCGTTTCTGAATAAGCCAGTTCTTCTGCACTAGGTCCCCTAAAGGCACTTATAGGAAAGATACCCATATTCATGAATGCAACACATAGTGCCATCCCCAGGAAAAGCAGGGCACTGCGAATAATCCATCGTTTCCTGATAGCGCTCCCTCCCTCAGTTTAGTCTTCAGTCTCAGTCATGATATATGTTCCATTATTTACCATTAACTTATGATGGATTCTCTATCCTTATGTCCCAATCCTTCTTTCCGGAAATATATATCATATCAACCTATAAATCGTGCGAATTATAGAGAAACCAACAAAAAAGCGAACTAGCCTATACTAGTTCGCTAAAAGCACCTAAATTATCAGTGGTATCAAGCAACATAAACTCATTAATGAATATGTAGCCCGGTATTTAAACTGCCGCTCCGAAAGCCCTCTAAATCTAGAGTAATATAGGTAAAACCTAATTCCTTAAGAGGTTCGACGATATCCTCAGGGTCCAGCTCCATGAGTTTTGGAAAGTCTTCTTGGGGGATCTCCAGTCGAGCCAGATCTTGATGATGCCGAACTCTCAAATTTTTAAACCCCAGATCCTTCAGCAAGGATTCTGCTCTCTCGACCCGCTGAAGCTTTTCAAGGGTGATCTCCTCGCCATAGGGAAAGCGTGAGGATAAGCACGGGCTAGAGGGCTTATCCCATGTCGAAAGCCCCATTTCCTTGGAAAGTTGACGGATTTCCGCTTTAGTTAGGCCTGCTTCTTGCAGCGGGCTTCTTACCCCCAATGCTCTCGCAGCTTGCATACCAGGGCGGTAATCCTTTAAGTCATCTGCATTGCTGCCATCCAGAACCCACTGGATCTTCTTTTCTTGAGCAATGGTTAAAAGCTTTGTAAACAACTCATTCTTACAATGATAGCAGCGGTTTTGGGGATTCTTTACAAATTCCTCCTTAGTCATTTCCTCGGTCTTTATGATTAAATAATCGGCCCCAAATTCTTTCACCTGCTGTAAAGCATTGTTGTAATCGGTGGTGGGCATAGTTTCTGATTCCCCAATGATGGCTAGGCAGTTATCACCTAATACCTCATGGGTTACTTTTAGGAGAAACGTGCTGTCCACCCCACCCGAAAACGCTACCACTGCAGATTCCATTTCTTTAATGATTTGCTTCAACTGATTCAACTTCTTTTGCATGATCTACCTCCTAAGCATTTCATAAGGCTAGCGATTCTCTTATGCTAGTTTTGTTAAAAATTATGCTAAATATTATTGCAAAACCCATAGGAATAGTATATATTGATTCTAACAAATTTCCATCTAAAAAATGAATTAAATACTGACTTTTGTCAAAGCTCTTATCAAGAGTGGCGGAGGGACTGGCCCGATGAAGCCCGGCAACCTGCATTATTGCGAGGTGCTAAATCCTGAGAACTTTAATGTTCGAAGATAAGAGGAAGTAGATTAACATTTACGACCTCTCTATGAGGTCGTTTTTGTTTGATTTTTATCCAATCCACAAAGGAGGACTACTAAATGAATATTTTAACCGAACTTGCTCAGATCGGCAATCGCTTAGATCCCAAAGGAGCGATTAGCTTTCCCATCTACCATTCATCCACTTTTGCCCATCCAGGCTTTGGGGAAAGCACAGGTTTCGATTATTCTCGTACGAATAACCCCACGCGCCAAGTCCTAGAGGATGCCATCGCTCGTTTGGAGGAAGGCACAAAGGGCTTCGCTTTTTCCTCAGGCATGGGCGCTATTACAACAATACTCACTTTATTTTCTCATGGAGACCATATTATTGTCACTGAGGATCTCTATGGGGGAACATATCGCATACTTGAGGAAGTCTTTAACCGCTTCGGCCTCCAAGTCAGCTTTGCCGACACTAGTAACCTTGAAGCCATAGAAAAGGAAATTCTCCCCCATACCAAAGCTATTTTTACTGAAACACCGACCAACCCAATGATGAAAATCGCCGACTTGCATGGAATCGCTCGCCTTTGTCAAAAGCACGGGCTCTTAGATATTGTAGACAATACCTTCCTAACCCCCTACCTCCAGAAACCTCTTCTGTGTGGAGCTGATATCGTCGTCCATAGCGGCACTAAGTATCTCGGAGGGCACAATGATATTATCTCTGGACTGGTCGTGGTTAAAGGTGAAAAACTCGCCACTCGCTTTGGACGGTTGCAGAACTCACTTGGAGCTACCTTAGGTCCCCAAGATTCTTGGCTGATGATTCGAGGACTAAAAACCTTAGCCCTACGCATGAAGGCTCAAGAGGAAAATGCCCTGCAAATCGCCCAGTGGTTATTAAATCATCCTAAGGTCACCGAGGTCTACTACCCCGGATTAAAAAACCATCCCAGCCATGCAACTCAACTCAACCAAGCCAAAGGCTTTGGCGCTATGCTCTCCTTCCGGGTGAAGGATTCTTCACTTATCCCCAGGATTCTAAAATCCCTCGAGATCATTTCTTATGCTGAAAGTCTTGGTGGGGTGGAATCCCTGATCACTTATCCTGCCACCCAAACTCATGCCGATATTCCTTTAGAAGTCAGGGCAAGGCTTGGTATTGACGATTGCCTGCTCCGTCTATCCGTAGGTATCGAGGCTGCAGAGGACTTAATTCGCGACTTAGAGTCCGCCCTAAGATAGCACGAGTAAACCCATACTACTAATCATGGCGTATATTCTGCATCATAACAGACAGTCATCATCCCCAGCAATGATACAATCCCTAATGCTTACATTGTAAAGATCACAATCGTCACGAAAATATTGACAGAATAGCAGGTAAAAGCAGTTATTGTAGAGAATATCTAAGAAAATTGTACATTCTTACACAAAGGGCCAAAGGAGGAGAGTATATGACAGACAATGTTGAGAAAAGGCCCGTGCAAATTGCTAAGTTCGCCTTTATCCAACTCGTTGTATTAGCTTTCTTATTCGCCATTAAAGAATATAACTACAATTTATCTCATGCCTTTGTGGAATGCTATTGTATTGCGGTTTCCTTAGGGATCGTTTTTATAGTCTTTAATTCAAATACTCATATTGACAATCATTTCATTAGAATACTAAGCACTGGTTATCTATGTATGATCCTTATTGATTTTCTACACATGATAGCCTATAAAGGGATGAATATCTTTATAGGTTATAATTCTAACTTGCCAACTCAGCTCTGGATTCTTTCTAGGTACGTCGAGGGCTTTGCCTTGCTTCTGGCAACCCTCTCGGTAGGCAAAAAAATCAAGATTAACTATATCTATTTATTCTTCCCTCTAATAACTATTAGCGGGGTTAGCTTAATTTTTTCCGGACTTTTCCCAAATGCCTTTATCGAAGGTCAAGGATTAACGCCTTTTAAAATAATAAGTGAATATGTCATTGTAGGTATAATTCTAATATCACTCCTATTGCTGTTCTTAAAAAGGGATAGATTTGATAAAAATGTTCGAAGATTTCTCTATCTTAGTTTCCTTTCCGCAATACTCACCGACCTAATGTTCACTTTTTATGGAGACCCTTTTGATGTCTTTAATCTTTTGGGACATTATTTTAAAATCCTGTCCGTCTATTTTATTTATAAAGCTGTAATGCAAATAGCTATAAAAACTCCCCAAGATATTATCTTTCGTGAAATAGAATTGAAGAAAAATAGTTTAGAAAATGAAGTAAGGAATTATATTGTCAAACTAGAATCTCTGAATCGTAGCCAGGCAGCGTTGATTAACAGCCTGCAAGAGCTGGTTTTTGTACTGGATGATCAATTAACCATAATAGAGTTTCATTATCCTGAAAGCGATGTCTTATATTTACAACCTGAAGATTTTCTTAACAAGCACTATGATGAGATCGGCTTCCCTGAACCGGCCAAAAGTACTATCAAAGAATCTATAGAAGCGACCTTGCAATATGGCAAACCAAGCCGTGCTGAATATTATCTTGATTTACACGAGGGGCGCGGTTGGTATGATATACAAGTCAGCATTATTCTCGGGGATAAGGTGACAAAGAACAAACTTCTCTGCACCATTCGCGATATAACCGAACGTCGCAAAATGGAAGAAATCATCTTCAATGAAAAGGAACAATTTAAAGCTACCCTCCTTTCCATCGGCGAAGGCGTAATTGCCACTGATGTTTGTGGAAATATTCTTGTCATGAATAACATAGCGGAAAAACTGACAGCTTGGAACCGCGAAGAAGCCTTAGGGAAGTCTCTCGGAGAAGTATTCCAAGTCATACATGAAATCACCCGAGAGAAATGCTCTAACCCAGTGCAAAAAGTCCTAGAAACAGCGGGTATCTTTAAAATGAGTGGTTATACTCTGCTCTTATCTAAAGCTAACACGGAGACCCCTATAGAAGTAAGTGCAGCTCCTATTCGGAGCAGCACAGGAAAAGCTACGGGAATTGTTATTGTTTTTCGAGACATTACTGAGAAAAGAGAAAAACAAAGGCAAATCGAATATCTGAGTTTTCACGATTCGTTAACTGGCCTTTATAATCGTCGATACATAAGTGAAATACTCAAGCAATTGGATACCGAGGAAAACCTCCCCCTTGCGCTTATTTTTATCGATGTCAATGGATTAAAACTGTCAAATGATGCTTTCGGTCACCAAGCGGGAGATCAATTGCTTAGAACTGTTGCCAAAGTTATGCAAGGGGCTTGCCGAGCCGGTGATATTATTGGCAGATTAGGGGGCGACGAATTTGCCATCGTACTTCCTAGAACGAACGAGACCATAGCGAAAGAAATCCAAGAAAAAATCGTTTCTACTGCTTCCCAAATAACTTTAGACTCTGTGATTGTCTCACTGGCTGCAGGTTGTGCCGTTAAAACTAGGAGCGATCAAGATATCGATGGGATTATAACTAACGCTGAGAATAATATGTATAAAAATAAAAGGCACTCCGGCAAATCAATGCGCAGCCATACTATTGAAACCGTACTCCGAAATATTAACCTCAAATATGATTCTGAACAAATTCATACCGAACGAGTTTCTGAATACTGTGAAGCTATTGCAAGGGCGATGAACTTACGCGAAAAAGAGATAAGAGATATTAAGACTGCAGGGTCTTTACATGATATCGGAAAAATCACCTTACCTGCCGATATATTAAACAAACCCTCAAAGCTCACTGACGAAGAGTATGAGATCATTAAGAAACATCCGAAACAGGTTATCAAATGCTAAGATCCGTAGATGAATACGTCTCCTTAGCTGAGCCTGTCCTTTATCACCACGAGCGCTGGGATGGTGAAGGGTATCCCTGCGGCCTTACGGGCGAGGACATCCCCCTTGCATCCAGAATTATATCTGTAGCTGATGTCTATGAAGCTATGACCGCCAAAAGGCCTTACCAAAGAACAAAAAACAAAGAAGAAGCTATTGCCGAGTTAAAGCGATGTGCAGGCACCCAGTTTGACCCAGAAATAGTCAAAGTGTTTATAGAGAAGGTATTATAAGTTTAGATTTTCGTTGAAAAATAAAGAAGGGTTCACGTGATTGGTAAACCTCTCCAGTCTCATGAACCCTTTTTTGCTACACATCTTCCTTAATCGTTCTCTTAAAATATGCCCTAAAATTCTTAATGGTTTCATTAAGCGTCTCATGTTTTACAGAAGTCGCATCGAATTTCACCCAAGAAAAGATGATCTGTACACAGATACCTATTCCAAAAGCAGATATAATTGTACCTATCCCGACGGGTCCCCCTAAAATCCACCCTATTAAGCATACCAATACCTCAATGGTCCCACGACACATTCCAACCGATAATTTGGTTAAGCGTTCCAAGGCAACCATCAAACTATCCCTAGGCCCCGCACCGAAACCCGAGGCAATGTAGAGATAGGAAGAATAGGCACAAACAAAAAGTCCAACAATCAGCATAATAAGCCCTGATACAAAGCTCTGCATCTCAGGGATGATTTCAAAAGATAATAGTAAATCCATAAAAATGCCAATGACAAAAATATTAACTAGGGTCCCAAAGCCCAGCTTCTCCCCTAGCAGCACAACAATGACACAGATTATGATGCTCGCCACAATGGAGACATTCCCGATGGACATGCCAATCGTATCGGAAATACCCCGATGGAATACATCCCAAGGAGCATAGCCCAAATTCGCCTGCATCGTCATGACAATACCCACTGATAATAAAGAAGTACCAAATAATAAATATATAATCCTTTTTATGTAACTCATCTCAATTTCTCTCCTCAGTTAATCCCGATATTCTCGATTATCTAAAAACCCACCATTGTATTGAAAGCAGCTTGCTCACAACATTAGCTGCTTTCTCTCGTTAAAAAACCCCCGATAAGATAAATAACAAGCCATGAACGAGGAAATGGATGTGGTGGAAAGCAACATGAATGTCACCATAATCTGATACTTAATC
The DNA here is from genome assembly GCF_038181555.1 of Desulfitobacterium sp. THU1. Taxonomy (NCBI): domain Bacteria; kingdom Bacillati; phylum Bacillota; class Clostridia; order Eubacteriales; family Desulfitobacteriaceae; genus Desulfitobacterium; species Desulfitobacterium sp. THU1. The sequence goes on along the minus strand of NZ_JBBWUA010000004.1, from coordinate 150,710 downwards.
GCTTCCATAGGCGGTGCCCCCGCCATAATCAACCCAGTCATCATCCCTGGCAATGACACAATCCCTAAGGTCTTTGCGGAATCAATGGTGGGAAGCATCCCGGTCTTGGTAGCATCTCGGATGATTTCAATGGAGGACGGCAGGATATCAGCACCTAAGGAAAGCTTTGTCTCCACTTCTTCCCGTCTCGCTTTAAAGTTTGAGACCAATTGTTTATAACACAATCCTAAAGCAACCATGGAGTTGCTGATAATCATACCACCCACGGGGATCATTTGGTAGGGTTCATATTTGAGAGTTTTCGATAACGTTAGGACTGCTAAGGTCACAATAGTCCCTGCTGCAATGGATACAAAGGAGATTAGAAAACCATTCTTGACCTCTCTGCCCCTTTTCGCCGCATTATAGGCCGCATTTAAAATCATAAAGAGCAGTAAAAGGGTGGTAAAGATAGGATTATGCAACCCAAAAATATACTCTAGTACAAACCCCACCGCCACAAGCTGAACTACCGCTCGAATGACGCTAATGACGGTCTCCTTCTCCAAATTGAGCTTTTGCCAATATGAGAAGAATAGGGACACCAAAACCAAGGACGAAGCTAAAAGCAAGGAGGTTATGGTGATGGAATCAGAGCCATTCATCGTATAACCTCCCATCCTTTAATTTTACCCGCTTCCAAAGTCAATAATCTATTAGCATACTTACGGCTCTGTTCTAAGTTATGAGTAATCCACAAGATAGTTAAACCTTTTTCATGGTATTGTGAAATCACTTTTTCCACAATAGCCGTATTCTCACTATCCAAAGCTGATGTCACTTCGTCCAAGAGCAATACTTCTGGGATGAAAATCAAGCTTCTTAAAAGAGCAATCCGCTGTTTCTCTCCTCCCGAGAGATTTTTCACCCCTTTATTTAAATAGTTCTGGGGCATTTGGAACAAAGAAAACAATTCCTGCACTCTTTCTTGATCAAATTTTAGATTCCTGATCGTAAAGGGGAAGGACAAATTTTCCATAACTGTATCTCCAAAAAGATAGGGAATCTGGAAGCAATAGGCGATACTTTTCCTCAATTCTGTGGAGTTATATGCAAAAAGACTTTGGTTCTTAAAAAGAATATCCCCCTGGGTAGGACTGATTAGATGACTACAGAGTTTTAGGAAGGTGCTCTTACCACTACCCGATTGCCCAACAATAGAAATAAAGTCTCCTTCTTCAATGGTCACCGATAGGTCTCTTAAGATCTTGGCACCATCGTTTTCAAAGCACACATTTCTAAATTCTAACCATGACAAATGCATTCACCCCCATAGGTAAGTGTAGCATTTTGTTGGTCCATTATCCAAAATTAAATTTTTCACATCGAGTTATTTATAGAGTATTTCTTGATCCACCAATGCTCCTATCCCAATCCCCATGGCATAAGACACTAAATCCCTCCAGAGAAACCCATACCCCAATACTAAACCGCCTAGAGTGGTTTGCCTTAGGGCATCAATCCACGTTGCATGATAAAGCTGACTGACTTCGATTCCATAAGAAAAAAGCAGCGCCATTAGGGCAATCCAGCGGGTTTCTTTTGCTCTAAATATAAATGCAAATACGAAGAAAACCATGAGCGCCCATAGCATATCACCCAGAAAGAGATTAATCCAACTGGGAAAATACCCTGAAAATTGCCGACTACTTAGGCCAAGTATCATGGTCATCACTACTAGAGCAAGAAAAGTCGATCTATTCCTTTTGTCTACCATTGTTCTATCCTCACTTGCCTCACTTGCCTCACTTGCCTCACTTACCTCATTTCCTCTATTTCATGAGACTCGCGGATGAAAACACCTTCTGCCCCACTCTGAGCTGCCAAAATCATCCCCTGAGCCACAGTTTCTCCACCAATTGGTTTATACTTGCTAAGGGGCCCAGCAAAGAGGAAAGGCAATCTTTTACTAAGGGTTGCCGACACTGATTCACCCAATCGAAATTCTCTTCTATCCCCCAGTAGCAAAGAGGGTCGAAAGATATGAAGAGAAGCAATCCCTATTTTCTTAAGCTCTTGCTCAAGAAGGCCTTTCATGCGGGAGTAGAACACCCTAGATCGAGGATTTGCCCCCATCGAACTAATCACGAGAAACTTTTCAGCTCCCATTTCCTTGGCTAGGCGGGCTATTTCCAATGGGTATTCAACATCAACTTTTCTGAAGGCCTCTTGAGTTCCGGCTTTCTTAATAGTTGTTCCTAAACAACAGAACACATCGTTAACATCGAAACAAGCCTTATATTGAGCTAGATCATCAAATTCTAGCACTACCTCTTCTAATATAGGATGTTTTAATTCAAGGGATTTTCTAACAAAAATGATAACCTTCTCATATTCCGGACCATTTAATAATAGCTTAAGCAGTTCACTCCCTACCAAGCCACTGGCCCCAAATAACAGTGCTGATTTTGGTGTCACAGATATTCCTCCTGTTCACGCTATACAGTCATTAACCTCCACTTCCAAACCCTATTCATTATACTCTAATTGTTATAACGCTTTGAAGCAAGTAATGAAAGTATTGCTCCATTGTCTGCTCTAATCCATGTTGTGCAACAAAGAAGTATCCTGCCAGCAAAATCAAGAAGAACTATTGATCCGCACAGAAAAACATGGATTTTATTTAGTCTGTCTGTCATGATATACTGATTTTCGACTACGTCGTTTGACTTACGCATCAATTTAGGAGGTTTTACTCATGCAACATAAATTTTCGAGAACCGAAATTCTTATAGGCAAACCTGCTTTGAAGAAACTTAGCGAAAGCACCGTTATAATTTTTGGTATTGGCGGTGTGGGATCGTATACGGCTGAAGCACTGGCACGGGCTGGTGTAGGCCATTTAATTCTAGTGGACTATGACGAGATTTGTTTGACTAATATCAACCGTCAGCTTCATGCCCTCTACTCGACTATAGGCAAACCCAAGGTTGAAGTTATGAAAGCCCGAATTCTAGACATTAACCCTAAAGCGAAGGTGGAAGCCATCAAAGAGTTCTTTTCTGCCGAAAATGCGGAAAGCTTCCTGGGCAGCAAGCCTGACTACGTAGTGGATGCCATAGATACTGTCTCAGGTAAAGTCACTTTGGCCAAAGAATGTATCCGTAGAAGTATTCCCCTCATCTCCAGCATGGGCGCTGGTAATCGCCTCTCCGCTGAGAACTATCGGATCACAGATATATCCAAAACCAGTGGTGACCCTCTGGCGAAAGCTGTGCGGAAATTACTGCGTAAGGAAGGCATAACCAAAGGGATCAAAGTAGTTTATTCTCCGGATCTCCCCCTTACTCCACTACCTACCGAAGCTGATTGCCGGAATAACTGCATTTGCCCAGGAGGAGATGCTCATTGCGCAATAAAACGGCAAATACCCGGCAGCATTTCCTTCGTGCCACCAGTATCTGGACTTCTCATGGCGGGGCAAGTAGTTAATGATCTAATCGCAGATTGTGAACGTGTTAGTGATTAGTCATTGATATAGGAAACTTGCTTCAGATGGAGTTTTCCTCCATCTGAGGCTTAGTTGACTTATCCACTCAAGATGGTACCAGTTTTCCTCATCCTTTAGATTCTCAGGGACATTCTTAGTTAAGGTCTCGGATTATTCCACCGTTTGCAATAACCCTCTTTCTTTGGCCCGATGGAGTCTTCCAAATGGATAAAAAACGTGCCCACCAGGTTGTTTCTTAACTTGGAGAGCACAGGGGTTCGATACTATTAAGTTTTCTTTACATTTTCATTCCTGGCATCCCTTGAGTCAAATCCGTAATGAAGAGATGTGGATCTAGCATACCGAAGATCATAGCGACATGAGCTATAACGAGAAATATACCCACGAATGTAGCATGGAGTGCTAATTCTTGCTCAGGTGTGCGATTTTTTCCCAGTAGCCCGAGCTCTAGTAAAGCAAGCCCACCCAACGGAACAACCCCAAGCAAATAAAATCCAACAGCGACGACGTCGGCAAAGCCTCTCCATTCTCCACCTGTAGTAATCGGAATTACGGCTGTAGTAAAAAGATATAAGAAGATTCCCAGAAAGTATATGCCTGCAAAAATTCCTGTACCCTTATTGATTTTTCGTGCAGTGCCTTTAAAATTTCGAGTGAATAAGATTATTAGTTCAGTTATTGCCAAAGTCTCTGCACAGATTACTGGAACTGCCATAAAAATTAACAAATTCCATGGTTGATTAGATGCTAAAAGCTCCATATAATGCGTCATCGATCCCATGCGTGGACACCTCCAAAAAATTTTTTGAACCCCGTGTAAAGGATATAATGCAAAATTCATACCAACTTCGCTTGAAATACTGATTTTATATGCTTCAAGGCTTTGTTGACAATTATCCTTTAAATAAATAAATGAAGGTGTGCCATTTGACGCACCTTCATGTTGGATATCCTACAATTGCGTTCCTATCCATTCTTTACTGAGGCAATAATACCTCAGCTCGCACTCCACCTGATGACGTATTACTCAAAGTAATCCGTCCTTGATGTTGTTCGACAATCCGATATACGATTGATAAACCTAATCCCGTCCCAGTTTCTTTTGTCGTGAAAAAGGGATTAAACATATTGCTTATAGTTTCACTAGAGATACCGAGACCCTGATCAATAATTGCAAAGCCAGCCCATCCTGGTTGTTGGATCCCTTCAATTATTATGCTTTTTCCTCGCAAATCTTTTTGAGCATCTAAAGCATTAATAAGTAAATTGAGAATTACTTGCTTCATCTGATCTCTATCTACTTTTACCGTAATATTGGCAGCCTCGCTCAACCTTAGTTCAAGCACTAGCCCTGCTTCTTCAAGCATAGGCTTTGCTAATTCTGCACTTTCTTGGACCAATGTACCCAGACTTATTAATTGCCCTTCAGGTGCTTTTGGCCGAGCAAAGTTCAGAAAATTTGTAAGCAATCTGTTCAGACGGTTTGTTTCTTCTTGCAAAACTCGACAGTATTCAGAGACCACTAGATCCTCTGTTTTTTCTTTAGCAAGGAGTTGAGTTGTCACACGTATTATCCCTAATGGATTACGAATTTCATGGGCTAAACCTGCAGTTAGTTGCCCTAACGCAGTCAATCGTTCGTTGCGCCGAACTTCCGCTTCAAGCCGCAGACGTTCTTGGCCCTCAACCTCTAACTTCTTTAACAAATCTTCCTTCGTCTCTAAGGCAATTATTAAATTCCGATTGGCTTTCCGTTCCTGTTGAACTAGAAATCCTGTAAACCAACCAAAACCATTGATTAAAGCAATTTCAATCCATTGTGTATATTTAGCCTCTTTGCCCATCAACATTTGGAAATCAGTCATTACCAATAGATACAAAGCAGTAATAATCAACCCACTCCCAATACCTCCAGGAGGCCCAAAGCGGATTGCTGCATAAATAACTGGAATATAGTAGCCAAATTGGAGCAATAGATGATAATCAACTGAATAGTTATACCTCGTGTAGTGAATCACAGTCAAAATGATAATAAGTCCGGTAATAATTAGCATATCGAGAATAGCCCTCAGTGGAACTCTTACTTGCCTGAGCCTCTTCAGCACGATAGCTACCTCCTATTTTTCCGGTCAATTCCGTATTTTTCTAATCGGTATAGATAAGCATGACGAGATAATCCTAGAAGTTGTGCAGCATGAGTTTGGTTTCCATCTGCTCGCTCTAATGCCTGTTCCAAAAGTGTTTTTTCTAATTCTTCGAGAGATATCCCTTCTGAAGGCAAGGTAAATGCTTGAGCACCCTTCCCTTGCGTTCCTTTCATGAACAAATCAGGTATCCACTCCACTCCGATTTCCTGATATGGACAAAGGATAACCATCCGTTCAATGATATTTTGAAGTTCACGTACATTTCCAGGCCAATCATAGTGTTTAAATCGCTCTATTACTTCTTCCCTAAATCTTTTCGTCTCTCCATTGAGACTTAACTTTTCAAGAAAATGCTGTGCTAAGAGCGGAATATCCTCTATCCGTTCCCTCAAGGGTGGAAGATTGATGGGAAATACACTCAAGCGATAAAATAAATCTTCCCGAAATCGCCCATCTTTTATTTCCTCTAGAAGATCTTTGTTGGTTGCTGCAATAATTCTTACGTCCACCTTAAGGGTTTTTACACCTCCAACCCTTTCGAAGGTCCGCTCTTGGAGGACTCTTAAGAGCTTAGCCTGTACCCCAAGAGAGAGCTCACCGATCTCATCCAGGAAAAGCGTCCCCCCATCAGCTAACTCAAATCGACCTGCTTTTCGGGCATGGGCTCCTGTAAAAGCTCCTTTTTCATGTCCGAACAACTCACTTTCCATTAGGGATTCCGGAAGTGCAGCACAATTGACCCGAATCAGTGGACCTTCCCAGCGTGAGCTCAATGAGTAGATTGCATGAGCCACAAGTTCTTTGCCCGTCCCTGACTCTCCTTGGAGAAGTACAGTGGCTGAGGTGGGGGCTACCCTTTTCACTAAATTTAACACAGATCTCATCGGTGCACTCTGCCCAACCATTTGCTCCCAGCCCTGTTGTTCCATAACTTCCTGTTTAGGTGAATTCACTTGTTGGCGTAGATCCCTTAACTCAAACGCCTTCTCAACTGTTAAAAGCAGTTCATCAATATCAAATGGCTTCATGATATAGTCATAGGCGCCAAGCTTCATGGCCTCAACAGCAATAGCCGTGTTCCCATGGGCGGTCATCATAATGACTATAAGTTGAGGAGTAAAGCTTGTTATTTCTCTCAAAACCTCGATACCATTAACCTTAGACATTTTAAAATCAAGCAAAACCAAATCGGGGCGTTCGGAAAGGATCGCATCGAGAGCAGTTTGGCCATTCGCGGCAGTTAAAACCTCATACCCTTCCTTGAGCAGTGCCTTTTCTAAGGCCCACCGCATATTCGCTTCGTCATCAACTACTAGGACTTTCTTCATGGTTACCTCCAAATGCTATTAACGCTTATAGTTTCAACCTTTGCTAAACTTTAATACCTTTGCCAATACAAAAAAGGTTTACTAAAGTTCATTTGTAAACCTTTCTAACCGTATCGCCTTATACTTAACGTTTACTTATTCTTTTGGCCGTCACTCTGCTATCTGCAGTATATAGTCTGACTTCTATACCTATTTAAAAATAAAGATAACAAAAAAGAGAAACGCGAGCAAGGGCTCAAGCGTTTCTCCTTGAAATATTTTTTTATTACATTCTCATAGCCATCGGGAGCATGAAGAGATAAATATTGATCGCTCCTAATATTAAAGTTAAGAATGCAAAAGGCATGAAACTTGCTATTGATTTGCCTACAGCTTCAAAATTCGTTTTAGAAATTTTATAGGCTGCGAAAATCGAGGCAAACGTACCAATTGCAATTAACACATATTGTAATATTTGAATTGTTGAGTCACTCATCAGTGCTGTTGATGCTCCGTGACCCACCTCTACACCGAATAATGCCATAAAAGTAAAGATGACGGATTTTCCTTCAGCAAGTAAATGGAACAGATTATGGGCAATGTGTCCAGCAAGATCCAAAGGAATTAAGGCGTAACCGAAACGAGCGAAGTTTTCAATTGTGCTTCGTTTATTCGCAAGTTTCGAAACATAACTACTTCCAAACAAGGCAAGTACCGGTATAGCCATTGCGATAAGGAAGGTAATCGTAAAGGTTACAAAGTAATTTGTCGTACCTATAAAGTTTTCAAGTGCTTTGAGAATTTCTTGCCAAACTTCCAGCATAGTAATGTTCTGAACAAAGACAATTCCCATGATGACTATCGCGAGGAAAGATTCCTCAAATTTCGGTTTCTTAATAAACCACAAGCCTTTGGAAGGGACTCGTGTCACTAATTGAATAGAATCATTCGGGCAGGTTTTAATGCAGTTTGCACATAAGTTACAACGGGCCATGCTATCCATAGTCCGAGGAAATTCAAACATTGGGCAACCAGCAATTTTTTCATTCCCCTTATAGCAAGACTGGGTCGTGCATTTCGCACATTTCTCTGGGGTCGCATGGAGTTCTAAAGCGCCAGAACGAGCGTAGTTTCCAGATAGCCCCCCCAAGAAGCACACATACCGACACCAGGTACGGCGCTCGAAAAATGCCCCACTGGCGATAACTCCAGTCGTCATTATAAGAAGCAGTATTCCAGAGCCTCGAGGATTTTCCACAACACCTAAGGTATGATCAGACCATGTGATTAAGATAAAGAAGATATCAATAATCCAAATCCCATATTTCCTTAAAAATTTAGGGACAGGTCGATTATTCCCTACTATTTTTTGAACAAAGTCACTTACTGTAGCAAAAGGACATATTGCACACCAGAACCTTCCGAGAAGAACGAAAATGATCGGTATGAGAGGCCACCAGAGCACCCAAGTTCCTGCTGTACCAAAGTTATCATGTGCGGAACCAGGTCCGGCAATTAATTCAACAACTATGAGCGTAAATACAGCGAGCACAGGTATCTGGATTATAGCTGGAAACCAGCGACTCGTGAGAATAGAACGAATCACTTTATTATTTAGCAAATTATTCTTTTTTCCTTCAGGAATATTTTGGATTTTTGATTCAGCTTTTCTTGCGACTGACATACTCTTATCACCTTCCTTATCTACTGTTGAGGTTCAACTCTATTTGAGTGCTTTGAGATAGCGGCAATTAGGATAATCATTGCGTTTATTGCTAGAAATCCTCCGACGACTACCCAATTAACTCCCTCAGAGGTTTCGCCTTTTTCTTCATGACCTTCGCTTTGTTCTTCACCATGTTCTCCAGTATTTTTTTCTTCTTTATCACTTTCCTTCATTCCCTCCATGTTGAGATCCATGTCAGGCGTGGCTTCGTGCTCGGACATAGAATTCTCTGAAGTTGACTCTACTTTCATATCCATCCCACCCATTTGTCCACTTTCTTCAGCCAAACTAATACTAGTAAAACTGAATAAAAGGCTCAGACTAATCAGAGAGATGAGCATCCCTCTCTTTATTGCCTTTCTTTTTTGCATTACGTATTCCTCCTTAATAATTTGGGCCGCGGTTAACATAATGCAAATCTCATGCCAACTAAGACACACCTCTTATTACAGCGTAATTCCGTTTTGCTTTGGCATATTTAGGGCTTCTAAAGCTTTCTATATAATCGATAATGAGTGATATCAAACAAGGGACTGTCTCATTTGCTACACCAGCTATAGCCAACCATATCTGCCGTTTTCTCCTTCGCCTTTGAATCAATTCTTAAAGGAATGCCAGGCTGATGCCAAGCCTCTGGCGAGGCAGCTGCCTAGCTGCACTTTTGCAGGAGGAAACTATACAAGGTCGTTATGCTTTTTGACAATATAAAAAAAAGCAAGTGGTTGTATCCTCCACTTACTTCTAAATTAAATGTACTTTCTCAGGACCTTGTATTTTTACTCATGGATGAAATTAGTATGGATGATTTCTTCCTTTTCAGGGAACGGCACGCCAGCTTTTATCCCTGCCTCTTTGCACTTTAAGAACCATGCCATATTCCTTGCTAATATACGCATTGTTTGTAGGCCTTCTAAATCCTTTTTAACATCTTCAGGTGTAATACCGTGAACCATATTCCAATATCGTGAGGAGATTACTGGCATCTGGGATATAGTGAAATACTTGCTGAGCTGGTCAAGGGCGGCTGTTGTTCCAGCCCTCCTGGCAGAGACGACAGCTGCAGCTGGTTTTAAATAAAATGACTTTCTGCCTGCGTGGGAATCTGCATAGAACACCCGATCTAAGAAAGAAGTGATCGCACCACCAGCACCCGCATAGTGCACAGGAGAACCAAAAATAAAACCGTCAGCATCTTGGGCAAGGTCAAGAAACTCATTGACACAGTCTGAGAAAATGCAGCGTCCTAATTTTGAGCAGGATTTACAGGCGGTACAGCCAGTTAAGGGTTTTGTACCCAGTTGGAAGATTTGTGTTTCAATTCCTTCAGTATTGAGCGTCTTTGCCACTTCTTCTAGGGCACGATATGTACAGCCATGCGCATGAGGACTACCATTAACTAATATGACTTTCATCCCTAACTTACCTCCTTCATAAACAATGAGCATCCACTTAATGAAGATACTCATTCACTTTGTAGCTTATCACTATGAATTAGTTCTAAGCAAGAGTGTTCATAAAATATAAAAGCAAACAATCATAAAGAAAAGCCCAAAGCAAAATGATATACACTTCCACATAGAAAGCATAGCAAAACGCTTGGGGCTTCTCTGTTTATCTCTAAATTATTTAACGATGACTACCAGCCCTACGACTTACATCTTCTAAAAGTGAGAGATAACTGCTGATATAGGCAAACTCCATCTGAAGCTTGGAATCACTTGATAGGATTATGCTTCTTCGATCCCTACAACCTCATATCCTACTTCTTCAACGGCAGCTTTAATTGTATCATCGCTTACATCTTCGCATGCTTCAACTATAGCGTATTTACCCTCAAGGCTAACTTCCACCTGGGTTACTCCATTTAATTCACTTAAAGCCTCTCTTGTATGATTCACGCAATGTCCACAGCTCATTCCCTCAATAGATACTTTCTTTTTCATTTAATTAACCCCTTTCAACTACTGATAATATCTAATCTGCCCGTATATTTGCAGATTATCTCAATTTCTTGGCATTGGGTTTGGCAAATTTGAGTTATCCTACAGGCTTAAACCCTTTCAAACGCAAAGCATTTAGTAATACAGACACTGAACTGAAACTCATGGCTGCTGCTGCAAACATCGGATTAAGCAACGGTCCACCAAAGATGTGGAGAACTCCCATGGCAACAGGTATTCCTAAGGTATTGTAACCGAAAGCCCAGAATAGGTTTTGTTTAATATTTCGTATTGTACTTTTACTCAAATGAATCGCAGTTGGCACATCCATCAGATCACTTCTCATTAGCACGATATCTGCAGATTCCATGGCCACATCTGTCCCTGAGCCGATGGCTATACCTATATCAGCTTGGGCAAGAGCCGGCGCGTCATTGATTCCGTCACCCACCATGGCCACCTTTTTGCCCTCATCTTGAAGCTTTTTAACTTCATTTGCTTTATCCTCAGGCAAAACCTCGGCTAATACTCTGTCGATGCCTACGTGTTTAGCAATCGCTTCAGCGGTTCTCTTATTATCACCAGTAATCATGACCACTTCAATTCCCATGTCATGAAGTCTTTCAATAGCCTTTTTGCTGTTCTCTTTTACCGTATCCGCTACAGCGATGATCCCCGCTAACTTGTTGTCCATAGCGATATACATAGGAGTCTTACCTTCTTCAGCTAGCCGATCTGAAGTTTCTTCCAAATTTTCAAGGGATACCTTTCTTTCAATCATCAATTTCCTGTTGCCCAGCAGAAGATGTTTACCCTCAATATCTACTTCAATTCCATGGCCTGGAATGGCTTTAAAGGATTCTAGCTTTTTAAATTCTAAGCCCTGCTCTTCTGCCCCTTTGACGATGGCCTCCCCTAAAGGATGCTCCGAACCTTTCTCAGCGGAAGCCGCTAATTGTAATAAGTCATTTTGAGATATCCCATTGGCTACCACTACATCGGTCACCTTCGGCTTACCTTCAGTAAGGGTACCGGTTTTATCAAAGACAATGGTCTTTATTTTATGAGTTGTTTCTAACGCCACGCCGCTCTTGATCAATACCCCATGTTCAGCACCCTTGCCTGTTCCCACCATGATCGCAGTTGGAGTAGCTAAGCCCAAAGCGCATGGACAAGCAATAACCAAGACAGAGATGAAGATGGTGAGTGCAAATACGGTGGACTGCCCGCCTATGAAATACCAGGCCAAAGCGGATAAGGTGGCTATCCCGATTACGATAGGTACAAAGTAACCGGAAATAACATCGGCAAGCTTTGCGATGGGAGCCTTAGAGCCTTGGGCATCTTCAACCAGTTTAATAATCTGAGCCAATGCGGTATCCTTACCAACCCGAATGGCCCTATATTTTATCGTTCCATTCTTATTAATACTTGCCCCAATAATTGTGTCTCCAATATTTTTTTCTACCGGTATACTTTCCCCAGTAAGCATAGATTCGTCTACAGCCGTATTTCCCTCGATCACTTCACCATCTACTGGCATCTTTTCACCGGGTTTGACAATAATTACGTCTCCAACCTCAACTTCATCAATGTTGATGACAACTTCTTTACCCTCTCTTACGACAAGGGCTGTTTTGGGTGCAAGTCCCATCAGCTTCTTGATGGCCTCTGATGTCTTACCCTTTGTAACAGCCTCAAGATATTTACCCAGAGAAATTAGAGTAATAATGGTACCCGCCGCTTCAAAGTAGAGCTGATTGGCATAAGCCGCATCTCCAGCATAAATTTGAACGATGGCATATAATCCATAAAGGAATGCTGCAGAAGTCCCCATAGCAATGAGGGAATCCATATTAGGACTTCCTCGGAACAAGGATTTAAAACCAATCTTGAAAAATTTTCTTCCTGCAATCATAACGGGGGTAGTCAATAGCAGTTGAACAAGGGCAAAGTTAAGTGGGTTCATCATGGGATCAATAAACATGGGCAGTTTTAATCCGATCACTTCTCCAAACATATGTCCCATTGCCATATAAAGCAAGGGTACTGTGAAGATCGCTGAAATTACAAACCTCTGCCAAAGTTGTTTCCGTTCTTCCTCCTTACGTTCCTTATCAAGGTCTACTGTCGTTTCTTCTTCTATTGCCTTATAGCCCGCTTTTTCTATGACCTTCTTTATGTCGGATACGCCCACTAGAGAGGGCTCATAGCTTATGCTCAGCTTCTCAGTCGCCAAATTCACATTGGCCTCAATCACACCTTCAAGCTTACGCGTCACTCTTTCCACGGTCTTAGCACAGGCTGCGCAAGTCATGCCCTCAATTTTTAACGTTTTGCTAACATCATCAGTAAGGGCCTTATAGCCTGCCTTTTCCACCGCAGCTTGTATATCTCCAACGGTTAGTTTGTCCTCCTCAAAACTAATATTAAGCTTTTCAGTCGCCAAATTAACATTGGATTCGGTAACCCCTTCGAGTTTTTTGGTGACTCGCTCCACAGCCTTAGCACAGGCCGCACAGGTCATCCCCTCTATCTTCAAGGTTTTATTAGCCATGTTTTTTCCCTCCTTAATATTCCGCGTTGTTTTTATATATCCAAATGTGTAGAATTCGCACTATTTCTTCATGCGGAATATAGTCTTTAATAATTCGTCGATGACTTCATCATCGCCCTGACTCAAACGATCCTTGACACAAGATTTAAAGTGCTTTTCTAGCAACAACTTAGACACTCCATCTAAAGCTGATTGCACCGAGGTGATCTGATTAAGCACATCATCACAATAAGTATGCTTTTCAATCATTCCTTTCACACCTCGAACCTGCCCTTCAATTCGATTCAAACGATTAACTAACTCTTTAATTGTCTTTTCGTCATGGTGGGCTGTTCTTATTCCGCTCTCATCAGTTCCACAGCTAGAACAGTTATCCTTGACTTCGTCACCCATAGCACACAACTCCCTTTAGGAATTCCATATAGTATAGGGGGGTACCCTATATATCCTATATTTGCATTGTAGACCATATCCGCGGATCTTTCAAGAATAATTTAATCTCAAAATAAATTTTGATTTTCATATCTTCAAAATCTATCACGTGTTGAACCGAATTCATAGTGCAAAAAATCGGCTACCTTCATAAATTGAAGCAGCCGATTTAAGATGAGCTATTTTTAATGGTTGGCATCGATTGGTTTGTCTGAATGAGGATGTTCATTTATACCCGGCCAAGTATGACATTGTCTACAATCCGGCTGTACAGATGAATAATTATGGCACTTTACACAGAATTGTTCTTCAGTATTGAGGTTCGGGTCATGATGACAATCTAAACATGTATCTAAACTCTTCTGATAGGATTCGCCTCGGCTATTTACATAAGTTCTATCTCCGTTTCGAACGACATCATCCCTCCAATCAACAAGCAGCTTCATGTGATTAGCCCTCATATATTCCGTTGATTCTATACACTGTGTTACCCCTAATTCTTGGATCCGCGGTGTAGTAATACTGGTATTCGGACCCTTATTTTCTCTTCCCAGATTATAAAGAAACGGGAGAGCAGCTAAAGCACTAAAGATAATCAACCCAAGGATTATTTTTCTCTTCCTATGCATAAACCGAACCCCCACCATTATTTAAATCACTCAACTCATCTCTTATATTATCAACAAATTGATTTTGATTTATGTACTATAAAATCCTAGAATTCACAAGATATTCAAAACTTCTTCTCAAGCTCTTCATAAGGTTGAGCTATGCTAATAATGTACTTAATCCACTCAAGGAAAAATATTGGAGGGAATAATATGAAAAAGAAAATTGCCTTAGGAATTCTCACAATCGCTCTTACGATTGGCGGGGCTACATCAGCTTTTGCTGAAAGCGGTTCAACTAAAGCTGATGAACTCAAAAATCTTTATAGCCAATTGTTTACTGTACAGCAACAGATTATTGATAAGCAAGTAGAAGCCGGTGCTATGACCAAAGAAGAAGCTAAATACGCCAAAGATAATATCAACCAAGACCAACAATATCGTAATCAAGCTATCGAAAAAGGAAACCTTGGCGGTTTTTATGGACAACATTGCGGTGGTTACGGTTCTAATATGATGAATCAAGGCTATGCTTCTAATATGATGTACTAAAACCATCCCCTAACCAACAATAACCTTTAAAATATTCTAAAGTTACTTCCACCCCCAAGGCCTTGCTACAATTCATTAGTAGCGGCCTTTTTCTTAGTATACACAACTACCCCTACAAAACTTAGGCCTAGAACTATTTGTTCTAGGCCTACTAAATTACACGCCCCACCGCTATCGTCACATTCTTTCTGAAGAGCCCATCATACCGTTGCCACTTCCACTCAGACGTGAAACGAGATCACCCCAATGACAGGCATAGCACAGAATCCACCCGCAGCCGTCAGGCTTTGCCATTTACCTCGACTTTCCCCGGTTTACATTTCTGCGATATAGGCAATTGATATGACCATCAACATAAATATTCCAGAGCCAGTGCCTTCTCTAGCTATTACGAACACAGTAAATATCAGTAGTCCTTAAGTACAGACATTGAGGAAGAAATTTGAATGGCGCTTAAGGATATTTTACTTTCAAATAGTTGTTTATATTTTATACCCAACCCTACTTTCCAGTCAATCCCAAAGGATTATCATAGGAATCCAGAAGTTGTTGAAAAGCTCCAACTCCATGTCTAACAGCAAAGTCATGAAACGACTCATGAGAATGTTTATTGCTTTTAAAAAAATTGATAAAGTCCAGCAAAACCTCTTCTAACTTATCTGCTGGAACTGCCCCTTTAAGCGCTGTTGCAAATCCCGCATTTACACCAAGGCTTCCGCCAATGTATAGTTCAAACTTTTCGACTGTTTTCCCATTCTGCCTACCGATGGCTCCTCTTAAACCAATATCAGCAATTTGTAATTGACCACAAGAATTAGGACAGCCTGTGACATGGATCCGAATTGGTGTATCCAGTTGAACCTTTTCATCTAGACTTTGAGCCAATTTTGACGAAAAGTCTTTGGTTTCCACTAAGGCTAAATTACAGAATTCCTTTCCGGTACAAGAAACTGTATATCCCGCAAAGGAATTAGGGTTGGGAGTAAAGCGCTTAATAGTACTTTCAGCGAGAAGAGACTGGATATTTTCATCGGGTATATTCGCAAGCACGAGATTTTTCGATGGAGATACCCGGAGGGAGCCATTGCCGTACACGTCGGCACACTTGGCAATTTCTATTAACTCTTCAGGAGTTAAGCGACCAAGGGGCACAGAAAGTCCTACATAGTTAAGCCCTGTTTGCTTTTGCGGATGAACTCCGTAAAAATACCCGCCATTCCAGCCTCGCATCAAATCAGTTCCCGCTGTTTCAAGAGATCCAGTTAGTTTTAGAAGCTCCGCTTCAAACCTTTCAACTCCCCAATCCGCCACAAGAAATTTAAGTCTTGCATGGTGGCGGTTCTTTCTATATCCATAATCCCTAAAGAGAGTTGTCACGGCTATGGCTACCTTGAGCACTTCATCTGGATACACAAAGAGGTTCAGCTTCTGAGCAAGATGAGGTTTTGCCGATAATCCGCCACCTACGTAAACATGAAATCCATAGACATCCTTTACCCCATCCTTCTTAACAGCCGGGGTAAAGGCAAGATCATTGATCTGCGCATAACCCGCATTATCCACATTGGCCGAAATCGATATTTTATACTTTCTCGGCAAATTAGAAAATTCTCTGTTGCCCTGAAAATAATCAGAAACCTCTTTTACAATATCCTGAGTATCCATCGTTTCATTGGGGTCAAGTCCTGCAAGGGGATTCCCCATAATTGTTCGAGGGCAGTCCCCTTCAGCCCCAATCGCAGTCAGTTGAGCTTCCCTCAAGATTTCCATCACTTCAGGAATCGTTTCTATGGTAAGCCAATGAAGTTGAAAGGATTGGCGAGTGGTCAGGTCCAGAATACCTCGGCCATAATCTTTAGAGAGCCTCGCCAAGACACGAGCTTGATCAGAGTTTAGGATTCCACTGGGAGTTTTAACCCGCATCAAAAAATACCCAGCTTCCCTAGGTCTCTGGACATTCACCCCGGCCCATTTTAAGAGGGTTCGCTCTTGAATATCTATAGATTCAAATCCTGTTTCTTTGTATTCCGGAAGTCTATTGATAATATCTAAGCCATCCTTTTCTAGCTTCAATTTTTCAAAGTCACTTAACTCATCATTTACCCAGGCTCTATTCACGTCATACCCTCCTATACCTAGCGGTTTACTAGGTTTATGTATAAATAAATTTAACATATATCAAAGGATAATTCAACTAGAAATACAAAAAGAGTAGAATAAACTTCCTATTCGAGGAATTTAGCTCTACTCTTTTATCATTAATCTATTAAAAACGGAGATCTTGGGGGGTTCTATGGGCAGCATTGTGGAGGCTACAGCCTATTTAAAAGCAGCTGTCATATTTGGAAAGGTGTTCGTGAATTTCCTCAATAGTTAAGCTATCATATCCAAGGGTACGATTTTTACCGAGATTCTTTGCTAATAATAGTGCATGATCGGATTTTTCAAGAACCTCCTGAATTGTTCCCCCGTCCTCAGGACAACTTGCAACTCCTAAAGATACAGTAATAGGTGGATAAGGGTCGTTATCTAAGTTATTTACTTGGCAGCGAATTTTTTCAGCAATTTGGAGGGCATTCTTCTTTTCACAATCCTTAAGTAACACCACAATTTCCTCGCCTCCATAACGGTATGCTTTATCACCACATCGAATGGTATATCTTACCACATTACATACTTCATGAAGTACATTATCTCCAAACTTATGTCCATATTGATTATTAAACGCCCTAAAATTATCAACATCAATAAATAGTATCGAAAAGTTCTCATCACTTAGTTCACTAGAATCCAAATCAAGTGCTTTACGGTTTAACAATCCCGTTAAATCATCGACATATACCTTCAATTTAAGCATCTCATAATCCCGTTTAATTTGAGCATTCCTAGATATATACCAGTTAGCAAGTAGGTAATTAACCATTCCAAATCCAAAACCCAAAACAAGACAATGAATCAGCGTATTATTTGATAAAGGCATGGATATTAGATGAAGAAACAACGCACTTAAGACACCACTACTTATCATTATGACAAACAAGCCGATCTTGAGCATTTCCATCCGCTCCCTAAATCGAAAGTTCTCTCCTCATCCCATTTTATATACAGGCTATGAATTCTGAGCGAATTTGTAATGAAAACAATATGAAGCTTTTAAATTTTTTCGGGGTACTTTTTGCAAGTTCTTCATAATCATTTGATATGATTTAAAGAAGATTAGCAGATAGAGGAGCATTAAGTTATGAAATTTTCGCTTACCCAAAAATTCGTACTTCTAAGTCTTGTAGCATTTCTTATTACTGGACTCCTTATTAGTTATTTCGTCTCTGAGCATATAAAAAATGACATACTGAATAGCATTAACGAGACCTCACATTTTACTGGAGTTTACGAAGTCCATACCCCTTATACTGATATTGAAAGTCACACTAATAGTTTGAATAGGATAATTACTGGAATATCCTTCTTTGGGCTATTCATTCTCTACTTTTTTCTCTTTAGAAACGTTGCCAATGCTTCGCAGACCTTAATCGCACAAAACAAATTGTTAGTCGAGCAAAATCTTAGCCTTGAACACTCTTACACTCAGCTAGATTTATCCTACAGAAATACAGTTATGGCGCTCTCAAACGCTGTAGATGCTCGTGATAAGTATACTTCAGGCCATTCCCAAAGAGTTTCAATTATTTCGAGTGCGATTGGGCAAGTCATGGGATTGGATATAGAAATACTTCAACGACTTGAATTAGCAGCTCGTTTACATGATATTGGGAAAATCGGTGTTCCTGACGAAATCTTACACAAACCCGGTAAACTCTCAGAATTTGAGCAGGAAATAATCAGGCTTCATCCTTCAATTGCCTTTAGTATTTTAAAAGATATTAGTTTTCTCAACAGCATATTACCCATCATCCTACATCACCATGAAAGATATGATGGGTCCGGTTATCCTGCTGGTATCAAAGGAGAAGCTATACCATTTGAATCTCGTATCATTGCAGTTGCTGACACCTATGACGCCATGACCTCTGATCGTCCTTATCGCAAGGGACAGAATCATGATCTAGCCATTAAGGAAATTCAGAGATGCGTTGGTACACAATTCGATCCCAGTATAGTTGAAGCCTTTATGAAAGCTGATTTCCAGGGTATTTTTAGAAGTAATATCAAATTATTGCAGGATAAGTAACTCCTATAGAAAGAAGTAACTATTCCCAAAATTCGATGCTTCTTCCGCCATTGACCATTCTTCGGATATGACAGCAAACTCTATGCCTTTCAGCATAGAGTTTAAGATTCGTGACATTTACTACGTCTCGCTTTTAGGCGAGAATCACCTACTCCATTCTTCACATTGTTAACTTTATATAGTAATATCCACTCGAAAAGAAATCTCTTCTGAAAATGCTCAGAAGAGATCAAATTTGGGAGGCGTATTAGAGAATTTTTCTTTAAAGAATTTATCCCTTTTCCTTGTGCCCTCTCATCATCATGAACATCATTGGGATCATTATCAATGGACAGATGAAAGGAGCAAGCGTTAGTAACGTAGTCCTTATGCCAGGAGATAACAAACCTCCCACAAGTGGTATTAACAAAATAATTGCAATTGGTAAACCACAGCATAAAACCATCATCCACATGTGAGATAAAAAACCCTTAGGTTTCTTCTCATGTTGACAATCCGTCTCATTCCCGCTCTCATTCACATTTGAATTTTTGTTATCACAACAATTCATCTATTTGATCCTCTCCTATAAATAGTTTATTCCTAGGCCTCTTGAAATACTTTACTTTTAATTATAAGTATAAAATAAGGTTTTGATTATCTCATGAATGGCTTGTGAATTTCTTGCGAAGATTCTCAATCCTTGGAAAAAAGCGTCCTGTGTTATCAGCATAAGCTAAGTATTCTTCACGAAAAAACTTGATAGACTCACTTTCTTCAATCTTTGCTAATCTTATATACATAGTAACTAAGATCGGAAACATTATTATAGTCAATAATGTTGGCCATTGTAACAAGAAACCAAACATGATTACGATAAAGGCAATATATTGAGGATGGCGAACCCAAGCGTAAGGACCCGCTATAGCTACAACCCCCTTGCGTTGTGCTCTATACAAAAATATCCACGTAATGGCTAAGAACAACAAACCACCGTTGATTAATAAAACACTTGCAATATGAATAGAGCTAGTGTGTGGATCCCCACTTAAACCTAGTATGTCATACCAGAGGTGACCTGAATCGTGGGCAAATATATTGAGTTCAGGAAACTTCTTGCTCAACCAGCCGGAAAGCAGATATATTGTGAGCGGAAACCCATACATCTCTGTAAATAAGGCTATTATAAAGGCAGAAAAAGTTCCGAAAACACGCCAATCCGTTGCATTTTTCGGCCTTACAAAGCTAAAAGCAAAAATGATAAAGATTAAGGAATTAATTAAAACTATTTCCCAATAGCCATATTGAAACATTTGAATTTCCTCCTAGAAGAGTCCCTTTTGGACCCCGTCTTCTTTTATAGCTTCTATCCCTATCTTTATCTTGACAGATTCATTTGAATTTCCTCTGAAAACCTTATGAAAAAGATGTGAATACAATTTAAATTTCTGCCTCCTATTAAAGCAAAATGGCAAGAGTTCTAATCTCTTGCCATCCCTGATTTAAATAATATAGTGCGATTCTTTCCGGAAGCCTTTGCCCGAAGCAAGGCAAAATCTGCTTTCTCAATAATATCCTGTATTGGTTGTGGTTGCTCATTCTCTGAGCAACTCGCAACCCCTAACGAAACGGTGATTTGTGGGTAAGGTTCGTTGCTTAACATGTTGATACGAGTGCGAATCTTCTCTGCAATTTTTCGAGCATTTTCTATAGTACAGTTTTTAAGAATTACTACAATCTCCTCTCCGCCATAGCGATATGCATTATCCCCAACACGTATAGTTGTTTTCACTATCTCAGAAACCTTACGCAGAACCGCGTCCCCTGCTTCATGGCTATACTGATTATTAAAAACACGAAAATTGTCAATATCAATAAATATTACGGAGTAAGATGTTTCATTAAAATTATTTAAATCTTGATCTAATCCGCTGCGGTTGAATAATCCTGTCAGTTTATCTATATTAAGTTTTGACTTTAGCATTTCGTTTTGGCAACTTAGCTTTTTGTGTTTATAAAAAAACAAGTTGGCCAATAAAAAATTAATTAGGCCAAAACTAAAACCTAAAATAATACAATGTGCTAATAGATTGTTATACAGTGGTTCCATTAGACTATGTGTCAACCAAGTGTACAAAACACCTATGACAACCATTGCGATAAATAAAAGTAATCTGAGCATGTCATTTCCTCTTCTATCTTACTTCGGTAATATTTTCACATATATATTATAACACAACATTTTAAGCTTATACTCTCTTAAATATCTAATTGAGAATATCAATATTTCTAATACCAAATCTCGGGCATATAAAAACTTATATTAAATCAAAATAGGGTAGAAAAGCTCTTAAAGCATCTACCCCTTCCCTTTGTCAAGACAACTTGAGTTATTTTTGATATTACTGAAATATCATCTCAAATGATTTAATTTTCACTCTTTACACATATCTTCACGGTGTAAAAACATCTACCTCTCCTTATTCAATTAAATTCACCTTCTTGATAGAAAACCAAAGCCTCTATCTTATCTTCAAACTTACTGTGCCATCAAAGCTTATAATTGGATTAACTATATCTCTTTAAATTCTCTTTCCTCCGATTAAATTCTTCCGAGTCAATCTCTCCTCGTGCATATCGTTCTCTAAGAATATTTAATGCGTCATTGCGTCTACTCAAACCACCATCTCGTCTAAAGAGAGAAACACCAAACCAGATGATTAGGCTCCAGAAAGCAATCGTCATAAGCATACCCATCCAACCATAGCCACTTCCCCAAGGACCATAACTCCACATCATCATAATGACCCTCCTTACAACCCATTTTATCCGCATGCAAAAGCCAGGGACTTATTCAGGCTCTGCAACAATTTTTTTCATAATTGAGATACCTTGATCCTCTAAACTTCGGACCCTTAAACCTGCTTTAGCAATATTCTCAACCGTTCTTCGATTAATGTGCGAGCCGATTAATCGAACAGTAAAAGGATCCAGAAAATCCATGATTTTTCCGAACAGGGGATTATCGCTTCGAACATGTTCCAGAAGGAGAATTTTTCCACCCGGTTTACAGACACGTTTAATTTCTTGCAAGCCTTTGATTGGATTGGGAACAGAACAAAATACACACGTTGCTACAACAGTATCAAAGCTATTATCAGGAAATTGAAGGTCTTGGGCATCCATCTCCCGTAAACGAGCGGGGATCTGTAACTTTCTAGCCTTATCTTTCGCCTTTGCAAGCATTCCTGGACTTAGATCGATTCCTGTAATATCACTACCAGGTGGATAGTACTCCAGATTCTTTCCTGTTCCGACGCCAATTTCGAGAATTTTACCTTCTGCTTGGCTAAGTATCTTTTTCCTGATAGCTGGCTTAATCATCCGTTCCATATCGTAGAACTTTGAAGTCCGATCATATCTTTGGCGAGTTAACATCGTGTCTTTATCCATAACACCCATCCATTAGCATTTACTTCCTAATAATGCGTTATTTATTTCTGAGTACTTTCAGCCGTTCTTCGAATTCACAAATTTCAATTTCTCCTCGAGCATAACGTTCCCGAAGGACATCCAATGCATCCTTTACAGGGGCATCATTAGGTACCGGTTGCCCAGGATCACTTACCCAATATAACATTAAAAAAACTAAAAAAATCCATAAAATTATCATCATACTAATTACTCCTTTCTGTATTCTTCCCTTGTAAAAAATATAAACTCTTTCTTTGAGTATTTAGTGAACAATGTATGATTTTCTCATGTATTGGTTGGAATTGAACGCATTAGAATCTGGAAATAAAACAGCAAGAGCTATATCTCTTGCCGTTCTTTTTAACTATAGCACCCTTCTTGCTCCATAATAATGGTTATCCCAATAGCTCTCTGACAAACTACGAATGTCTACACCGCCACTTGATGCACCAATGGTGCTATTGCCTCCAATATAAATTCGTACATCAGAGGCTCCTTCTGTATAGGTACTAAAGAATATCAAATCCCCGGGTTTGAGTTCATTCCTTTTTACAGGGGTGCCGATTTTATACATATCAAATGAAGTACGGGGTAAGGAAATGCCCGAGGCCTTAAATACATATCCCACAAATCCAGAGCAATCAAATCCTTTAGGGGTTGTCCCTCCCCAAAGATACGGAACACCTATTAACCTGTTAGCTCTGTTAAGTAATTGTTCTACTTCACCTGCACCTCTGGAGACTGCTGGAGGAGAGCTTTTTTGAGCTATTGGTTTTTGACGTTGCGTTGGGGTTGGCTTTGGTATAGTCGGTGCTGGCGAAGTAGATACCTCTCTTTTTATGTTTTCAATCTTTACCTCAGTTGACTTAGACTCCGCAGGTTCTTGAGATTTCTTAGCTGATAATTGGGGTTGCTCTTTACTTAATTGTCGCAGCCATTTCTTCTCTTGGAGAATCTCCTTCTTAAAAGAATCATCTGCCACAGAAACACCAGCAGCTATCATGTCTTGACCAAGACTCTCAATTAGCTGGAAAGGAATGCCCAATTCAAGGCTAGTACTTGAAGGGACCGTATAAGCTTGTGTCGGAACAGCGTTGTATAAACTCGAAGCTAGCAGAACACCAGAAATAACTGCCACACTGAGCCACTTCTTCGAATACAATATATTCAATTATTTACCACCTTTCGTGCTTACGAGGTTAGTTGACGGATTCGGACAAAAGGTGTATGCCCTACGCGATTTTCGCGATTCACCCCACGAGACGTTTCCCCCGTTCTGAGGTTTTGTACCTCAGATTAAGCATTACTTAACTTTTCTTAGCCTACTATAAACCATACATTTGACTCCATTATGAAAAACCTGTGAAATTCTCATGAATACGGCATTTTACTCATTTGAACTGTTGTGCTTATTTCTCAAAAACAACATAAAACCAAAACTTACAATAATCATCCCTATACTGGTCCATTGACCTGATGTCCAATCGAACAAGTAGTACGGGCTATCTCCGCGGAGAAACTCTAGTGCAAATCGGCCGACTGAATAAAGAATGATATAGGCCAAGAAAACAACACCTTGCGGCCATTTACGCCAACGTGCAAGCATAAGAATTATGGCAAAAACAATAAAATCCCATTGTCCTTCCCAAACTTCAGCTGGCCACAGTGGTTGACTCCCATACGCTGCATATGCAGGTGTCCCTTCAGGGTAAACAACTCCAAAGTTCGATCCGGTAGGCGTTCCATACGCATCTCCATTAAGAAAACATGCAACCCTCCCGACCGCTTGTCCCAAAATTAATCCTGGTGCCGCGATATCAGCCAAACGCCAAAAGTTAATCTTCTTAACCTTCGTATAGATGACTGCGGCAAGAAAAGCGCCGACAAGAGCTCCTTGAATTGCCAATCCTCCATGCCAAATCTTAGGTATCTCTGCTAAGTTTTGCGAATAATAATCCCATTCATAAAAAAATACTTGCCAGGATCTTGCTCCAATAATTGCACCTATAATCCCATAGATAAGGACATCAAATAAATATTCCCTGTAATCTTTATCTGCTGTAAGAAAATAAGCAACTGCCAAACCTAATAGAATTGCGAAAGCTACAATAACTCCATAGGAACGAAGTGAGAAATCCCCAATTGTAAATAAAATCGGTGCCATAATTACCTCCGGTGTTGTTTTTAGTACTGCCAATTAAAACTTCGTGTTGGCGTATTGTACACATTTTGGACATTTAAAGTTAAACGGCTTCCTGGGCTAGCCTTTATAAACTCCGGACTTTCAACTTTAATTTCTGCCGAAAGGTGATGCCCTGAGCTTTCCCTTTTGAGTACTTCAATTTGAATAGGAATTTCTTTGTCATTGATTGAAATATTGATATTACCTTCAAATTGAAAATCATCTACATTGACCGCATGATTATTGAAACTAATCGAGAACACTTGCGCTGAGGATGGCTTTTCCTGTTTCACCCATTGTGCAACAACCTGCATCCCCTCTTGGTCATCAACGATCGGATCGGTTATTTTCTGGGCAGAGCTTTCACTGGTGTCCGAAGAAGTGACATTTGGCGTATTGGTCTTCACTTTTTTTGCTGCGTTTAACCCCGAATATATACCACCGACTAATAGAATCACTAATATTCCAATTAATATTTTAGTCTTCACAATCCAAGCCTCCCTTGAACTATCTTATTTACTATACACTAATCATCTAAATAGACTATGAATTAAATGTGAGTTTCTTGTGAATGATTACATTCCTAACGGAAGATTGGGCATAAAACGTCCTAGAAAACCTGTCAACTCCGTTAATTGATTGGTATAAATGATATATGCTATAAAAAGCATAAGAACCCCGGCCACACGTTCTGCAATAACTTGATGGCGACGATAGCGTTTTAATAAATTTATCACCTTATTAAATGACATTCCTGCCAATATATAAGGGATCGAAAGACCTAATGAAAAGAAAAACATTACGAGCATACCACTTCCGGGTGTTTGAGTTGTACCCGCTAGGGCTAAAATAGAAAACAGTGTCGGAGCAATACAATGAGAGCAGGCAATCGAGAATAGCAGTCCGACTAGGAAAGACGACCAGGCACTTCGAGTAGCTTTCTCCCTAAGCTTCGTAAAAAAACGCGGTTCCCAGTGAAGCCTATTAAGAAAAGGGAGTTGAAAAAATCCGAGCATTTTAAGGGCAAGAATCAGGATCACTGTACCCCCTAAGAAATTCAGCACCCCTTGCCACTGGCTTAGCAAGGAACCTAATTGCCCCGCCACCGCACCTGCCGCAATAAACACTATAGAAAATCCTGCAACAAAGGCAAGTGTATTTTTCATTATTCTTCGGCGTAAAGCAGCATCTAACGCAGCATCCTTTAGACCTGAGACAGTTAGTCCTGTAATTAGGGAAAAATAAACCCCTAACATCGGTATTATACAAGGGGAAAGAAACGATAAAATTCCTGCTGCAAAGGCAATTATGAGAACAGTAGTGCTCAAATTTCTCCTCCTAGAAAAGAGCCCTGAGTAGGCTCTTTTCTTACTAATTTTATTACTTATATCCTAACTTTATGGTAGCAGATTCTTTTGAATTTCTTTTGAAAACCCTATGAAAAAGATATGAATAGCATTTACGGTGGATCGACTTAGTGAACCTCGGTTTTATGGCTACGAACATGTTCAAGTAGAAAACCAGTTACGGAATTAACTCCATTCACATGGTTTTTACAACTAATTCCTAATTTCTTCACACTGCTAATCTATAATTAAATTGTTTCTTCCGCTATCTAATTAAAATTGGTGAAATATTGGCTTTTATAATTTAAAAGGGTGGTGTATTTGTTGGCAAAGTTCAATGTGAAATTAACCCGTCGCTTAACTTTAAAACTCGGCGCTATAGCTACTGTAGCCTTTACATTGGGGTTACCCTTAGCCAAGTTTGACGTACCCATTATTAATGCAGCAGAGGCCGGGGGGAGCGAATCAAAACAGATGGCCTTCTATCACAATCAGGGCATCTGCATTGGTTGTAGGGCCTGTATAGAGGCTTGTAAAACTTATTATAAATGGGAAATAGGCGCTGAGTGGCGAAAATTACCTACAAAGTCAACCCCAGATGGAAATTTATATCTATCCATAGCATGTAATCACTGTGCCAATCCTGCCTGTCTCAAGGTTTGCCCCGTCGGCGCCTATACCAAACGGGCAGACGGAATTGTTATTCAAGACCCAAACAAATGTGTAGGATGTGCATATTGTACATATGCTTGCCCATATGGCGCACCTCAGTTTGTGAGAGAAGAAAGCGGAGCTGTTCACAAATGTAATTTCTGCTCCCAATCGCAGGATAAAGGAGAAAAACCTCTTTGTGTCAAAACTTGCCCTACAACGGCCCTTCGTTTTGGCGAGCTAAAGGAACTCCAAAAAGAGGTGGGTGCCACTACTCCGAGTATTAACGGACTTCCTCCAACAAATATTACCGAACCTTCTTTTGTCATTATTCCCGCTCGACACTCCGATACGATGAAAAACTTCATTAGCAGATCGAATAAGAAGTAAATTCATCCGATGAATAATTAACGAATCCAGCTACAAAAGGCTGACCAAGAGGACTTTATCATCTTGGCCAGCCTTCATTTATGGATTGGCGCAACCACTCTCTAGCCACTTACAACAGACCACTATGCCAACAGGTACAGACATACAGCTAAAATAGAATTGGCCGCAGCCTATCTGAAAGCTGCAACCATTTATTATGTAGGTGGGTAATAATTGCTTATTTAAGTTCAGACCTTAAACTGCTCTACTTTTGACTGCAAATTTTGTATTATGCCGACAAAACCTTGCGTTTGAGAAGATATCTCTGTTATAGCGGCCGCTTCTTCTTGACTTCCAGCTTGTATCTGTTCTGTAGATTGATTTATATTACGACTGGATAACGAAATCTCCTGAATCGATTTTTCGATGACCTGAGCCTCAGAGGACATCCGCTGAATCGCTTGGTTAACCTTTTCAACTGTTTGTACTGCTTCGTCGGATGCAGCCAAAATCTGCTCAAATCCTACCCCAGATTCCCGAACACTTTCCATTCCCTGCTCGACAACTTGGGTGGTAACTTGCATCACATCCACGACATTTTGCATTCCTTGACGAACCGATGAACCAATCAAAGCGATTTTCTTAGCGGAATTAGCTGATTGCTCTGCTAGTTTTCTGACCTCTTCTGCTACCACAGCAAATCCTTGACCCTGACTTCCTGCACGCGCAGCCTCAATTGCAGCATTAAGTGCCAACAGGTTCGTCTGATCTGCTAAACCCGTAATAATTTCAACTATACTCTGTATCTGTTCGGATTCTACAACTAGTTGCTGAATTCTCCCCGTCATTTGCTGCTCTTGGAGGACCATTTTCTCCATCTGTACAATTGCCCTTTGGTTTGTTTTATTCCCTGCTAAAGCTTGCTTTTTATTTTGTCTCACGACATCTAGTGTGGTACTTTCCATTTGTCCAATTTGCATTATTCCCTCAGCTGTTCGAATAACGGCTTTTACGATGTCTTCAACGTTCCTTTGCTGAGCTTGTAAATGCCCTGCGACGTCCTCGATTGATGCAGCCATTTCTTGGGATGAAGCTTGAGCGCCTTCCATCTGAATAGCTAAGGTATCTACCGTTTGCCTAGCGGCCAATGCATTGTGCTGAACTTGTTGAATCAGTTCGCGAAGGTTGTCTACCATGGTGCTAAAATGATTAGATAAAAGTTGTACTTCATCTTTTGCCTGTGGCCTTGTGTTGAGCCTTATGGTCAAATCACCACTGGCAATTTTTGAACTAACTTCTGCTAAGTTTTTCAGAGGACCTACAATTGTTTTGGATAGCCAGAACCAACTCAAGGCAGCTATAACAACGCATAGAAGGCTAATTGTGAAAGCAAGAGTTAGTCCTTTCGTAGATATTTGACGAATATTTTCTATATCGGCGGCAACCATCTCTGTTTTGTGTTCAAGGAGTTCATTCACATCTTCATTCAACTGATCAATTGCCATCATCTCTTCGCCGTAGTGAATTTCTTGCGCGCCTGTTATATCTTTTTCTTTAACTTTGCTTTGAACCATTTGACTAAGCATTAGATACTTTTCGAGATCCTGCTCAAGGATTTTAATTCTTTCTGATTCTTCTATATCAATATTAAGCATTTTTGCTTGGTCCAAGCTTGCCTTAATCGCATCCGTTTGTTGAGAAATATTTTCCGTGTACATTTGGTCCTGTGTCACAATAAAGCTTAATTCACTCATTCCACGACCCTGAATATTAACTTGTATATCCTTGAGCAAAGCTTGTAAGGGGTAGTTATTTTCTGCAAAATCATTAAATCTACTAATTGTCCTTTGCCCTGACATAACAAATGCAATTCCCATAATGATAATAAGAAGCACAAGAATTAAGTTTGTTAGTCCTAGCTTAAAACTTATTTTCACAATTTTCCTCCTACTAAAGTACCAAAGTCTAATTCCTAGCGTCGTTTTTTTAAGTCAATTATTCAATTCGCAAGGATTCTCGAGCGGCCGAAAGTCCATTTTTTCCAATTACATTACCTCCAATTGCTTTTGTGCCCCCATATTTGGGTAAATGAAATACACTAGTATACAATCTATAAATTATGTATTTTGTTATAGATTTAACTCATAGGCATTCATAAGCATAAGATTAGGGATATGGCTGTTTAAAATAATACTTTTTTAGATCAAAAGTCTCTTCCTTAAAACAGGAAAGAGACTTTCTAATTTTCCAATTACCAGTTCATCATATTGTTTCCAGACCCCATCATGCCACCACGATGCATGGCGTTCATGTTTCCATTACTCATCATTTGATTCATAGCATCAACCACTTCCTCGCCTAGTTGAGCTTTAATCTCGGATGAATTCATCGCCTCCCTCATTTTCTCAAAATCACCAGATTTCATAGCCTCTTGCATAACTTCTGAATTGTGTACATTTTGCATAGCGTCAATATTCATGTAGTTATTTACAGGGGTATCTTCCACCGATTGGATACTTTCATTGGCCGCAGCTACTGGCGCAAAATTCTCCTGATTTGCTATTTCTGTGTTAGTACCGGCAAGTACGGGTATAGCAATAATCCCAAGAGCTAGTGCTGTACTGCTTAAGATCAATAGTGCACTTTTGTTATACTTTTTCATATATCTTTCCTCCTTAATATGTCAATATCTCCTTGACAATTTGAATTATAGCTAGAGATTTTGTCAAAACAATGACATTGTTATGAATAACTCATGAAGATATAAATTTTATCTTATCCCTCATTTGTGCAAATATATGTGTTTACATTGTGCCATGGAATGCAGGGCATTTGCGAGGTAACTAAAGCTCAGAAATAATCAGCTCTGGGCTTAAAAATATAAAATGGAGCCTTACCACCGGTAAAGCCCCTTACGCAAACAGCTACTTTGTTAAATCTTCTTTCCGCCGATGAAACTCTTCAGAATCAATCTCACCTCCAGCATATCGTTCTCTGAGAATATCCATTGCATCACTTCGGGTCTTTAATGTATCAGTACGCTCATTACCCCTTTTAAAGAGAGACACACCAAACCAGATTATGAGCACCCAAAAAAGAACTTGAACTGCCATCATAGCGAGGCCCGAAAACCAATTTCCGCCACCTGACCAAGGTCCATAACCCCACATCATCATTACATTCACCTCCCACACCTTATCTTGACCTAGAAATAGCATTTCTACGCTCAAAGCTAAGACGACTTCGCCGTACCTAGCACCTGCTGAGCAGAGGGGCGAAGTCGCTCATTGACCTTGTGCGCCGTGAGAATTATACTCTCTTAATAGCTGAATAAGACTCCTTCTGAGTAAGTTCAACCCAAATCTCAGATTATTACCAATTCATCATATTGTTTCCTGAACTCATCATACCACCACGATGCATAGCATTCATGCTTCCATTACTCATCATTTGATTCATAGCGTCAACTACTTCCTCGCCTAGTTGAGTTTTAATCTCGGGAGAATTCATTGCGTCCCTCATTTTCTCAAAATCCCCAGATTTCATAGCATCTTGCATAACCTCAGAATTATGGATATTTTGCATAGCTCCAATATTCATGTAGTTATTCACGTTAGAACCTTCTACTGATTGGATACTTTCACGGACCGCTTCCGCCGGTGCTAAGTTTGCTTGATTTGCTTTTCCCGCGGTAGTATCGGCAAGTACGGGTACGGCAATAATCCCAATCACTAAAGCGACACTGCCTAAGATTAATCCTGCTTTTTTGTTTAATTTATTCATGTTGTTTTCCCCCTTCAATATGTTGTGTTGCCTTGATGATTTGAATTATAGACAGGTATTTTGTCAAAAGAATGACATTATCATGAATATCTCATGAATTTGATAAAATTTATCAACTCCCGCTTCTCAGCCAAAAATCAGCAGAGTCATGCTTTTTTACTTCATCATCCACAACTAAACCATCATCGTACAATAGGCAAAATAGACTTTCAGATTCCATTTCTTCGCGAAATTTTCCTTCACAATCTGGGCAGAAGTAGTCTTCATTGCTTTTCGTAACATCTAGTGGTTTAAACCATTTACCGCATCCTCCACAACTAAATTCGCCTTCAACATACCTAACTAAAGCTTCAATTCTATCTTGCAGCCAAAGCATTTCCAATCTAATCCCTTTTACCTCATTGTTAAAGGTTATTCCTTCGACGTTAGTTCCCTTGTAATCCTTAAACGTAATAGAGCGTAAATCTTCACTTATCCCATTGGCTTTCTCTAGGATGCTTTTAACTTTATCCATGTACTATGTAACACCCTTTCTATCCTCATGTTATATTCCTAAATTACTTTGACCCATCTAAAACTAAACTGCTAAAAAAGTTAATTGAGTTTATGTTTCTTTTTCAGTGTTGTGATTTCTAATTGAAGTTCCTGAAGAGTTCTATGGCTCATCGTTTTCACCACCCACCTCTATTCAAATTTTGATTTCACCATCATATTCCCTTACAACACTTAAGATACTTTGAGTATAATTTAGCAATTAGAATATCCGATGAAAGACTTATGAATTTGTGGTGAACTCCCATTAATCTGTAAATCTCCAAAAAAAAAGCACCGGTAGGTGCTTCAAATAATTGTCTATTTTCATCTTAATCGTTGCTATTTATTTCGAACGTATAACTGACGTGTGCAACCTTATTGACAGTATGGATAACACTACAATATTTATCAAAGGAGAGGTCTATTGCCCGGCGTATTTTATCTTCTGGCAGATCGTTCCCCCAGAATTGATAAACGACTTTAATATTAGTAAATACTTTTGGATGTTCCTCTGCTCGCTCTCCATCAACACAGATTTCAAATTTCTTATAATTCACACGCATTTTTTCGAGGATACCTACAATATCTATCCCGCTGCACCCTGCTACGCCCATTAAGAGAAGCTCCATGGGGCTTGCACCTAAATGTTCTGAAAGCGCAATACTAGAAGAAATTTTTACGGTCTCTCCGGAGTGGCTCATTCCCTCAAAAGCCATTCCCCCAACATGTTTTAACGACACAAGCATTATCTGCTGCCAGCCTCCTCTGATATTTTTCATAAGTATGTTAAAAAGTTTGTTTAGCTGGGATCATTAGGACAAACTACCCTAGATTAACTACAAGTCAAAAACAGAAGTACTTAGATACCTCTCTCCAGTATCAGGTGCTATAGCCAAAACGCGCTTACCCTTACCTAGCTTTTTCGCAACAGCCAGAGCGGTATGAACGGCAGCCCCTGCCGAGACACCTACAAAGATGCCCTCACGTCTTGCCAAATCCCGGGTGGTTTGGGCAGCATCTTGATCCGATATGAGAATAATTTCGTCATAGACCTCTGTATTAAGAGTAGCTGGAATAAAGCCAGGCCCTGTCCCAGGAATACCATGGGGTCCCGGTTCTCCCCCCGAAAGGACCGGAGAGGTCTCGGGTTCAACAACAAAGATTTGGATTCCAGAAATCCTTTCCTTGAGAACCTCTCCAGTACCAGTTATGGTTCCACCTGTACCAGCAGTACAGACGAGAGCATCCAGTTGACCCTCCATCTGCTCGATTATCTCTAAGGCAGTTGTACGCCGATGAATCTCTGGGTTGTAATAATTCTCAAATTGATTGGGCATAAAGCTTCCTGCGATTTCAGCCATAATTTCCTGTGCCTTCTTAATTGAACCGGACATCCGCTCTGCTCCCGGAGTGAGTGCAACTTCTGCTCCATAAGCCTTGAGGATCGCGATCCTTTCCTTTGTCATGGTATCCGGCATGACAAGGATCGTCCGATAACCCCTGGCTGCAGCGACCATAGCTAAGCCAATGCCTGTGTTGCCACTGGTAGGCTCGACAATCGTCGCCCCCGGCTTTAGTAAACCATCTTTTTCCGCCTCTAATATCATATTTAAAGCGGCTCTGTCCTTGACACTCCCACTAGGATTGAAACTTTCCAACTTCACGAAAACTTCAGCCCCCTCTGTTGAGGGCAAGTGATTTAATTTGACAATCGGTGTTCTCCCAATAAGTTCAGTAATACTCTCTACGACTTTCATAATCAAAATCCCTTCTTTGGCGGGTAAATATTTCTATTGAAATCTATTTTCCGAGAACTTCATTCAGCAAGGTAAGATCGACTAAGCCAGTTACATCCGTGTTGCCTTGGACTAGTCCAAGATCTTTGGACCATTGTTCCATCTCATTGAGGATATTCCCATCGACCTCGTAAGTTATTTCAGTTCTTGCAAAGGACTTTTCCAAGACATCTAAGGGTAATTCTTGCTTAGCCAATTCGGCTAAGTTCTTTTGTGTTAACTTAATAGCTTCATCGGGGCTTGCTTTTACAAAATCTACCGCAGCCACATGACCTCTAAGAATAGCTTTAACAATCTCTGGATTTTCACTCACAAACTTCTTCGAGGCAACGAGAACTGTACTGGGTAATTTGCCATCCCAGGGCATATCTTGGGCTTCCACAATCACTTTTGCCCCTACTTTTGCTTCCATCTGAGCAGCCCATGGTTCTGAAACTACTGCCGCATCCAGTTGCTTTTGTTGGAACAGGGTCATTATATCGGCAGGCTTTTGGGTTACTTGCTTAACCGTTCCCCCTTGACTTTCCATCTTTAGGCCTTGCTCATGCATTAATATCTGTAAAGATATGTCATGGGTGCAAGCCCTAGAAGGTGTGGCAACAATTTTTCCATCTAGATCCTTGATGCTGTTGATATTAGAGTCTTTCGCTGCCACAACCACGTTACCCCCATTAGCAGCTCCGGAGAGGACAACCACATCTCCACCTTGCAAGTAGCGGGTAATCGCTGGCTCAGGTCCTACATAACCGATATCGATTTGCCCCGTACTCAATGCATCCATAAGAAGTGATCCATTGGGGAATTGGGTGGTTTCTAATGTTACTTTTTCTCCGAGCTCATCTTTAAAGAAACCCTTCTCAACACCAATCATGGCTGAAGCATGGGTGACGTTGGGGAAATAGCCGAGTTTAACACTAGATAATTCGCTGATTTCCGAGGTAGTTTTCGTGGTTCCGCAGCCCGCCAAAAATACTAAGGAGCTTGCTAGGATAAGTGCTAAGGGGCGTTTGATTTTCTTTAGATTGAGTTTCATAAAGGTTTCTTCCTCCACTTACATTCATTTTATTGTTTTATTGATCTATTATCTTAGGAATAACTGCCACAATGGGTTCATTTTTCTTATCTTTTTAAATAACCTTGAGATTATTTATGTCTTCGCTAACCCCCAACGAGTCAACACATTTCTTTCAATCCTTTGGAATAAAAGATTATCTAATATCATACCAATCACGGCAATAATGACCATAATCGAGAGAACTAAACTCATGTTCCCTACATCTCGTCCAAAGGTCAACATTTGACCCAACCCGCTTCCGCTGCCGATCAATTCTCCAGCCATAAGCGCTCGCCAAGCAAAGGCCCATGCTAGACGCATCCCTGTTATCAGGTAAGGAACTGAGGCCGGTAAGGTGACTTTCACGAAAAGCTGCCAACCTGAGGCACCCATAGTCCTTGCGGCCCGTGTCAAAACCGGTTGAACGTTGCGGATCCCCGTCGCTGTATTGGTTGTCATCGTCCAGGTACCACCTAGAGTAACAATAAAGATAATGGCTGTTTCAGACATCCCAAACCAGAGCAGTGCAAGTGGTAACCAGACGATGCTTGGTACACTTTGCAGCCCAATAACCAGCATTCCAACCGTTTCATTAATGATTTTAAACTTAGTAATACTAACCCCGAGTAAAACCCCGATCCCAATAGCTAAACCATAACCTATTAACAACCGCTGAAAGCTGGCCTTCAGTGCAATGATGAAACTGCCGTCTTGAAATCCATTCATAAGAGTTTGGGCAACAGTAAAGGGGGAAGGAAACATATAAGGAGGCCAAATCCCTAGTTTAAATATGACTTCCCATATCCCGATCAGAGCTCCAAGGAAGACGATTCGGCGTAACGTGGTAATCATGGTCCACCTCCTCCTGCATGACCTTTTCTATTTCTACTTTTAAGTCATCAAAGATCTGTCCTTCGATATAGGTCAAGTTGGGATCATTTTTACCTCTAGGTTGAGAATAAGGAATAGCAAATTCCTTAATAATCCGTCCCGGCCGTGTACCTAACAATACAATACGATTGGATAGCTGAACTGCTTCGTGGATACTATGGGTTACAAAGATGATCGTCTTTTTTGTCTTCTGCCAAATATCTTGTAACTCACTGTGAAGGAGAAGCTTGGTTTGCTCATCTAAGGCACCAAAGGGTTCATCCATGAGAAGGTATTTAGGATTCATGACCAAAGCCCGTGCAATGGCTACTCGTTGTTTCATCCCTCCAGATAATTCATGGGGATGGGCTTTCGTAAAGCGACCTAAATGCACCATCTTCAACGTTTCTTGAGCCATTTCTTCAGCTTGCTTTGAAGAAACGCCCTTGATTTTCAACCCAAACATAACATTATCGATAACCGATAACCAAGGAAAGAGAGCAGCTTCCTGGAAGACCATCACTCGATCACTAGCAGGGCCCGTTACGACTTGCTGATCCACAATAACTTCCCCCAGAGTAGATTTCTCTAACCCAGCAATGATGTTGAGCAAGGTTGATTTACCACATCCCGAAGGTCCCAGCAAAGAGACAAAGTCCCCATCGTTTACGGTAAGATTTACATTCACCAAGACATTCGTTTGTTTCCCATTTTGGGGAAAGCTTTTGCCTATGCCCTTAATCTGTATGGCCATGTTGATCACCTTCTTTATCTAAATCCTACTATTCCGCTTGATTTTGTTTTAAATCTCTCTTTGAATATTAACAAATCCTATTGGTTTAGTCAATATAAAAGAGCGATAAAATTAGAATAGCAATTTCAACAAGATGGATGTTCAAATAAAAAATGAGTATTCTTATTGGCAAAACTACCACAAGAATACTCATTTTGTGAACCTATGCTACGCAACTTTCTTTCATTATTCAGCTATTCTCTCTTAGAGGACTTCTCATATTCGTAGAGAGGAAGTTTAAAAGTCTGTTCAAAGCTATACTCAACATCGTTATTGCGAGTTTGGTTGAGAAACTCTTGAAAGGTTTCTAAGCCATACTTTTTGATTAGTGCATCTGTGGCTAAAAAACCTTGAGCTTCAAGATAATATAAGCTTTGCTCAGTGTTATCTAAAGGTAAGAGCTCACCCTTTTCCGCTAGATTCTGAATGCTTTCTCTCAACGCCACCGTTTCTACTTTGGCCTGAAAGGAATCGGCTACTTCATGGGCTGCAAGCCCCGTAACCCAGGCTGTCCCCTCATTCAACCATAATGGCAGTTTGCTAGCAACGCCTGCTTGGTTCAACGTGACATGAGTCAATTCATGGGTTAGAGCATTAGTAATTTCGTCTTTACCCTCCAAATTATAGAGGGGAATCCAAATGGAAGAATTCAAGGTAATGCCACCTGAGCTTTTAACAATCGTCGTGACATCTGATGAGGCAATCCCAGCTCCAAGGAGAGCCTGCCCATAAGATTCAGATGTGGTAAACAAAGTAATAGTAACCTTCTTGACCGGTAATAGCTTGAGCTTGTCTTTTAAAGTGGGCAAGGAAATCTCTTTAATAATTGTGGTATAGTCGCTAAGCTCAGTTTCAGTAATCCCAGCGTCACCGGCAACAAACGTAATCTTATCGGTGACCTGTAATTTTATACTAGATTCATCTGGTAAAGGTAAGCTCCCTATCCAATTTTCAATCTCAGTCTTCCTTATATAGCCTTCCGTCATATTCAGATAATGAGAAACCTGTTCAGCTTCTATAAATCGAGCATACGTTATTTGTATTTCATTTGAAAAGATGAACATAATAAGTGTGAAGAATAGGATAAGTACTCGTTTCACTATTTCACCTCTTACTGCGTTTTGGCGTAAAGAAAACCCGGCTTCGCCAAGCTTTTGATCACTCATCTATAAAGGCGAAGTCGCTAATTGTCCTTATACTGGAAGAAAGTATGCAAGGTCGTTATTCTCGCTGAAATGAAACAAAAATAACACCTCTAGATATTCTAACATGTTAGATCCTAATCTTGAGGTGTTAAATCTTGGATAGCGTTTTGAAAACTTCGGAAATATCTTTTAAAGTATTTCCTCCCTTGAATAATCATCCATCCCTTGAATGGTGACAATAATTTTATTGGGCAAACAAACAATGGCTTGGTTCGTACTATCGATCCATCCGGTATCTGAACAAATGCCTTTTGGACAGATTTCCTTATCCATCTCCTGCATTCTTACTCTGCCATTCTTCACTTCGATAAAACCAGTTTTGTCTCTAAACTTAAACTCATACGTTTGACTTTGTTCTTGAACCTCGAGGGGGATTCTTTGTTCAACCTCGTTTTCAACGACAATTACAATATTAGCGTCTTGATACTCCGTTTTCGCCAGTGCCATAGCCCCAAGTGAAACAACACTTATGAGTAAAACGCCGATGATAAGAAGCTTCTCAAGCTTTTTCATAATATAATCACATCACTTATATATACTTAAGCACATCCTGTAGATCTAATTTCAGTGTTCTCCAAACAGGGTATATCATTGCCACCATTCCTACTAATAGAGAAGCAACCACTAGGGCACTTCCTAGCCCTAGATGGGTCGAGAAGATGAAAGAATTATATCCTAAAAGCGGTCCGATGATTAAAGGAACAAATAGTCCTACGATATAGCCCAGCAGACTTCCCGCAAGGCTAACGATCAATGCTTCCCTGCCAAACAAGGTAAGAATATGCTTTTGGCGAAAACCAATAGCCCGAAGCACACCAAGTTCACGAGCTCGATCATTGACATTTCCCGCTAGGGTCACGATAATCACTAAAGCTCCGATTAACCCCATAGCTAAGGAAATAGTCCAGGAGAAGCTAGTAAAGCGTTCTACACTTTCTTTAGAACCTTGAACAATCTGAGTCACTTCAGTCACATTGGCCTCAGGTAATAAAGGAGATAATTGCGCCGCGGTTTGCGCTGTATCCAGCGTGTTGAGTTCAATTAAGGACCATTCTGTAGTGATCCCAGTCAGGGACCGAGCCGTATCAATCGTGGTAAAAACTCCTTGATCCTCTGACCCTCCGGTTTCTGCCATGATTCCTACTATAGGGTATTTAGCCTTACCAAAATCCACGATATCACCGACCTGGAGATTTGAATTCATAGCTAACTGTGAGCCAACAACGATTTCATTATCCTTTGGGACCTTACCATCAATCTTCCACCATGGCTTAATCTTGAGTTCCTGATCAAAGTCCACCCCCATAACCATATAGAGTTTTTCTGGGGATTGTATTGAGCCAATCACTTTAGGGGCGATGGTTACCTCTTCACCCATCTGTCTGTATATAACATCCACAGTCTTGGAATCAAGCTTCTTCACCTCATATTCCACACTGGAGACAGATAATCCCCCATAGCTCAAGTTCAATTGCTCCGTGCGTGGGCTAATGACGACATTGGCTCCGTACTCTGTTAAACTTTTTTGCAAGTCCTCCTTCATCCCCAAAGCAAGGATAGTTAAGGAGGAAATCGTTGCGACGATAAAAGCAAAGGTTAAGACAAGAAAAAGAGTTTTCCCAGGTCTTCTTCTCAGATTTTGCAGGGCGATATGATTAAGTGTCATAGTAACCTCCGATTAGAAGTAACGTAGAGCTTCTACAGGATCGAGCTTGGTAGCCTTCCAGGCAGGATAGATACTTGCTATAAGGCTGATTCCCAAGGCAGCCAGGATGGAGTATAGGACGAGGATCGGCTGAAATGGGACCTGAACGGTCATTTGAGCTAGCGAGGATCCAAAATTCATGGCTAATCCCATTCCTAGTCCGAATCCAATTAAACCACCCAGCACACTAACCAAGCTTACTTCGTATAGAAACATGCACAGAATGTGCTTTTTCCTAAAGCCTATGGCTCGAAGGACACCGATATCCCGAGTCCGCTCTTTTACAGCTGAAATCATGGACATGGCGACTACAAATCCACTGGTAATCAGCAAGATTACTGAAATGATCGTAGCGAAAAGGCTAAATTGCTGAACGGTATCGTCCCGTGACTCTAATGTGGATTGAAGAGCCGTCACTTTGGCTTCCGGTAATTTTTCACTCAGTTGTATCGTTACATCTTCGATTGGGCAAGTGTAGCAAAGAACAGCTGCTTCAATAAGATTAATGGCTGTGGGCTTGTTCTCTGCCTTTTGCAAAATAGTTAAATCCATAAAAATGGCCTGATCGTTCTCAATAGACCCAGTAGGTTGGATAATTCCACCCACGCGAAATTCCTGACCCTTAATTTGAACTAGCTGTTGAGGGCTTAGCTTAAGGATACGAGCCACTTCACTTCCGATTAGAATTTCATTGGCTACAGGAAGTTGTCCCGCCTCTAAACCATCAATCTTCCACCATTTCTTGAGACGAAGCTCGTCGGCAAATTGTACTCCTACGAGAAGTACTTTTTTATCTTGAATTGTTGCTTCAGCTAGTAATTTTGGCGATATTGTTGCTAGGGTCTCATTATTTTTAATCGTCTTCATCAAGGGAATCATCGA
Organism: Desulfitobacterium sp. THU1; assembly: GCF_038181555.1. NCBI lineage: Bacteria > Bacillati > Bacillota > Clostridia > Eubacteriales > Desulfitobacteriaceae > Desulfitobacterium > Desulfitobacterium sp. THU1. The sequence continues at coordinate 111,139 of NZ_JBBWUA010000004.1, read as the reverse complement.
TATGTCCAGTTCTTTTCCAAAACTTGTCCCCACGGTTACACCACCAAAGGATAAGGTTTCGCCCGCTTTTGGCAGGATCAGAAGGTTCGAACCAAACTGGTCGATTTTATCAGCGACATCCTGTTCCATAGAGCGGGTGGTGGTAAAGAGAAAGACGCTGGAAGAAACGCCGATGATAATACTTAATAGAAGCAAAAAAGAACGCAGCTTGCGCCTTTTTAGATTTCCTAAGGAAATGTCAAGGATCTTCATACTGCACCACCGACTACAGGCTCAGGACTTTTCACGATTATCCCATCCCGAATTTGCACTGAATGGGAAACATAAGCAAGATTCTCTAAGTTATGGGTTACCATAATAATGGTCTGTCCATCCCTGTTCAAGGCCTGGAAAAGCTCTAGGATTTCCTTCGCTGTTTTGCTATCTAGACTTCCCGTGGGTTCATCTGCAAAAAGAAGAACAGGCTCGTTAACTATGGCACGAGCAATAGCCACCCGGTTTTGTTCTCCTCCAGAAAGTTGGTTAGGTAAACGCATAGATTTTTGGCCCAATCCCACCTTCTCTAATACCCTTTGGGCCATCTCCCTTTGCTCCTTATCCGAATACTTGGTTATGGCTAAGGGAAGCATCACATTTTCTAAAGCTGTAAGATACGGAATTAACTGATATTGTTGAAAGACAAAGCCAATATATTCATGGCGAAAATCAGATCGTCTCTCCTCATCCAATCCATATACAGAAATATCATCGATTAAAACCTGTCCTTGGGTAGGTGGATTCAATGCCCCTAGAATACTGAGCAAAGTGCTCTTCCCTGACCCCGAAGGACCAAGCAAGGCCAGAAACTGGCCTTGGGTCACCTCGAGATTGATATTCTTAAGAGCATGAACAGCTCCCTCTCCACCTTGATAGGTTTTTGATACATTATCCACTTTGATTAGACTCAATTGATTCTCCTCCTAAGCTGCTGAGGTCTTCATCTTATAGCACCAAGATATTAAACTCTTGGCTTCCAAGCATCCAAAACAGCTTGATCCACTTCCAGTTTGTCTCCGTTTTGAGTATAGACTAAAAGATCTGGTGGATAGTCGGTGCATCCCCCGCCAATTCCTTTGAAGGAATCTAATTCCCACTTAGTATTACAAGCATTGCAAACGATTATATCTCCTTCAATCCTGAAAGAATCACTGTTGCAAGGTTCACAGATGCTGACAGCCACTACGACGCTACCATCGGGGCGAACCAATGCTGTAAGTGGAAGCGCTTTACCTCCGGCTTGATATTGCGTATAGATAAATTTCTTATCCTTAAGTTCCGATAGAGTCGAAATCACCACTTTACCATTTTCCGCCTTTACAGGGCCAACTTTAACTTGTTGGAGGGGAGTCGGTCCACTATAATCAACGGTTTGGCCAACAGTTGCAGTGGCGAATCGATCAGAGTCCGACTTATTATTGCCTGTTAAGAAGAAGCTTCCAGCGATAATCGCTACACCAAGAATAATCATACCGCCGATGAGAGGAGCTTTACTTTTCTTTTCTGGTTGGGAAAATCTCTCTTTTTTACTGTTTTGATCTTTACTCATTTAATATTAACCCTCCATCAATATTTCATTTCACTCTGCTTTGTCTTGATATTAGCCATCTATATTTTTGCTTAATTATATGATTTCCTAATGAAAAACTTATGAATTTCTCATGAATTCTAGGAACATTCTATGGATAACCCTATGCAACGCCTTTTTTGTCAAATAAAATAGAACTATGATATTAGATTTTGAGGTGAATTTCCTATGCGAATACTCTTGGTAGATGACGAAAAGAACATCAGTAACGTCCTTAAAGCTTACCTTCAGCAGGAAGGCTTTCATGTAACCACTGCGGTTAATGGCCTGGTTGCTCTAACCCTATTCAAAGAAAATCCTTATGACCTCGTCCTTTTAGATCTGATGTTGCCTGGCCTCACAGGCGAAGAAATTTGTAAGGAGATTCGTAAAATCTCTGCTACTCCCATTATCATGCTCACCGCTAAAGTTGAACTTGAAGATCGGATTCAAGGTTTTAACATCGGTGCCGATGACTATATTAGCAAACCCTTTAGTCCTCGGGAAGTGGTGGCGAGAGTCAAAGCCGTGTTACGACGCACTACTCTTGAGACGTCTCCCCTTGCCGATATCCTTACCTACGATAATGGTTTAGCCATCGATAACTCGCGTCATGAGGTCCGTTTGCATGAAAAAGTGGTCCCCTTAACCCCTACAGAGTTCAAAATCCTCTGTGCCTTAGCAAAATATCCAGGAAGGGTCTATTCCCGAGGTCAGTTGGTAGAGATTGTTCAAGGTCATGATTTTGGTGGAGATGAACGCGTTATTGACGCGCATATAAAGAAATTGAGACAGAAGATCGAGGCCGTTCCCAGCGATCCGAAAATTATCCTTACTGTGTATGGAATCGGCTATAAATTCAATCCCCATCAGGAGGAATAAACAATGCATAAACGACTATTTTTTTCCTCCTTCGCGATTATTCTCATAACCTTATTACTAAGCATTCTGTCCGTGAATCTGGTATTTCAAAAGCAATTCAGTGACTATCTTGCTCGCTCAACAGAAGAAACTCTGGAACAATTACCTGAACGTTTGAGCAGTAGTTTTCTTAGTCATGGGTGTTGGGATAAAGACTCCCTTTATGATATTGCACACTCCCTTCCCCTAGGAACTCATATCTTGCTTAAAAAACCTACCGGAGAAACAATCATGACCCTAATCAATCCCATGGAAACAATGATGCAAAGTGACTCCGAAATAAACATGGGTATGGGGATGGATATGGGACTAAACTATGCAGTCGAAGAATGGAAAAGCAAGACCCTGGCGATCTATAGTCCTCAGGGAATCCTGGCCTTTGCGGATGTTCGCTATCCTGCGAGAGCTAAGGTTCTAAATCCAGCCGACCAATCTTTCGTCTCGGCTATCTATCAATCCTTGCTCCTTGCCGGGCTCCTTGCTCTTATCATCGGCAGTCTACTCAGTTATTGGATCAGCCGTCGCTTAACCACCCCCTTGCAAACCTTAACTCATGCGGTTCAGCGCGTTGGAGAAGGCCATCTTGATCAACAAGTTTCTGTGATGACCCGGGATGAAGTGGGACAATTAGCAACGGCTTTTAATGGGATGGCGGATAACCTAAAAAAGCAAGAGCATCTCCGCAAACAATTCACAGCCGATATCGCTCATGAGTTACGTACTCCTTTAACCTCCATCCGCAGCTATATTGAGGCTTTCCAAGATGGAGTACTTCCAGCAGATAACGAAAACCTTACCATCATTAATGAAGAAATTGAACGCTTGGTCGAGTTATCCAGTGATCTTAAGGATCTCAATGTGGCAGAGATGGGTGCCTTACAACCGAATTTTACTCAAGTAGATATCAGCGAACTCATTGATAAAACAGTGAATAAGCTCTCTCCTCTCATCCAAGAAAAAGGGATAGATCTCGAATGGGATAAGCCGGACTCGTTTCTCATAGAAGGAGATGAATATTTATTAACTCGACTTTTCTATAATCTTCTCCACAATGCTTATAAATTTACAGAAAATCCGGGAACAATCTCAATTCTCATGGAGACTGAACCGAATGATATCCTTGTTTCTGTTCGTGACTCGGGGGTTGGTATTCCTGAAAAGGATCTTCCTCTGATCTTCGAACGTTTTTATCGGGCAGAAAAGTCCCGCTCTCGGGAAACAGGGGGTACGGGTATTGGGCTAGCCTTAGTTAAACAGATTACTCTTCTTCATCAAGGGACACTAGAAGTTAAAAGTGCACTAGGCGAAGGGAGCCAATTTACAATCTTACTTCCCCTTAGCATTAAAGAACAGTTTAATAATCAATAGCAGTACCTCTCTATACAGAAACTTGGTTGTAGGCCAAGTTTCTTATTATTTTGTGGAAGAGTCTTAAGTAGCTTAACTGTGTCAGTATAAAATTCTTACAAGAACTAAAAATAATAATATTTCACAGGGAAGGGAGACGCATGTATGTTCAAAAATGAAGGAGGCTCGCTAAAAGGAAAGCTTTTAGTACTTATGCTCGGTCTATTGGTTATCATTGTAGCCGTGATAGGATGTACAACACAGAACAAAAATCAACCAAACCAACCAAATATCCAACAAGGTAGCCAACCCCCAACCACTCAGACAGCTGATCGTCAAAACAACTCTCACTCTAAGATGGGAGTAAAATGTGAGCAATGTCATGTCACTGAAGGAAAACCCGTGACCAAGCAGCAATGCCAAAGTTGCCATAAAAACATAGAAGACCTCAGAGCGAAAACTAAAGATATGGATCCCAATCCTCACGGCCCTCATCATTATGACCTAGAAGATTGCACCATATGTCACTCCGTTCATGGTAAATCGCAAATGATGTGTTCCCAATGCCACGATTTCCCATGGATCAAAGAGTTAGACAAAGAGTGGGAAATTGTAGGAGAAACTAAACAGTAGAGAGGGGAACAAACCATGGCTAAAGAATTGGTCGGAAGAAGACAGTTTCTAAAGAAAATGGCGCTGACTGGTGTGACTCTTGTAGGTGCTGGCGCATTAGCAGGTTGTGCTAATGCCAGCCAAGGTCCCAGCACTACTAATACAAATAATGCAGGCACAACGAAAACAGCAGGTGGACTAAACTGGAATGAAGAAACGGATGTTATTGTGGTTGGCAGTGGGTTTGCAGCTCTATCGGCAGCCCTAGAAGTCGTGGAAGCAGGTTCCAAAGTCATAATCCTCGAGAAAATGCACGTTGCAGGCGGAAACTCGACGATAAATGGTGGAGATATGTGCTGTGCCAATACGAAAATGCAAGCAGCGGCTGGGATTAAAGATTCAGTCGAGCTTATGGTTAAGGATATGCTCAAAGCAGGTGGTAACTTAAATCATGTTGACAAAGCCACCATTGTTGCCGAAAAGTCCAATGAGGCCTTAGAATGGTGTCAAAATTACTTGGGCATAAAGTTTCGCGAAAAGCTCAATTTTCACGGCGGTCACTCTGTGCTTAGAGCTCATCAAACAGAAAATGCCTCAGGTTCAGGCTATATCAAACCGATGCTTACAAAATTAAATGAAAAAGGCATCTTCGTTGCAAAGAAAAGGAAGGTCACTCGGCTTATTGAAAACGACGAACAACGAATTATTGGGGTAGAGGTTCGTGATGGGTACAAATTCGGGGATGAGAACAGTGGCACCCTCATGCTCATTAAGGCCAATAAGGCTGTTATCTTAGCTTCTGGTGGTTTCTCCCAGGATATTCAAATGCGGGTGATCCATGAACCTAGACTTACGGATAAGTTTACGAGCACCAACCATCCCGGTGCCACAGGAGAGTTACTGAGAGAAACCTTAAAGCATAATGCTATGGACGTCCATTTAGACTGGATTCAACTTGGTCCCTGGACAAGCCCCGAAGAAAAGGGGTTTGGCTATGTTCCGCAATTCGTTGAGCGACTGGTGGGCTTCTCGCCGATGATTGATGTAAAAACAGGGAAACGTTTTATCATGGAAACAGGGAATCGTAAAGTCCGTGCAGACGCCATCATCGCCTTAGGCGAACCAAGTATCCTTGTTGGTGATGAATATGCTGTAAAACTCCAAATCCTCCCCAAAATCTTAAAGGGCGCCATGGAAGTAGGCGCAATCAAAAAATATAATACCCTTGAAGAAGTTGCTAAAGCATACAAGATTCCCGTCGAACCCTTTCTCGCTGAAATGAAACGTTGGGATTCTTTTGTACAAAAAGGCAAGGATGATGACTTTAATACCATGATTATGAAAGGTGCCAAACCTACCCGTGAAGCACCTTTCTACGTCACGAGATTATGGCCGAAGGTTCACCATACTATGGGCGGTCTCGTAACAAACGTCAAATGCCAAGTTATTAATCAAGATTTCCAACCGATAAAAGGGTTATACGCAGCTGGTGAAGTAACGGGTGGCGTGCATGGGGCAGTTCGTTTAGGCGGCGTTGCCTGCACAGATTGTATTGTTAACGGGCGTATCAGTGGACAAGAAGCTGCGAAGGAGCAGCCTTGGACCTAGAAACACCAATTATTCGATCAATACAGAAGCCAGAAAAGACCTTGGGCAGGAATACGATTATCGGCCCAAGGTCTCTCTGATTTACTGTAAACTCTGTGGATTCTCAAGAATCCTAAGGAAATGGTTAGCCTCCCGAAGGACATGATCTCCTAACAACGGTATGATAATTGATCTGATCTGATTAGCCAAAATTCCTTCCGTAGCGGCTGCTTTAAAATCGCGAATTTCTCTAGTTGCTGTGGTCTCTTCTGTGATTAACCTACCCAGTGTTAACCTCGCTAAGATATTTTGTTCTACCCTCCGAATTCTTTCGAGAAGGGAAGCAAATAATTCTGCAAAGTCATCCGCTGTATCGATTAAGGCAACCTCTGTGGGATCTAGCAGTTGAGCTATAAATTCAGCATGCTCTTGCATAATTTGATCCCAGAAGGTTTTTTCTTCAATAATCGCTTGTCTTAAATTAATCGGCTCTCTTCTTTGCAAACGCTGCAGATGTTCCACAAAGAAGATCGCTTCACGTCTTATATGCTCTATTAGTAAGGGGAAGTTAAAGGTAAATAAATCACCACTTAGCATTTCATTGAGAACCAAGGTCTTGAATTGAATGAGTTGCTGGGTCAAATTGATAGCTCGTCGATTTAAATCGAATACTGCAGGCACTAGGAATGGGTCCGGGGCACCAGCTTGAAGAGCTAACTCCTGCACTGTTAACTGGGTATCGAAAGGTACACCTGAAAGTTCCATGGTCTTTTCTTCCGCTCTAAGAGTCTTGTCTGTGACCACTTCTCCGGAAGAAAGAACAACGTTACTTACATTCCGATTGGCTAACCGGACAGCCTCCTGTAAAAGAGCATTAAATTGTTCTCTAAACTGGCTTGCCTGGTTAGCTAAGTTGGTATCTTTAGACAAGAATCCAGCTTGTAGGAAAAAGGAGTGCTCTTTCATGATGCGTAGAAAAAACAAGTGTAATTCTAGTGATAATCGTACAAAATCTCTTGTAGATATTCTTTGACTCATTATCCAACCTCCTAATCCAAAGTTTTCCTCACTTTAGGTTATGCAAACTTTGGACAGTGGTGACAAGCAAAACGAGCTTCACACACGAAAAATCGTGATGTGAAGCTCTTCCCAGGGAGTTCTCTTATAGGCCTTTAACCTCGAGTGCTCGAAAAGAATTGAGCACGGCCAAAACTGTTACACCCACATCGGCAAAAACCGCTTCCCACATAGTTGCTAGTCCAAATGCACTTAGGATCAGGACTGCTACCTTGATACCGATGGCAAATACAGCGTTCTGTTGAGCAATTTTCAATGTATTTTTGGAAATTTTTATAGCCGTAACTATTTTGGAAGGCTCATCATTCATAATAACAATATCAGCCGCTTCGATGGCTGCATCAGAACCTAAGCCTCCCATAGCAATGCCTATATCGGCACGAGCCAGCACGGGGGCATCATTAATTCCATCACCCACATAAGCAAGTTTGCCTTTTGCGGACTTTAGGGTAAATATCTCTTCTAGCTTTTCAACTTTATCTCCAGGCAAGAGCTCAGTGTATACTTTGTCGAGGCCTAATTCTTTACCTACTTTCAATCCTACACTTTGGGTATCGCCTGTGAGCATTACTGTCTTGCGAATACGGGAATCCTTCAATTCACGAATGGCCTGTGCCGCATCCATCTTCACTTCATCGGCGATCAGGATATAGCCTGCATACCGGTTATCGATTGCCACATGGACAACAGTTCCTGCCACCTCTCCGTTAAAGTAAGGTATATTCAGCTTTTCCATGAGCCGAAAGTTACCCGCCTTTACTTCTTTACCATCTATAACAGCCGCGACCCCATGGCCCGCGAATTCTTGAACATCGGTGATACGGTCATTATCGATTTCCTGGCCATAGGCACGTTTGAGGGAAAGAGATATCGGGTGCGTAGAATAACTCTCCGCATAGGCTGTTAACTCGAGTAACGCTTCTTTGCTCATGTTCACGGGGTGAATCTCTTGAACATTAAAAACCCCTTTAGTTAAAGTTCCTGTTTTATCAAAGACAACAATTTCTGCCTTGGCTAGAGCCTCCAGATAGTTGCTTCCTTTCACTAAAATACCTCTTTTGGAGGCGCCGCCAATTCCTCCAAAGAAACTCAAAGGAATCGAAATAACAAGGGCACAGGGGCAGGATACCACGAGAAAAGTAAGGGCACGATAGACCCAATCACTAAAAGATGCTCCCTCAATTACGATGGGCGGTATGATTGCTAACAGAGCAGCGATGATTACCACTATCGGGGTGTAATAGCGAGCAAACTTCGTGATAAACTGTTCAGATTTGGACTTCTTACTGCTGGCATTTTCCACTAGGTCAAGAATTTTCGTGACCATAGATTCTCCATATTCTTTTGTGACCTCTACTGTGAGGACTCCGTTCAGATTGATGCAACCGCTTAGAATGCCTTCTCCAATGCTTACTTCGCGAGGGACTGACTCTCCAGTTAAGGCCGTGGTGTCTAGCATTGAATTACCCTCGAGCACCTTGCCATCAAGAGGAACTCTTTCTCCGGCTTTGATAACGATAATCTCACCGACGTTGACCTCATCAGGGTCCATTTGCAGGAGTTGATCTCCGCGCTTTACGTTAGCATAATCCGGTCGAATATCCATCAAGCTGGCAATGGATTTTCTTGACTTATCGACAGCGTAGCTTTGGAACAATTCCCCAACTTGATAAAACAGCATCACTGCTACCCCTTCGGGATATTCGCCAATAGCAAAGGCTCCGATCGTGGCTATACTCATCAGGAAGTTCTCGTCAAAAACATTCCCGTGAAGGATATTTCTGCCCGCCCTTAAAACCACATCCCCACCTACGAGTATATAGCTAGCAATAAATAGGACTAGGGATAGCCCAAACGAATAAGGATTAATAATCAAGGCAGCAATAAAAATCACAACAGCAATGATGATCCGCATAAGTTGTTTCTTCATATTAACGTCCTTTGCGCCTATGCCTTTTTTACGATAACTTGGGGCTCAATTTTTTTAATAATTTTCTCCGCTGCTTCTATAATGGAAGACATCTTTTCTTCTTCAGCTTCAATAACCATTTTCGTGGTCATAAAATTTACGGTAGCATTATTAACTCCATCCAGCTCATTAATAGCACTTTCCATTCTTGCAGCGCAATTAGCGCATCCTAATCCTTCAAGTCTAAAGGTCTTTTTCTTCAAGTTAAACGCCTCCCCTATTCCACTATTAATCCTCATATTAATTTACTTTTATCCGTAGCTTCAATTAATCTATTTTCCCCAAGTATTTCATGATGTTAGACTTCCCGAATATGTTCTAATCCCTTTTCAAATATCTCCTTCACATGATCATCGGACAGTGAGTAAAAGACTATTTTTCCCTCTCTTCTGAACTTCACCAAATTGGCTTGCTTCAAAAAACGAAGCTGATGAGATATAGCGGATTTAGTCATATTTAAGAGCACAGCTAAGTCGCACACGCACATTTCTCTCTCGTCCAGCGCCCACATAATTTTCACTCGGGTGCTATCTCCTAAAACCTTGAAAAAGTCAGCTAAATCATAAAGGATATATTCATCAGGCATCTTCTGTTTGACTTCCTCAACTACATCGGCGTGGATTACGTCGCAATCACAATACACCTCATTCTTATTCATTATTGCGTCACCCCCCTTTCACAGATGGTCCAGACTCTCATCAATCTTTTCACGATGCTTTTGTAGATAGCACCTTTCAATTGAGCAACCGCTCAACTATTAATCATAATTATAGTTGAGCAGTTGCTCAATTGTCAATAGACTGTGTAATTCTATTGATATATTCTGTTTGGGTAAAGTGGTAATAGATGATATAATTTTTTAGCAAAGTATATATCTTTTACGATATCGACTTAAGGCAACTCACCTAAATGATTATTCGATTATCAACTTGCGAACGAGGCAAAAGTCGGGAGGGGCACATCACGGATACTTTAATGGCCATTGATTTAAGAAAAAGCGTACGTAATTTTCTACCCAAATCGGTAGAAGCCGAAATTATCACACAGCTTGTGCGAGCAGGAAATAGTGCACCCAAAGTGGGCTTTTTTCATATCACTGTCATCGAAAACTCCGAAGTTCTTAAGGAAATTAACGAACAAGCCTTGGTTCAATTTAAAAACTCTGGCGACAAGCTTCTGATGGGGCCAGCAGCAGTTGAGGGATACCGACCCCTATACGGTGCCCCTGTGTTTTTTCTCCTTTCCGCTCCATTAGCAAGCCCTTCAAAAGAGGCAACCACTTCCTGTGCAGTAACGTGCATTACCATCGCTGCAACAGCTCTTGGCCTAGGATCTTGTTATATTCAATCAGCTCTGTTGGGCATCAAGGGGAATCCAAAGCTCATTGAAAAAGTAGGCATCCCTTTTGGACTTACACCTATTTGTGGAGTTGTTGTTGGTTATTCCGCCGAGGAATCCTTAACCTCTCCCCGATACCGATCCACTGAAGATAATGTTAATTATTGCAGGTAAAAAAAGAGCGTCTGTCCCTGGAGCTATCTCTCATGGACAGGCGCTTATAATTTTAGCAAGAAATCCTTCTTCTTATGCAGCCTGATTCGCTGACTTTGTATGGCTAGTGACATTCCCTGCTTCAACCGGGAACAAGTGTTTTAAAAATCCTTTGCTCAAAAAGGGGAACTTGGTCACAAGTTTGTTCATAAAGAAACGGTCTACACCAATTGCCCCCGATGCAGCTGCAAAGTATAAAACGAGCAAGAAGCCAATAACCATTTGGGGGTTGGAAGATACTGTTCCTGAAAGCAAGAACGAAAAATTCATGGTTAGAGCAAAGAAAGCCGCTAAGGTTGTAAAGCATCCTAGAATAAGTCCTAAACCAATGAGTACTTCACCTGTTTTAACCATGAGAGCCATGATGTCCGCATTCGGTAAAAATACATGATTGATGAGCCAAGCCCAAGTATCCGTGACATTTGGTTTACCAGTTTTCCCCGCAGCGGCTAAAGCATCGGCTGTTTGTGCTAGACCTCCTTTTAAGAATCCACTAACTTGTTGCCCGCCAAATCCACTTTGAAACTTGCCAATTCCGGCATGAAGGAAATAGTATCCGAAGTAGAAACGAATAAGTAGGGCAATGACTGATTTGATTGGATTTTTCATAAACTAAACTCCTCCTGTAAATATGATTGTTATTACCATATTTTTAATTACAATAAAGTATTATGCAAATATTATGCCAACGATAAATCACTTTAAAATAGCCACTTCTGAAATAAGTAATGGTTAACTACTTAACACAAAAGAGTTAACAGCGTTAACTCTTTTGTGTGCTTCCAGAATACGCCCTATTGTTTTGATGCCATTATAAGTAGCTAGTTAACATCTGTGCCTAGAACAGGTATAATCAAATAATAAAGGTGATCTGCTTCAAGGGGAGTATAAAGTTAAATAACACCGTGAAAACCTATTATTTTACGATATTGGAGAACGATAATGAGAGATGAGCTTTTTGAAGCCTTTCCCTTTGGGATAATTCGAATAGACGAAAATGATACTATTCAAAGGATCAATTATTTTGCCAAGCAATTGATCCATACATTGGACCCTGAGTCCCTCGAAATGCTCCTGACTCTAAAACCGAAGAATGATATTACAACTTGGTCAGTAGCTAATCACCAAGTTGCGCTGAATGTTGAAGTATTTGAGGTGAGTGGAGATTCTCACCGTCTTCTACTTCTCGGTATGGAATCTAATTGCACCTCAATTCTTCCTTCGCATTTTGAAAGAAGTCTCGAAGATTTAACTACTGATCCTGAGGAAATTATTTCTCGAATTGTGAATCTGATCAGTGATGTAACCCCTTTCGAGCGTTTTGATCTAATGCGGGTAGATCCCCAACTCCGAAAATATAGCTATGCCTATTCCATCGGCTTTGGTATTGAAGGAAGCTTATACGCTCCCTACTCTATGATTCGCAAAACAGGCTTAGGATGGGTACTGGAAACCGAAGCACCTCAGCTGACTTCCTCACTACATACCGAAAGCTTCTCTTTCAGCGAAGACCCCTTATTGTACCAGACCGGATTTCGTTCTGCCTTGAGAGTTCCTATTCTCTTTGATTATGAAGTCATCGGCGCTATCCTACTTGGCAGCATGGAACCATTACAATTTGAAATTGAAGATGCATATTTAATCAACCAGCTTGCCAAGCACTTCAGTCAGGCCTTTTTTCATTCGGGAATTATTCAGGAGCGCACCTATCAGACCATGGCCACGTCCACCTATATACACAGCGTTACTAACAACCTTCAAGTTGAACATATTCCCAATTTCCTTACGGATTATTGTGCACAATTACAGCGAACAACTGAGCTTGAAAACATAAGTCTCTATATCCTCGATAAGCAACTTCAGAATTGCCAATGCCTGGTGAGTGTTGGAGAGGGCCTTTCTTTTAAAAAAGAGTGGATGCCTCTCAATAAAGGTATGACTGAAGTTCTCCGTGCTAAAAGCATTGTTTACTACACAATTGCTGATACTCAATCACTGGGCATCGACCCTTTCTTTAGCAAAAAATTTACCTCTATACTTTACTCTCCTATTGAACAAAACGAGCGTATTATCGCTGTACTTGCTGCCGCGGCCATGGACGAAAAAGCATATTCTCCTGTTCTTGCCGGGTTATTCAAGGTTGCTTCTGAGCACCTTAGCTCCATTATCGCCCGACTCCAACCCTACTATTCCGCTGAATCCATCACTAAATCCCATCCACCTAAGAAATCTCCCCATCAGTCTCCTAAAAGAGCAGTTCCTCCAGGATTTTCACGTATTATTGGAAGTTCTGATGTCATTCAGGATACGATTCAAAAAGCTGCCCGGGCCGCTCAATATGACTTTCCGATTCTAATTACGGGGGAAACGGGAACCGGTAAAGAATTATTCGCTAAGGCCATCCATCAAGCAAGTCAGGTTGCCCAGGGGCCTTTCATTGTGGTGAATTCTGCTGCTATACCTGCTAACCTCTTAGAGTCTGAACTTTTTGGCTACCATGAAGGAGCTTTTAGCGGTGGACTAAAGGGTGGAAAGCGAGGAAAGATTCTATTAGCTGACGGTGGAACCCTGTTACTCGATGAAATTGGAGAACTCTCTTCTGAGCTTCAAGCTAAACTCTTACGGGTTATCCAGGAACAAGAGGTCGAACCGTTAGGGGCGATAAAGCCTATACCAGTTAAGGTACGCATTCTCTCAGCAACTCATAAGAATCTCAATCAAATGGTTGAGCAAGAAGAATTCCGAGAAGATTTGCTTTATCGACTTAACTCTATAGAATTAAAAATCCCTCCCCTGCGCGAACGCGGGAAGGATATTATAGAACTAGCCGAGCATATGCTCCGATACATTGCACAGACTCATGGAACCCCTGAAAAAAAACTTTCTCCCGGTGCCCAAGATATTCTCCTTAGATACACTTGGCCGGGAAACATTCGTCAACTCCAAAATATAATGAACCGACTCTACGTTTTTGTAGAAGATTCCATCATTCAGTCACACGATCTCCCTCCCGATCTTCGAGTTTCAGGACCAAATAGAGGAAATTCCGAGAAGGAAGAGATTGAACACTTACTTGGTGAATTCGGAGGAAATAAAACGGCCCTTGCTCATTATCTTGGGATTACCCGTACTGGTCTTTGGAAAAAGCTTAAGCGCTTAGGCCTTCAGTGATCCCTCTTTAACTTGCTTCTGCACTGCAATCCATAACTTTCCTGTTTATTTTGTTTTGATCAGGTCATACTAGAATCAGTCACAGAAAACATAAATGAGCCTCACAGAATTCAGTGCTTCGAACTTGAAGATTATAATTCTAAAGGAGGTTACTTATCATGGCTAACAACAATCAACCTGCTACCCAAGGTGCTAATCAATCTCTCGACCAATTCAAATATGAAATCGCAAACGAATTAGGAGTTCAACTTGGTGGAGACCGCACAAGCCGTGAAAACGGTTCCGTCGGTGGAATGATGACTAAGCGGATGATTCAATTCGCTGAGCAAAACTTAAAGGGCGGTACAAAAATCTAACCCTCTTCCTCTGAACCAAATGGTAAAGCGCTGGCCTTAGCTGCCAGTGCTTAATTTTTTCCTGTGTGGACTATTACTTTAGTTTCATCATGCTATAATCTCGCCCTGCCATAATAAATTGTTGAAATATTCTCTGACTGTTCTTATCCTTAGCCATCACTTCAGGATGCCACTGCACTCCCACACAAAAAGAGGCTCCCCTCTTTTCAATAGCTTCGATGATTCCATCTGGAGCAACTGCACTGACAGTAAATCCTTTGGGTACCTCAGCAACCGCTTGATGGTGAACACTGTTGACACTGATGCGTTCTTCACCTAGGAACTCTTTTAAATATGATTCCATGAGAAGAATTTCATGCCAAGGAAAATCACGAGGTGCTTTCATTTTATGTTCCATCGACTTCGGACATTCGCTGACGATATCTTGATAAATCGCACCCCCTGCAGCAACCGCCAAAATCTGAATTCCTTTGCATATGCCCAAAAGAGGTAGGCACTTATCTATAGCCTTCCGGGTCATGAGAATTTCACTAAAATCTCGCTCAGGAAGACATTCTCCTATTCCCCTTAAAGGCTCTTCTCCCAATAAAATTGGTGATATGTCTCCACCACCTGTAAGGATAAGCCCATCGATTAATGCAACGACTTCATCTGCGTCTTCGACGCTAGCAATGGGTGGTAGTAATACGGGCTGCCCACCAGCCTGCTTCACAGCCTCTACATAAAGTGCCCGCGGATAAGATTTCAACTCTTCATTGCAATGAGCAATAGTTATCCCAATGATGGGCTTTCGCTCCATCTCAACACTTGACATGTTATCCATTATGTATTCACCCTCCTAGAATAGCATTGCTTCTCCACTAAGCATTCTATTCAAGAATCCTCTATTACGTGCGATTGGAAAGTAAAGCTTGTCAAACAAAAACAGCATTAGTTGTTCCCAACCAACGCTGTCCACTACTTAAATATCTGTTAGTCCCAAGCTGATTTCGATAGCTTGGTCTACTCTCAGCATCACTTCTTCATCGAGCACGGCCACTTTTTCTTTCAAACGACTTTTATCGATAGTGCGGATTTGCTCCGTCAGAATCACAGAATCTCTTTCCAATCCGCTACGTCTCGCCCGCACTTCTACATGAGTCGGCAATTTGGCTTTAGCGATCTGAGATGTAATCGCGGCAATAATAGTCGTCGGACTAAATTGATTTCCGATATCATTTTGGACCACTAAAACAGGACGCGTTCCGCCTTGCTCGGATCCGACGACGGGGTTTAGTTCAGCATAATAAATTTCCCCGCGTTTTATAATCATCTTTGACACTCCACATTAGTATCTTCAAATGCCGGTTGAACTTCATCTTCTGCAAGAAACAATTCTCTGGCAATGGCTAAATTCAACTGAGCCATTTCCTGATATCCTTTACGCATTTGCTCGCGGATTCCCCGTTTCCGGCGTTCGTGGAGAACACTATTTATTGCTTCGCGTATAAATTCGCTACGATTTCTATTCTCTAATGTAACGACATCATCCACTTCCGCAAGCAAATTTTCCGGTAAACTGATCATTATCCGCTTACTTTCAGCCACGTTAGCACCCCCAAGTCATTTAGCCATAGCTATACTCCATTATAGACAATAAACCTAAAAAGTGTCAACGAAGTAGGACCTTAGGAAGGCAAAAAAACCGATATATCAGGCCTTTTAAGGCATGTAAATTTTGGCATCTCATAAGTCTCCTTATCTTTTGAGCCTTTTTAAAGCTATATCTATTATATGAGTATAGCAAGAATGATATACTAAGAATCTGCCTAATTAAGAATTTACGCTTGATTTTACTGCAATACCTTATTAAACTGTTCAAACAATCACATCTTACCAATGATCCTCTGTAGCACTGTCTGATGGGCAAGCTCTTCCAATTCATCATCAAGCAAGGACAACGGTTCGGTCTGCCCTCTTCTTTCCATAGCCAATCTCAGTAGCAAATCCGCAAAGTGCGGGTTTTTGGGTAAAAGCGGTCCATGCAGATAAGTTCCAAAGACATTCTTATAGCGCATACCCTCACCATAATCTTCTCCATTATTCCCGTGACCATGGATGACCTTGCCTAACGGTTTGAGGTTATTCCCCAGATAGGTACGGCCCGAGTGGTTTTCAAATCCTACCAAAGTGGAAAGCCTTACACAATCACTCCCAGTGGATAAATCTTCAATGTCTAAATCGATCACGACATTACCGATGAGGCGGTTGGTTCCGGCAACGGTCCAAAGGTCCAATATCCCTAAACCTGGAATATTCCTCCCCTCAGCAGTCTGATAATATTTCCCTAAGAGTTGGTATCCACCACAGATGGTTAGAACCACAAGACCATCCTCAATGGCTGCCTTGAAATCATCCACACGATCCATGAGATCTTGGACGAGAATGTTCTGCTCGCGATCAGAGCCTCCCCCTATAAATAGGATGTCTAAGGATTGAAAATCGATTTTTTCCCCCAGAGATACTCTTTGGACTTCTAAATCTAGCCCCCGCCAGTGCGCACGTGCGGATAAAGCCATAATATTACCACGATCTCCATAGAGATCCAACAAATCCGGATAAAGATGGCAGAGTTTAATTTTCAAGTTGAACCCTCCCCTCTTTGACTTTGATACTGGGAGTTATCTCCGTTATCTTTTTTAATCTGCCTATTCTCCAGAATCCCTCGCATAGGGAAAAGTAAAGTATAAGTAGGTAGGATAAAAGTTGTTTCCCTTCCCTCCGAGTCAGCCTGCACTTTATCCAGAGCTTTACTCATTTCATGCTCAATGTGTAGCTTGTTCACCGGCACTCCTGCATATTTAAGCCGAACTGCCATATCTTCAGCCCGAAGACCGAAGCAAATTATTTTTTGAATTCGCTCCTCTTCTTGGCCTAAAAGTTCAAAATCCACATCCCACAACCAGGAGATGTCCCGCCCATCTGCAGCTAGATCATTAATGCCGATCAGCAGACGAATCGGTTGCTCCTTACGACTTAAGACAGTTTGAATAACTTGATTGAATCCCGTCGGATTTTTAACTAAGGTCAAAGTGATCGGGCCATTTGCTAAAATAAATTGCTCCATACGACCGGCTTGGGGGACAAATTCCCTCAAGCCCCGTTGTATTTCCCGATCTTTTATGCCTAAACGCTTCGCCGCGGTCAAAGCGGCTAAAGCATTATAGAGATTATAATAGCCCTGAAGAGCCATAGAATATGAGGTTGGTTCAACTTTAAACTGGATTCCCCCCTCACCGGCAATAATATCTTCAGCCAAAATAGACGGTTCTGGCCGCTTATAACCACAAGAACAGGCATACTTCCCCAATTGTCCATAGTGATAAAGAGTATACTTCAACTCTTCTCCACAACGGGGACAAAACCTCGCCTCCCTAGTCTCTGTACTCACTGATTTACTATCCGCTGTCCGCTCCACTCCATAATACAGAGTATGTAGACTCCCCAGTCCAAACTGTGCCACCAGCGGATCATCAGCATTGAGAATGAGGTGTGTCTCTTTGGGAAGTGCGTCTTGGACTAGCTTGATGGTGGTATCTAATTCCCCATAGCGATCGAGCTGATCCCTAAAAAAGTTAGTGATGATCGCAACCTGTGGGACAACCTGTTGACAGAATTTCGGCACGGTAGCTTCATCGACCTCTAAGAGAGCCATCTTGACCTGAGCTTGTCCTCCCCAACCTGTGTTTGCTAGCATGGCTCCAGTAATTCCTGTGACTAAATTGGCACCAGCCTGATTAAAGGCAAATGTCTTTCCAGCCGCTTTTAAAATCTGGGCGAGGAGATTGGTGGTAGTGGTCTTCCCGTTAGTTCCCGTCACCATAATGATCCCATCGTTAAAACCCACGCTTAATACGCCTATAAGTTGAGGTTCAATGCTTAAAGCGATTTTTCCAGGTAGGGTTGTTCCTTTTTTGCCCAGAAGCTGCAATATGCCACTAATTCCTTTACCTGCCCAAAGGGCAAGCCAAAAGCGCCACGTTCGTTTCACAACTGTGTCTCCTCGTATAATAAGATTTATTATTTTGTATTCGCTGTCCCAATTTTAGCACTCTTTAAGGAAGCATATCAAGAAGTATGCAAAGCGACTGAAAATAATTTACCAAGATATTTGGCTTTATAGCTATCTCTAGTATAAAATAAACTTAGCAACCAAAAACGGAGGGGAAAATCCATGTTATATTCTTTTAAAGATAAAAAGCCACAACTTGGTAAGAACTCTTTCATCGCTGATGGAGCTAAAGTTATCGGGGATGTGCAAATTGGTGACGAATCCAGCATCTGGTATAATTCCGTGCTTAGAGCTGATTTGGCCTCGATTGCAATTGGTAACCGCACCAATATTCAGGATTTATCAGTGATTCATGTCGATAGCGGTCATCCCGTTGTTATTGAGGATGATGTCACCGTGGGCCATTCTGTAACACTCCATGGCTGTACTATCAAAAAAGGTTCTATGATCGGTATGAGTTCGATCATTCTTAATGGTGCAGTCATCGCCGAATCCTCACTTGTGGGGGCAGGATCCTTGATAACTGAAAACAAACATTTTCCACCCTGTGTTTTGATTATGGGGTCTCCAGCTAAAGTGGTGCGCGAACTCACCAAAGAAGAGATCCAATCGCTCCAGGGCGCCGCCAATCGATATGTCGAAAAGTCCTATGAGCACAGGGAGAATTTCATTCTGCCGATTTCTTGAGTTTATATATCAATGACAAATTGAGTATCATCTTGGAAGAAAAAGAAAATCACTAAAACTTCAGTTTGAAGATTTAGTGATTTTTGCATTAGGATGGCTGATATTTAATGGTGCCTTACTTAGCAGCCATATTTACTCCACGCTCGAGATACTTTTCATTGATGCAGGTTAGAGGCTTTTCCCCATTAAGAACAGCTATGATGTTGCGAGCAGCTATTTCGGCCATTGCCTCACGAGTCTCAATTGTTGCATTACCTATATGGGGTGTAAGAATAACTTGATCCAGTTCATCCAAACCCGCAGTGATTTGAGGTTCATGCTCATACACATCTAAAGCTGCACCAGCAATTCTTCCTTGCTGTAAGGCTTCAAGAAGGGCTTGCTCATCCACTAAGGGGCCCCGAGCTGCATTGATGAGGTATGCGTTTTCTTTCATCATCGCCAAGGCCTGGGCATCAATCAGATGGTGAGTTGAAGGGCCATAGCTTAGGTTCAAGCTGATAAAATCAGCTTGCTGCATGACTTCGGCAAAGGATCCATAGCTAATCCCCAGCTCTTTTTCTTGTTGCTCTGTGAGTCGGGTACGACTATTGTAAATAATCTTCATATCGAACCCCTGAGCACGTTTTACGACCGCTTGACCGATACTCCCCATGCCAATAATCCCAAGTGTTTTTCCTGTCACGTCGACTCCAAGATGGTAAAGGGGTGCCCAGCCTTGAAAACGTCCAACTCTGGTCTCTTTATCCCCTTCGACAATTCTACGGGCGAGGGCTAAGATTAGACCTATCGTCAAGTCAGCTGTTGCCGCAGTAGACACATCCGGAGTATTCGTGACCGGGATGCCCTGTTTGCCCGCAGCCTCAATATCGATATTATTGAAGCCCGCACCATAGTTGGCGATTACTTTTAACTTAGGATTTGCTGCGATAATTTCACGATCAATGGGATCCGATAACAGGCAAAGTAACGCGTCCTTGCCTTCTAGTCCTTTTAAAATTTCTTCTTTACTTAAAAGGCGAAGATCATCATGCATCGTCACATCAAATTCTTGGGAAAGGATTTGATATGCTACCTTGGGCACTTTTCCTGAGATAAAAACTCTCTTTTTTATATTTCTGTCTTGTTTCATTGTACAAAACCTCCATTCACTATGTGAAACATCCTTGTGCAATAAAGATAGCATAGAAGCTTGAGCTTAGCAATGGATTTTCCAGAAGTTTCTATTTTGCAAATTCCGTTAAGCTTATAACGATTCTAAATAAAATATGATTTCAGATAATTTATCTTTATCTCCGTATAATAAAGGCCTCTCATCGCTACGTCACCGTAGGATGCGAGGCCATTATCATCTTATTTTCGATAGACCCTGGGTACCCGCTTTGCTATTCCACAAACGATTTCATAATTGATCGTATTAAGCCAACTCGCCATTTCGTCAGCATCAATCCGATCATAGCCATCAGTGCCTATTAGAGTGACCTCTTCTTCCACTTGAACATTGGGAATTTTCGAGACATCCAACAAGGTCTGGTCCATGCATACTCTCCCAATTATTGTGGCCCGTCTTCCCTTGACGAGAACTTCACCTCGATTAGAAAGGCTTCTGCGCAATCCATCGGCATAGCCTAACGGGATGGTTGCCACTTGAGTAGGATAAGCAGTTCGGAAGGTCCTACCATAACTTATGGTTTCTCCTTGAGGAACTGTCTTGATATGACTGATTCTAGCCTTCCAAGAAAGTACAGGTTCAAGTCCGATATCATTACCTACATATTGAGAGGGTGCAAGTCCATAGAGGATAATCCCTGGCCGTACTAAATCTAAATGAGCATCCGGCAATTGCAATAATGCTCCGCTATTTGCTGCATGGCGAATCGGTATATGAGCTCCTTTGGCCTTAATTTTATCGGTTAGCTCCAAAAACATCTTTAATTGTTCCTGTGCAAACCCCAAATCAGTATGATCAGCTGTAGCAAAATGAGTAAAGATTCCTTCAATAAAAAGATTTGGTAGCTTTAAACAGTCGAAAAGCTCTTCCCAGTCCTCTTCTCGAAAGCCTATACGTCCCATTCCAGTATCTACCTTTAGATGAATAACGGCCTGCTTCCCTTGTTTCTTGGCTTCCTTCGATATGAGCACTGCTTGCTCCAAACGATAAACGCCACAAATGATCTCTTCTTTGACAATCGTCTCTATGGAATCCATAGGCAATGTTCCAATCAACATAGGCTTTATATCCGGAAAAGCCTTTTTCAGCTCGATCGCTTCCTCCAACAGGGCAACTCCAAAACGCCGGGCGCCTTTTTCATGTAGCGCCTGCACCACTTGTACGGCCCCATGTCCATAGGCATCAGCCTTGACAATGGGCATTATTTCACTGTTAGTGAACGCCTTAATCCGGTCATAATTCCTTTGGAGTGCCGATAAATCAATCTCGGCCCAAACCGGTCGTCTAATATCCATGATGTCTCATCCTTATTGATTATTTTCTAAGCGTCTCCGTGCCTTAGGCAGTTGGTCCGCTACCTCACTCGCCGTAAAACCACTCCAGCCAAACTCTCCAGCCAGTAGGTCAGCGGCCATCCCATGAAGATATACTCCCAAGCAGGCTGCAGCAAGGGGCTCCACCCCTTGAGCTAACCAGGCTAGGATGCTTCCGGTGAGTACATCTCCCGTACCTCCCGTTCCTAGTCCAGGATTACCTGTAGGATTAAGAAAAGCCCGTCCATCGGGGGCGGCAATAATTGTCACAGCGCCTTTTAGGACTATGATACTCTCCCATTCGACAGCCTTGGTGAGGGATAATTCAAGTCGATTCGCCTGAACTTCTTCTGTAGAGCAACCGCAGAGGCGGGCCATCTCTCCTGGATGCGGAGTCAGTATTAAGGGCCCCCTTCCCTGCCGCCAGCCCAGAATTCCCGGTTCCTTCGCCACGATATTCAGGGCATCCGCATCAAGAATTACCGGAAGAGTCAGATTGAGTAAAACCTCCTCCAGGACCGGAAGGAATTCAGAATTTTGACCTAACCCAGGGCCTATTGCTAAGGCTTGGGCTTTCTCTGCCCGCTCACAAATCACTGACCAGGCATGTTCATTGAGGGATTTTTCTCCTTCTGCCCCCCAAACGGTGGCTTCCTTTAAGGCCAGATCGATCCCGTTCGCAAGTCCTTGGGGAACAATCATTTGTAAGAGCCCTATCCCTGAGCGCAGTGCCGCCTTACCGGCCAATAAAGCCGCTCCGGTCATGCCCTCCGAACCAGCCACTAAAACTCCTCGACCATGGGTTCCCTTATGCCCTTGGAGTCGTCGGAAGGGTAAAAGCTGGCGGATATCCTCTGTTAAAACAGATGTGGTTAGGGTCTCATGATCTAAAAACCTCTCCGGAATGGAGATAGGGTCCACAATCACTCGTCCAGCATACTCAGGACCGGCTCCTAAAAAATGCCCAAGCTTCGGCAACCCAAAGCTCACAGTTCCTTGGGCTATGATTGCTTGGCGATAAACCTTCCCTGTATCTGCTTCGACACCACTGGGAATATCTACAGCGATAATCGGAGCCTGAGCCCGATTAATTTCTTCAACGTAACCTTCTATTAAACTGGGCAAGGCCCCCCGAAAACCCGTGCCATAAATGGCATCAATAATCACATCCGCTTGAACAAGGGAGATTCTTACCAGCCTGAGTTGTTTTTCTCCATCAATAGTAAATAGCTTACCTCCCGTGTTCTGGTAAAGACGGTAATTGAGTGCCGCGTCACCTTGGAACTCCTCCGCCCCAGCAAAGGAATACACTATGACATCTATCCCTAAGATACTGAGATGGCGAGCAACGGCTAACCCATCTCCTCCATTATTGCCTTTACCCACAAAAACAGTAACCTTACTTCCCGTCAATCCCTTTTGACGAAGGCTAAGAAGCTGGCGAACCTCTTGCACCACAGCCAAAGCTGCGTTTTCCATGAGCAATAGGCTCGGCATACCAAATTCTCGGATAGCACGATCTTCGATTTCTCGCATTTGTTTGGCACTGACCACCCTCATAATCTCCACCCCCGCATCCTCATTCAAGATTCGTGGTTCCCCTTCTGCCTCTTTATGACTTAACTCCCCATTTAATAGAGTATGGCCATTCCTATAGCATACTCTTTTTCATGTGAGAGACTGAGCCGAATTTGAGTCCCACCCCGTGCGCGAACCAATTGCTCCGCCCTCTCCGTCATCGAGACCACAGGTTCTCCCAAATCGTTGCTGAGGATTTCTATGTCGTGCCAAGACAAACCTCTTAATCCCGTCCCTAAGGTTTTTAAAACTGCCTCTTTACCAGCAAAATGAGCCGCCCAGCTTGCCATAGGTTTAGCTTGCAACTCCATAATTTCACGATGTGTAAACAACCGCTCTTGCAGTTTAGGCGTCCGCTTAGATGCTGAGGTAAAACGTTGAATTTCCACAATATCTACCCCTGGAAACATATTGAACCCCCTAAATTATGCACTATATCCCTATGTGCTTGACTATTCCAGTTTCATCTTCATCATCTAAAAAAGAGAGTGGTAAATGCATAGTCACCGTTGTTCCCTCATGAGGCTGGCTCTGAATATTCAATCCATACTCTTCACCATAATAACCAAGTAAACGTTCATGGACGTTGGCCATACCGACCCCATTACCCGATCCCACTCCGGGTTTCAAAACATCTTGTAAGCGGTCCGGTTGAATCCCCACCCCATCATCAGCTATGTCAATATAGAGTTCCTGCCCCCTGCGTTCAACCTTTACTGAGACAATACCATTGCCGATCTTCTCACCAATTCCGTGTTTGACCGCATTTTCCACGAGTGGTTGAATACTTAAACGAGGAACCATCGCATCCATCAGTTCCTCAGGAATCTCGCCCTTGAAATATAGCTTGCGTCCAAAGCGTGCCTTTTCTAAGATCAAATAGGTCTTAACAAAACTCATCTCTTCCCGTAAGGTGATCAAGGTTCCATGAGATTTGAGGGCCTTGCGAAAAAACTCCGCTAGATGAATTAACAACCGCCGTGACCGATTGGGACTAGTGCGACTGGTAGCGATTATGGTATTCAGTACATTAAAAAAGAAATGGGGATTGATCTGGGCTTGCAAGGCATTCAACTGGGCCTCAGCAGCTAACTTGGCCTGATGGTCCAACTCTGCCAATTCGATTTGAATCCCTAACAACTGTGCCATACCTATGGCTAAGCGAATTAGGTCCGGTGAAATATGACCATCCTTCGTTTCATACAGCTTCATGGTCCCCACAACTTTACCTTGGCAATGCAGTGGAACAATAACAGCTGCCGCCAAAGGACAGTCACAGATGTTTTGTCGAGGGCAATTTAATTCTTTCTGGGTTCGAACAATTTTATAGGATCCAGTTCTGATCACATCAAGGGTCGCCCGAGTAAGTATACGATCTCCCGGATGATGTTGATCACAACCAGCGCCTAAATATGCCAGCTGTTTTTCACAATCTGTGATGGAAACAGCAGCAACCTGACCAATCTCCTGAATAATCTTGGCAATCGATTCGGCATTTTGGACATTTAATCCTCTGCGCAAATAAGGCAGGGTCTCATTGGCAATCTTGAAACTCAGCTCCGCATTGCGTTCCGTAGCTTTGCTAGCCGTCATCTTATATTGGACATTTAGGTGGTAGAGAAGAAAAAAAGTATTACCTATTAAGAAAGGAATAAGGAGTTTCATCTCACCCGTCACTAGGACAAGTGTCAATTCAGCACCTAAAACAACACAGGTTTGAAAGACCATCCATCATCCCTCATCTTCATCTCGAATTATTAGACTATTCGACAGATGCCAATCCACTTCCTGTATCTTCACCGAGGATTTCCTGGAGTTTTTCCTTACCTTGTTCAGAGCCTACGACAAGGAGTATATCTCCCTCAGCTAGGACAAACTCTGCACCCGGTGAGAACTGTTCGATGCCACTTCTCACTACGGCAACCACAGTCAGTCCGGTTCTCTCGCGCAACTTCAACTCGCTGAGGGTTTTCCCTTTAGCACTTGATCTTTGGACGATTTCAATTTCGGCCACATCCATCCAACGGCTAGCCAGGCGATCCGTGTAATTGATGATTTTCGTTAGGTTCGCATCGATTTTTGCATCGATCTCCCGTCTCTGCTCCATCAATTTCTTCATCTCATCAAAGTAAACTTGTACTTCTGCCTTTTGGTCAAAACCACGCATGAATTTCTCCGCCATACTTTTAGAGACCACTGTAATCCCCACTCCTTGACTCACCATCACGACTCCCATAGTTTGAAGTATGGCGATGGATCGCCGAATCGTCTCCGGAGACACATTATAACGTCCGGCTAAGGTTGAGCGTCCATGAATCTTTTCACCTTCCCGATATTCTCCCAAAACGATGGAGTGAGCAATATCTATTGCGATTTCTTGATAACGTGCTTGATGATCCATATGATTCCTCTCCTTGATTTCATATCTTAGCAACAATGATTACTATACTAAACTTGGATTTTTTAATACATAATAGCTTATTTGCATATCAACCATCTCTTTGAGACCTTTCTAAGCAGATAAATCACAATTCCAGTCGTGAGCAATGTAAAAAAATCAGATGTAATAAATCGGTAATTGACTGCAACCAACCTATATGTTACTATTAAGTTGTTAGTTAAGCAACTTCATAAGGCTTAATTTCCCAAAGGGAAAACGGGGGAACCAATAGTGGGGTGAATCGCTTCATAGCGTAGAGCATGTTTCAGCTCGAATCCGTCAGCTAACCTCGTCAGCACTGAGACACATGAAAGGGTGAAAGCACCTGCTTATGTATAAACACTTTGCTTTGGGAACCGTATCGGTTCTTTTTTATTTGTCTCAAAGAAACTCGGTGGCTCTCAAGTACGAATAGAGGAGGTAAACGTTATGGCAGTGGAATTCTTACCCCCTAACCCTAAAGAGGCTTCACTGGCTAGGGCCTTGGAATTAAAGCAAAAGGCTCAGCCTTACTTTAAATGCAAAGAAACAATTCCCAGCGGTCTTGTTTTAAGTGAGGAGTACAATAAGAATCGGGATTTTATTCTAGAGCAGTTCGATGCCAACCTTGATCATTGGCAGGATTGGCGTTGGCAGCTCAAGAACCGTATTCAAAGTCCAGAAACTCTAAGTACTTTGTTGCCACAGACGATAAAACACATTCATGAGATTAGTGAAGTCGGCAAAGCCTATCGATGGGCAGTTTCTCCCTACTATTTGAGTCTAATCGATAAGGATGATCCCCTTGATCCTATCCGAATGCAGAGTCTCCCTTCTATCCAAGAAATACGTGATCTTTCTGGGGAAGAAGATCCCATGGGTGAAGAATTCACTTCGCCGGCACCCTGTATCACCCGACGTTATCCTGATCGATTAATTATCAATGTTACTAATCTTTGCGCCATGTACTGCCGGCACTGCCAACGCCGCCGGAATATCGGGGAAACAGATCTCCACGAAACACGCGCTAATCTTGAGGCGGCCTTAGACTATGTACGCTCCAATCCGGAAATTCGCGATGTTTTGATAACAGGGGGTGACGCTCTCCTCCTTAGCGACCAAATGTTGGATTGGCTTCTAAGAGAATTGCATGGGATTCCCCATGTAGAAATAAAACGTATTGGCACTCGGGTCCCCGTAACTCTTCCCATGCGAATTACCGAAGACCTATGCAAGATTCTTGAAAAATATCCACCCCTTTATATCAATACTCAGTTCAATCATCCCAAAGAAGTGACCGAAGAAACTAAAAAGGCTGTTGACCGATTAATTAAGGCTGGTGTCGTCTTAGGTAATCAAGCTGTTCTCCTCAAAGGGATTAATGACCATCCAGATACTATGAAACGCCTCAATCAAGAACTTCTTAAAATACGGATACGGCCCTATTATATTTTCCATGCCAAAAATGTCAAAGGGACGAGTCATTTTATTCCCCGTATTCAAGACGGTTTAGAGATTATGGATCACTTGCGAGGCTATACCTCAGGTATGGCGATTCCGACTTATATCATTAACGCCCCGGGTGGGGGCGGGAAAACCCCGATTCTACCTCAATACCTTGTTTCCCTTAATGAGCATGAAGCTATTCTGAGAACCTGGGAAGGAAAAATTGTTCATTACCCTAATCATTAGTATACCTTAAAGAAGGAATGTATTGAACGACTAAACTGCGCTCCTATAAGGAGATCATCAGGTTAGTCGTTTTGTTTCGCTATAGCCTTCTTCCCTTGCCAAGTTTCCCGTTTTTCTAACTCCTGATCAATACCATTAAGAATCTCCCACTTCTTGAGACTCCAAAGAGGGGCGATAAGATCCTGCCGCGGAGCGTCTCCTGTTAAACGATGTATAACCATCTGGGCGGGAAGAATTTCTAGGGTGTTACAAATCAGCTTAATATATTCTTCCTGAGTGAGTAGAGGAAACGGACTGTCTTCATATATTTTAGCCAGTGGTGTTCCTCGCAGAACATGGAGGAGGTGTAGCTTGATTCCTTGCAGATCAAGCTTGGCGATGGCTTGGGCAGAATCAATCATATCCTCTAGAGTTTCTCCCGGTAGCCCGTAAATCAAATGAGCACAAACTCGAATATTTCTTTGGCGCAATTTTTCTAGCCCCCGCAGAAAATCCTCATAGGTGTGCCCCCGGCCAACCCATGCCATGGTGCGGTCATGAATGCTCTGTAGTCCTAACTCCACCCATAGATAGGTCCTATCGTTCAACTCTGCTAAATAATCCAAAACCTCTTCCGGCAAGCAATCCGGGCGGGTAGCAATGGACAGTCCCACTACCCCCTCTTCCTGCAAAGCTTGCTCATAGACTGCTCGCAGGCGTTCAATAGGGGCATAGGTATTTGTATATGCTTGAAAATAAGCCAGATATTTGGCTTGAGACCATTTTCGACTCATAACTTCTTTGACCGCACGGAACTGATCATGGATAGACAGCTCCACTTGCCCGGCAAAATCCCCAGATCCCCGCGCACTGCAGTAAATGCAGCCTCCTTGCCCTACTCGACCATCACGGTTTGGGCAGGTGAATCCCGCATCCAGAGATACCTTAAAGACCTTATCTCCAAAATGATCTCGCAAATGCTGATTTAATGTGTAATAACGTTTAACTCCATTTTGCCAATTAAAGCTCGTTTTTCCCTCACTTCGGTAACTCAACTTATATTGCCTCCACATTCCTTGATCCACTACCAGTTAACCTTGATATAGTTCGAGTTTTTCTCCGGAGGGGCCTCGAAAGAAAAAGTTAAAGCGTCCTTCCCCCATTTCCCGAGGTTCTTCGTTGATACACTCCACATGGTGATCCTTCAACCAAGTCACTGCCTGGAAGATATCCTCGACCCTTAGGGCAAGGTGATTGACCGCACCATCTTCGAATTTGCGTTGATCATCAATTTCAATAAGCTCAATAACATTCTCCCCAAATTTCATGAAAATAAGCTCAACGTTCCCCGGTTTAATCCTCTCGATCAGATCAAATCCTAAGACATCTTTGTAGAAGGCCACAGCCCGGTTCAAATCCACAGTCTTAATGCCAATATGGGCTAAGCCTTGAAACATTTCCTTCCCATTCAAAGTTGCACCCTCCACTCTTGTAAAATTTAACTATCTTCCCCTATTCTCCCTATATTCGGTGATGGGAAGCCTCCAAACTGAGGAGACGTTCTTTATGATCAAGACCACTGGCATAGCCGACCAAATCGCCGCTTTTTCCGACCACTCGATGACAAGGGGTTATAATGCCGATAGGATTCTTATTATTGGCCATGCCTACAGCTCGCGGGCCTTTAGGATTACCTACATTTTGAGCAATTTCTCCATAACTCCGTGTTTCCCCATAAGGGATTCTTCTTAGCTCTTCCCAGACCTTTTGTTGAAAGGTTGTCCCACGGGAATCAATGGGGATAGTAAATTCTTGACGATTTCCGGCAAAGTACTCAGCCAATTGGGTTATCACTTCACTATTGGGGTGAATTCTCGGCAGGACAAGTGCCCCTGGCGCTTGTTTTTTAACCCAAGCCCTAAGTTCATTTTCCTCCGTCTCCGGGTTACCAATGCTCAACCAGCAGAGTCCTTTTTGTGAGCTAGCAATACAGATACTCCAGTTAAAGTCTCCTTGTTGGAATTCTTTAGTGCAGAAAGTAATGACTTCCTTCTTCAACAACTCCGAAACTTTAAATGATTGCAATTCACCATCGATATAGATCTCGATAATCGAATGATCCTGCTCTAGTTCTTTCTTTAGATCTTCGGATATCTCCCACTTTTCCTCAGCCTGCGCATAATTCTCCATTAAAGAAAAAATCCAAACCGCTAAGCCTCTTAACTCGGCAGCATCTGCAGTTAGAAAAGGGCAGACTTTCTCAAAAACTGTGTCCACAGCTTGCGGAAGGACAATCGCAAGATGACATAATCCCCAGAGAGTACCCACTTGCAAGCTCTCATCATCGCTGAGATTTGCTAACTGCCAATTAAAATGCCCGCATTCTTTCGGGTTATGGGCCATGATACTACCAATTGCCTCGGAAGCATTCCAAGCTGTTCCGCCTGATTCATCATTTAAAGACCAGAAATATCTCCTGATAAGCTCAGCTGCGTAACCTTTATTCTGCTCTTCCACCAAAGCAGCGGCTACACCCAAGGCTTCCACTGCCCGCCAAAACATCAAGCCATCCTTCACATAAATCCTGCTCATGAGGCTACGAATGCAATTCTTCTCCCTTAGAGTCTCACTGCCCCCAGACCAATCTCTTTTTTGCAGGATACTTTCTAATTTCTTTTGCATACTCTCACCTTCTCTTATCTTCACTTATTTCCCTAATCATCCACCAAAATTCATCTTTTTTCAATAGTCTCTTCAGGCAAAATAATAAAAGCCGGCAGTTACCTACCGGCTTTTTTAGATCACGTCTTAATCTTTAATCTCTTTGTATTTATCCCAGTATGGACTCTCCACTAAAACATCTCCACCAATACCGAAATTACTATACTTATGTTCGTCGAGAACAACTGTAAAAGAAGCCATGGGCAAACCGGTTGCTTGAGAAGCAGCTTGAGATATACCGTGAATTAGGCTCCGCTTCTGATCCATGGAAAGTTCGGGACCGTCGAAATGAATCATTGGCATATAAACACCTCCCTAATAGCTTGTTAAATACATCTATTAAAATTCCCGATTTCCCTGAGAAACATGTAAACCCGAGAAGGAAATTTTATTTGTATGAAGAATAAAGAATATATGAAATGAATGGAAGTAAAGGCCATGGAGGTCTTACCGTTTTAACGGTATCTCCATGGCCTTTTCACAATAATTTTAAGGAGGAATCGATATGTGTGAAGCGAATGCCTATTTAAAAGATGGTGCGGAAGAAGTTCTGTTTATGGAAGCCGTGGATATTATCGAGCCCCATGAAGAAGGACTAAAGATTGTTGACATCTATGGCAAGCAAAAGTTTATTCGTGCAGTCATTAAGGATATGAATTTGCTCAACCATCGCATTGTGCTTGAGAAAGGTTGATGTATATGAAAATTGAATTCCAAGCTATTGGTACTATTCATACCCCCTATCTGCCTTCTCTTCCGATACCTAATCAACCTCATCAAAATGCGCCTGGGGAGTTTTGGATTAGCCTTGATCCCGAATATACCGACGGACTAGATTCTCTTGCATCTTTTCGCTATATTACAGTTCTTTTCTATCTAGACAAAGTCTCAGAACATAGCTTAAAAATCAACCCACCCTTTGCCCCAGAGTTGGAAGTTGGGGTTTTTGCCAGTCGTACACCTCGCCGCCCGAATCCGATCGGCTTAAGTGTCGTGGAACTAAAAAACATTGAAGGACATGAGATTCTGATCTCAGGCATTGATGTCTATAATGGCACTCCCCTCTTAGATATCAAGCCGTATATTAAAACACTGGATAGCAAAGCCGATGCCAATGACGGGTGGATGGATGCCCTTCCTGATAAGGAACATCGATTAGCACACTTCTTAGGTCTCGACCATGAGCACGAGCATTCACACGACTATGCTCACGGTCATTCACATGACCATGCTCACGAACATAAACATGACCACTCTCACGAACATAAACATGACCACTCTCACGAACATAAACATGACCACTCTCACGAACATAAACATGGCCACTCTCACGAACATAAACATGACCACTCTCACGAACATAAACACGACCATGATCACGATCATAAACACGACCATGATCACGAGCATAAACACGACCATGATCACGAGCATAAACACGATCATAATCATCAGCTTAAACACAAAGATTGAAAATCTAAAAGATGCTCTCTTGAGAATAGGTGATACCTAAACCTCTCGAGAGCATCTTTTCTATTACATCGACGTGTACGCGAACAGCTTTACTATCCCTTTGCCAATCGCCACTTCTTCCAGCGGGGAAGGAAGACTCGATCTACACCCCAATAGTAAGCAGCGGCACCGGCCCAGAGAAGCACTCCTTCCCAAAAAAGCATCACTGGATTAGTACTGACTGCTCCGGCTAATAGATAGCTTAAGTTCATCAATATGGCGGCTAGGAGGGCAAGGGAAGTAAGGAAGCCAAGAATAAGCCCTAAGCCAACTAACAATTCACCCCAAGCTACAACATAACCAAAAAAGGTGGCATTCGGCAAAGCAACATTTTCGATGAAAGTAGCATACCAGCCTTGGACGTCTGGATGTTGGCCGCCCGTCTTGGCTAAGGCAGCATTCAGAAAACCTGTCACTGCCGTGCCGGCTTGCGGTCCAACCCAAACAGTAGAACTTGCTCCAAATACTTTATCGAGACCATGACTAAACCATTCCCATCCCACATAAACCCTTAGTACGGTCCAAATAACCTGCATAAGCCGTGATTCTCGCCAAGCCATTTGCAATTCCTCCAGTCAAGCGAATCCATTTTACTGTATTTTTATGATATTTGAAACTTAATGTTAAGGTTAATGCATTTGTTTTTCTTGCCCTGGCACATTTGCCGTTATTGGTTTAGGTTGTGTATATTGAGGGTTATTTCTGGTATTATCTTGGTAGCCAGGTCCAACCTCTCCCTTGCTGTCCGCACTGCGATCTTTACCATATTGAGCGGGTCCACCAAATTTCTCATTAGGATTCTCTTCATATTGAATTCCATTGCCCTGATTCCAAGGTCCACGAGTATCTCCCAAGCCAGTGGATAAATTCATATATTTTTTTGAGAACTCGGAATCACGGAAATTCGCATCGACCCCAGTGCCTTTAAGAGTCTCGATTGCCTGCATAAAGGAGAAATTATGTGATTCTTCTCGGCTGAGAAGGAAGCGAACCATATCTTTAACTCCTGCATCATCGGTTTGTTGCAACAAGCGTTCATAGATTAACTTTGCACGAAGCTCGCCAGCGGAGTTGGAGCATAGATCTGCATAAAGATCCCCCGTAGTCTCGATATAAGATGCGTTCCAAGGAGCTCCCATTGAATTCGTCAAGCTAGGTCCACCTGTTAAGAGAGCCAAGTGGATAGCCGGGAAATCCCTTGGCACCTTATCTGTTGGCCCAAGAAGCATAGCGATACATTCTCCAACCATCTCAAAATGGCTCAGCTCTTCTGCAGCGATATCCTGCAGCATGTCCCGAATCTGGGGATTATTGCACCCAACTGCTTGAGTGAAATACTGCATAGCGGCTTTTAGTTCACCGTGAGGTCCGCCAAATTGCTCTAGTAATAGATTAGCAAACCGGGGATCAGGGCGATCAACATGCACTGTGTATTCCATATCCTTGATATGTTTAAACATAACGACACCCTCCTTTACTTAATAAGTAAACAAAGTTATTATCCTCTGTGAGGAAAAAACTATACACAAAAGTCAACACTTATAAATTAGGTTAGAGAAAACCAGACTTGTCGTGCTAATGTCGGTGCCGTTAACACTTTATGCTTTAATCCAAGTTGAGTGATCAGGAAATTCCCTGCCAGTAAAATCAATGCTATGATTTACCAAGATCCATTTTTCCATGCCTAGCATTAAAGAGCGAACTAATGGATCCATTCATACACTCCTTCCTGATTTCATAAGAGATTTCTATGGATAGGAAGACTTTAAAGAACTATTGATACAGATTAACTGGAATGTATCAAAACATGACAAAAAGGCCGTTATGAACGAACTAGTTTAGTCCATAAAGGCCTTTTATTAGCTAAAGTTTAGGGAACCATTCCGAAAGGCATTTTTACCAAATCATCTTTTTCATATTGATTGGGTTTTACATTAAGTTCTAGTCCAATATTGTTACTCACACTTTGCATATCTGTTTTCGTAGTTATTGTCATCTCGTTTTTATTATCATTTTCTACATTCACGATATTCCCTCCCTAAATTCACTATCAAACTATTTTTTACAACTTATTCTATTAGACACCGACAACAAAAAGATACCTCCTTTTGTTAATTTAGTTTCTACGATATCTATAGATTTATGCAAAATTATGCCTTAGCCGTTATTATAGGTTCGTTCAACGAGAACACTCAAAGAATCCAAGGCTATATCCCCCCACTACCCCAACAACCTGCAGGGTTGCCGGATCATGAACTGACTTGGCTGCGTCGGGTTAATTCTTAAAAACCTTTCACTAATTGCTAACAGATATCTTGTTTTTTTCAATGATATATGATAGTTTATCAATAAGGCATTCGAGATCTAAGGCACTCGATAGAGATTTTCTTATGAGAATCCTATGGGTGCTTTTTTCCTTTTGTTAGTCATATTAAGGGAGGATAAACGATGGATATCTTCGGCAAAAATGTATTTAATGATGGAGTTATGCGTGAAAGATTACCTAAAAACACTTATAAGGCGCTCCACAAAACTATTGATGAAGGACTACCTCTACAATTAGAGGTTGCCGAAGTTGTCGCTAATGCTATGAAAGACTGGGCTATTGAAAATGGAGCAACCCATTACACTCACTGGTTCCAGCCCATGACTGGCTTTACAGCAGAGAAACACGATTCTTTTATCTCACCGACAAGCGACGGACGCGTAATTATGGAGTTTTCGGGCAAAGAGTTAATCAAAGGTGAGCCCGATGCGTCATCGTTTCCTAACGGTGGAATCCGCTCAACGTTTGAAGCGAGAGGGTATACCGCTTGGGATTGTACCTCTCCTGCCTTTTTAAGAGAAGATGCCGGAAAGGTAATCCTTTGCGTTCCTACAGCCTTTTGTTCCTACACCGGAGAAGCATTAGATAAAAAAACTCCTCTCCTACGCGCCATGGAAACCATCTCGAAACAAGCCCTTCGTATCCTTCGCTTATTTGGCAACACTACTTCTAAACGTGTGACTCCTACAGTTGGAGCTGAACAGGAGTTTTTTTTGATCGAAAAAAAATACCACCAAAAGCGTCTTGATCTTATGCTTACCGGTCGTACCCTTTTCGGAGTTCTACCTCCCAAAGGGCAAGAGATGGAAGACCATTATTTTGGAATTATCAACGAGCGGGTAACCGCCTTTATGCAAGAAGTAAATATCGAGCTCTGGAAACTAGGGGTCCTGGCTAAAACCCAACATAAAGAAGCGGCTCCCGGCCAATATGAAATCGCACCTATATTCACCAGCACGAACATTGCTACAGACCATAACCAAATCATTATGGATACACTCCATAAAGTGGCTAACCGTCATGGCTTGGCTTGTCTCCTTCACGAAAAACCCTTTGCCGGTGTCAACGGATCCGGAAAACATAATAACTGGTCATTGTGTACGGATGAGGGAGCTAACTTACTTGAACCGGGTAAAACTCCTCATGAGAACGCACAGTTCTTGACCTTTATTTGCGCAGTCATTAAAGCTGTTGATGATTATGCTGAGCTTCTGAGGGCATCTGCAGCTAACCCTGGCAATGACCATCGTCTGGGCGCCAATGAAGCACCACCGGCCATTATTTCCATCTTCCTCGGTGATGAATTATCGGATATTATCGAACAACTAAAAATCGGCAAACCCAATACATCCAAGCAGGGAGGTCAAATGGCCATCGGGGTATCAACTCTACCTTCTTTGCCTAAGGACTCTACAGACCGCAATCGGACCTCTCCCTTTGCTTTTACAGGTAATAAATTTGAATTCCGCATGGTACCCTCTTCGCTTTCCATTGCTGGTCCTAATGTGATAATCAATACCATTGTCGCTGAAGTGCTTTCGCAAATGGCAGATCGCTTAGAGAAATCTGAGGACTTCCATAGTGAGCTTCAAGCTATTTTACAAGAGATCGCCATCAATCATTCCCGGGTAATTTTTGATGGCAATGGTTATTCCGAAGCTTGGGTTAAGGAGGCCGAGAGACGAGGCTTACCCAATCTCACTTCAACTGTGGAAGCTATTTCCGCATTAATCAGTAATAAAGCCATTGATCTCTTCAAAAAGCATGGGGTTTTCAGTCAGACAGAACTTCACTCTCGCTACGAAATCTATCTCGAGCAATATTCAAAAACTATTAATATTGAAGCCCTCACCATGATTGATGTGGCTAAACGCCAGGTCCTCCCCGCTGTTGTTCGGTACTCAACTGAGCTAGCGAACTCTATCAATACGATTCGCACTGCAGATCCTAAAGCAGATGTTTCAGCACAGAAGAATTTGCTCAACGAAATCGCCCCATTACTCAAAGAGCTTAGTCTTAGAATCAAAGACTTACAAGATGCTACCTCAGCGGCAAAACAACTTCATGGAGATGCCTATAGACAAGGCATTTTATATCGTGATTTGGTCTTCAAGACCATGAGCGAGTTGCGCCAGGTCGTCGACCATCTGGAAGTTCTGGTGGACTATGAAATGTGGCCGTTGCCTTCTTATACCAAGATGTTATTTAGACTTTAGTAAAAAATACAATCCTTAATTTCTCTATAAGCTAGCATTAAACCGCTAGCTTATACTTTTTTGACTAATCGCTACAAAAATATATATATAACTTTTACTTAAAAGCTATAATAAACCTAAGTCAACACTTATCATTTGAAGGGGTGCCCTCATGAACTCTCTAGAATTTATTGTCCGTATTGAATTTGTCGATCGCCCGGGTTTAGGTTATGATATTTTTCAGCGCTTTGAAGCCAATAACGTGGATAAAGTGACGATGGAAGTGACCCAATGGCAAGAAATGATGATAAAGTTTCGCTGTTCCACTCAGAAAGAATCTGAGGTTCTGATCCAAGATCTTCTGACCGTCCCCGGTGTAGTATCGGTAAAGATAGCCGAGCACATGCCTTATGAAGAGAGAGCGCTTGAACTCAATACTATTCTTAACCTTGTTAGCGAAGGAATCGTCGCCATCAATATCAAGCATCAAATCACCCATATCAACGATGTTGCTGCTCAGATCTTTCATACAACTCGTGAGAAAGCCCTCGGCCAAAATGCAGAGCTCTTATTTGATGCCAATCCTCCAATTTTTGATACCCTTAAAACCGGCATCCCCTATAGCCTAAAAGAGCGGGAAATTCAAAGAAATAACCATGTTATCCATTTCTTGACCAGTGGCGTGCCTATTGTAAATGGTAAGGGGCAGATTATCGGCGGAGTCATGACCATTAAAGATTTTCGCCAGGTGGAAGAAATTCTCTCCAAAGTCGAACGAAAATCTCAATCTTCACCCTTTGATCAAATCATCTACCAAAGTAGTCGCATGAAAGATCTGATCGAGACTGCTAAAACAGTGGCCCGAGGTACATCTACCATACTGCTTCGAGGTGAAAGCGGAACGGGTAAAGAGTTGTTTGCCAGAGCAATTCACGCCGAAAGCCCACGCTCTCGACTTGCTTTCATTCCCATTAATTGTGCTGCTTTACCAGATACTTTATTGGAGAGCGAACTTTTCGGGTATGAGGAGGGCTCTTTTACAGGAGCAACCAAAGGGGGTAAGAAAGGATTTTTCGAGCAAGCCCATGGAGGCACTCTTTTTCTTGATGAAATCGGAGAAATTTCTCCTCCTGTTCAAGTCCGCCTGTTGAGGGTTTTGCAAGAAGGAACGATACGTCGCATCGGAGCATCGAAAGAAATCCCTGTCGATGTCCGAATTATTGCCGCAACCCACCGCAACCTTGAAGAAATGATTAAACAAGGTCAGTTTAGAGAAGATCTCTATTATCGACTTAATGTGATCCCTCTTCAAATCCCCTCCTTACGAGAGAGACCTGAAGATATCCCTTTGATTGCTCAAGCCTTAACTCGAAAAATTGTCAAAAAACTGGGCAAAACTGAAATGTACCTCACTAAAGACAGTCTCGACTTACTCACGGCCCAAAAATGGCCCGGTAATGTTCGACAACTTGAAAATTTATTAGAGAGAATCATCAACTTAAATATCAATTTAGAGATCCAGCCCAGTTCCTTTTACGAATGGGTGGATAGTACATTAGGTGATCGACAACAGAAGACCTCCGAAAACACACCCGATCATATCATCATCCCCATGTCGAATCCTTTGTCTCCTCTTAAAGAGATTGTTGCCCAAGTCGAACGCCAAGTCTTGCTTAAGGTCCTTGCAACACATCGTTCCTCTCGTCAAGCTGGTAAAGTTTTAGGTGTTTCCAATACCACGATTTTAAATAAGATTAACTCCTACGGAATTAAAAATCTTGAAGGATCTGAAAAACAACCCTAAGCACTACAGGATTGATAAGTTTATTTATCAGGTGATAAGAAAAGTTGACAATTTTTCTTATCACCTTTTTTATGAGTGCGATCATTTTGCAATACCTGTCCTTATAAACTTGCATAAAACCATCTCTTTAAAAACAAAATATAACAAATAAATTCGTCAGCTTTGCAATTTCTCTTGGCATACAAATTGCATTTGTTATGGAATAGTACTTTTAATACATTTTTGAAAGGGGAAAGTATATGAGCACAAAAGAAAACGGTATGCATCGTGGTCTAAAAAACCGGCATATCCAAATGATCGCTCTAGGAGGAGCAATTGGCACCGGTCTTTTTTATGGATCTGCTGCAACAATTGAGCTTGCTGGACCAGCTATCACATTTTCCTATCTCATCGGTGGTTTCGCCATTTTTCTTATTATGAGAATGTTGGGGGAAATGTCTGTCGATGAACCTGTTTCCGGGTCTTTCAGTCACTTTGCCAATAAGTATTGGGGCGAATTTCCTGGATTCCTCTCCGGTTGGAATTACTGGTTCAATTACATTGTCGTAAGCATGGCGGAATTGACTGCTGTGGGGATCTATATTAACTTCTGGTTCCCTGATATTCCGCACTGGATGACTGCTCTAGTATGCTTGGTCCTCATTACTCTGCTTAACCTTATTAGTGTCGGTGCCTTTGGCGAATTTGAATTCTGGTTTGCTATCGTTAAAGTAGTTGCCATTATAGGCATGATTGTTTTCGGCTTATACATCATCTTCGCTGGAATCGGCGGTGAAGCTACGGGATTCAGCAATCTTTGGGCTCATGGCGGTTTTCTTCCCAATGGAATGACGGGACTTCTTTTCTCTTTGGTTCCAGTTATGTTTAGCTTTGGTGGAATTGAGCTCATCGGCATCACGGCCGGCGAAGCCGACAATCCCAAAAAATCCATTCCCAAAGCTATCAACCAAGTAATCTGGAGAATTCTTATCTTCTATGTGGGAGCCCTCTCCGTTCTGATGATTCTCTATCCTTGGAACCAAGTGGGTTCAGAAGGAAGCCCCTTTGTCATGATCTTTTCAAAAATCGGCATCCCTGCCGCAGCGACCCTTCTCAATATCGTTGTGCTAACCGCTGCTCTCTCCGTATACAACAGTGGAGTCTATAGTAACGCACGTATGCTCTACAGTCTCTCTTTACAAGGAAATGCTCCGAAAGTCTTCAGCAAACTAAACAAACGTGGGGTTCCGGTAACAGGTGTATTTGTCTCTTCCGGAATTACCTTACTCGCTGTTATCCTCAACTTTCTATTTCCCGGACAAATCTTTATGTATCTCATTGCGGTGGCGATTATTGCCGCAGTTATTACTTGGATGACGATTATTATCGTCAACCTGAAATTCCGCCAAGCAAAAATCGCTCAAGGCGAAGAAAATAATATTGAATTTAAAACTCCCTTACACCCTTTTTCCAACTATTTCTGTGCAGCCTTCCTGGTTATGATCGTAGTGCTTATGGCTTTTACTGAAAGCATGAAAATGGCGGTTTATGTACTACCCGCCTGGTTACTCATCCTCTGGATTGGCTTCAAAATTAAAAAATCCAGAGAAGGCAAGTAAAGCCTTGGACTTTGGCACGAATTTTGCACAACACTAAGTTAGAACCCTGTCACATCTGCCAAATACCGTCCGCTCATCATTTTGATAACCGGGGTATAAATAAAAAATAAATGGAGGTATTTGTTATGGCAATTAAGTATGTACCTGAACCGTTTCGAATTAAGGTAGTAGAACCCTTACGGATGCTTACTCAAGAGGAAAGAGAGGAAAAAATCGCTAAGGCCAATTACAACCTTTTCAACCTACGGGGAGAAGATTGCTACATCGATTTACTGACAGATTCCGGAACTAATGCGATGAGCCAAGAGCAGTGGGCCGGTGTGATGAGAGGCGATGAGGCCTATGCAGGAGCTTCCAGCTACTTTAAGCTCATGGACGCTGGTAAAGACATCTTTGGCTATGGTTATATTCAACCTGTTCACCAAGGTCGTGCAGCAGAGAAGGTCGTTTTTCCCTTGCTGCTCAGCGAAGGTAAATTTGCAATCTCTAACATGTTCTTTGATACCACCCGCGCCCATGTCATTTTATCTGGCGCTAGACCCATTGACTGCGTCGTAGAGGAAGCCAAAGATCCCTCAAAACGCGCTTCCTTCAAAGGCAATATGGACATTGCTAAGATGGAAGAAGTCATCAAAGAAAAGGGCCCAGAAAACATTGGCTTGGTTGTCATGACCATCACCAACAACTCTGCTGGCGGACAACCCGTCTCCATGAAAAACATTCGTGAAGCAGCTGCTGTTGCTAAAAAATACGGTATTCTGATGTGCATCGACGCAGCACGCTATGCTGAGAACGCTCACTTCATTAAACGGGATGAGCCAGAGTATAAGGATGTATCCATCAAAGATATCGTTCGTGAAATGTTCAGCTATGCCGACATCTTTACCATGTCAGCTAAGAAAGATACTATCGTCAATATGGGCGGTCTGATTGGTGTCAAAGATGCGGAATCTCCACTAATCTTAAAAATTAAGGCAAATTGCATTAGCTTTGAAGGTTTCTTCACCTATGGTGGTCTTTCCGGACGTGATATGGAAGCCTTAGCTATCGGTCTCTACGAAGGAATCGATGAGAATTATCTCCGTTACCGGATTGGTCAAATGGAATACTTGGCAGCTCGCTTAGATGATGCAGGTATTGCCTATCAGTCTCCCGTTGGCGGTCATGGCGTGTTCGTAGATGCTGCAGCTATGTTCCCCCATATTCCTTACTATGAGTTCCCTGCTCAAGTTCTTTGCATCGAGCTTTATAAAGAAGCTGGCATTCGGACTTGTGATATTGGTTCCTATATGCTAGGTAATGATCCGGATACCGGAGAGCAATTAAAGGCCGATTTTGAATTCAGTCGTCTTGCCATCCCACGCCGCGTTTACACCCAAGCGCATCTTGATATTATGGCCGATGCTTTGATCGAAATTAAGCAAAGAGCTCACACTATTAAACGTGGCTATAAAATCACTTGGGAACCCCCCATTCTCCGTCACTTCCAAGCATCACTAGCACCAATAGAATAGTAACACCATCACAAAAGCTTAGTTAATCGATAAACGCCCTGGGGCGCGGTGACTCCTATCACTGCGCCCCAGGGCGTCCGGATATTACGAAATTTAATTGCTTCAATAAGTATAGCCTTGTTTATGGATGTCTGCCTTCGGTTGGTGCTATAATAGAATCATTATCAACACCAACATGCTAAAGCGATACAAAGCTACCCTAAAACATTTCGAATTGGAGGTTCTATTATGTCCATTAAGGTTTTACACACTGAGAAGGCCCCTGCAGCCATCGGACCCTATTCTCAAGGAATCAAAGCAGGAAATTTTGTTTTTACTTCAGGTCAATTACCTCTGAATCCCGCCATCGGTGAATTAGAAAGCGACATACGTAAAGCAACTCAACAGTCTTTGGAAAATATTAAGAACATCTTAGAAAGCTCTGGAACCTCCATGGATAAAGTTGTTAAAGTTACTGTTTTCCTAAGAGATATAAATGATTTTGCGGCTATGAACGAAGTCTACGGCACCTTCTTTACAGCGAATCCACCGGCACGCTCTGCCGTTCAAGTTGCACGACTCCCCAAGGATGCTATTATCGAAATCGAGGCTATTGCTTTGGTAGACTAATGTCTTCCCATTGCAACAATAATATACCTCGTTTTTGAACTAAAATTGAACTCTATATGCTCCATATGTAAGATATCCCTTTAATTAGCCGCGACTTAGGTCGTGGCTATTTTTTTGCCAATAAAAATTCTCAAGATGCACATACTAAACTAACTTTGTAGAAGAAGGTGTAAAAATATGCTTAATGAATTAATGCTTCGCCTTATGAATCCTTTAACTGATGCTATGCTAGAAAATATGCTCACCGAATCCTACCCTAATAATCCTATGGTCATGACCACAACCTTTGAAAAACTGAGTTTACGGGCTGTGATCGAGGCTGGCATTCGAGCTGAGACTGGCAAAGCTCTCTCAAGACCTATGGGAAGCCCCTTACGCTTATCCCCTTGGGAACAACTCTTGCTCAACCCTAGGCAGCTCTTTCAACTTCCTACCCCAGACGAGACCACCATCGAAACTAAAGTGGTCATTGGTCCCCATGCCAAAAATCCCCTCAAGTTGGATACTCCCATTTTAATCACGGGCATGTCCTATGGAGGATCCCTGAATATGCCGATGAAAATCGCCCTTGCCAAAGGAGCTTCCATAGCCGGAACAGCCACCAATACTGGTGAATCCGCTGTTTCTGAAGAGGAACGAGAAGCTGCTGATTACTTAATCGGTCAGTATAATCGTGGTGGCTGGCTCAATACCCCAGAGCAGCTTGAGCTAGTGGATGCAATCGAGGTTCAACTTGGTCAAGGGGCATGGGGAGGAGCCGTTGCTTCTTCTGTGAAAGAAGATGAGATGGATGAACACTTGAGGGTACTATGGAAAGTTGATGAGGGCGGAAGCACTGGAAAACGCTCTCGCTTACCTGATGTCAATTCATCGGAGGACGTTGTTAAACTTATTAAAAAGCTGAAACAAGACTATACCGTTCCAGTTGGAATTAAAATAGCGGCTACTCACTTCATGGAACGAGAACTCGAAATCATCGCCAAGACAGAGGCAGACTTCATTTGCATCGATGGCCAAGAAGGCGGAACAGCCGCCGCCGCTCCCACTTTGGAAGACGATATGGGACTACCTACCCTCTTCGGTTTGGGCAGAACCATTCATTGGCTCAGAGAACAAAACCTTCGCGATAAATTCACTGTAATCGCTGCCGGTGGCTTCAGGACACCGGGTGAAATGCTAAAAGCTTTAGCTTTAGGCGCAGATGCTGTATACATAGGTTCTATTGCCATCATTGCCACTCTACAAAAACAGATCACTAAAGCCTTACCTCAACACCCCGCTCATCAACTCGCTTTGTATAACGGAGCACTGACAGATGAACTCGATATTGAGGAAGGAAGCCAGCATCTCGCCAACTTCCTGATGTCCTGCCAAGAAGAAATGAAAATGGCCCTACAAGCCATGGGGAAAAAGAGTATTCAGGAACTCGGTAGGGATGATCTTGTCTGTCTGGATTCCGAGCTGGCAAAAAACCTTGAGATCGGCTATGCAGGCACCCCAGCATCAAATCACTGGGGAGGCACTACTTTGGCAGCTCGTTAAAGATACCTAAGGTCACCTGTGCGGTACAGAAATAAGATAATCAAAAAGGAGGGGCTGCCCTCCTTTTTGATTTCACAGCTTGATTCTATTTAAGCTGTATTATAGTCCTTCTCTATTTAGTCTTACTCGTTGTTTTCTGGCGCTGCAGTGACGACTACTTCACCATTTGTGGAAGCAAGCACTTCACTTTCTTGGCCATCTGCGACAACGGTTATGACTTCTAAAGTATACTTATAGGTGCCAGCTTCATTAAAAGCGACTTTGAATTGACTTGCACCATTGATGAAGGGGAATCCTGTTGCAGGACCATAAAGAGCACTGCTTTTTTCATCTAAAGGAAGAGCTTTATAGATTCCGTCATTTTCAAGGTATTGAAGAACAACATTTTCTTTGTCCCCTTCAGTTAAGGTCACCTTGACAAGAACCTTGGTATTAGCTGCTGCTGGGTCAGACACAAAGCTATTAGGAGCAGTGGTCACATCGAATTCAGCCGTTTCACCAGCAGTTAACGCATTAGCTAATCCAGAAGTGATGGTAGGAGCAGCGAGAAGCTTCGCATCACCAGTTAACTCGGTGTTTTGAACCGTAAACTTGCGCCCGTCTTGGTACCCGATAGTGATCACAGCTTTGGTGGGGACATCCTCGACGGTTCCCTTGAACTCACCATAAGTCCAATAACCATCAGCCCCAAAGGATCCATTGATGTTGAAAGGAGAAGAAAGTTGTTTACCAGTTAACTCGAAAAGTTTCGCGTTATTAGCACGAGTAGCCGTGTTTGTAGCTAAAACTGTCTCAGTAACTTGCTCTTCTTCAGTTTTTTCATCTTTGATGGTTTCTACTTTAATCAAACTCACTTCAATGCTCTTTAAGTCTACAGGGAGTTTGTCTACTAAGGTGAACCCTACACTGTAGCCGTTAACCCCAGAGCTTTGCATTACACCGAAATCTTCAGCCTTAACATGGTTGAGAGCTTCTTTGTTCAGATCTTCCGGATTTCCAGTAAGATTGGTATTCACTACTTCGAAAACACGATCATCCGCATAGGTCACTTTGATAACAACCTTAGTGGGAACATCAAGAACTGTCCCATTATACTTTCCATAGGTCCAGAATCCATCGGCAGTGAAGTTTCCGTCAATATTAAAGGGAGTAGAAAGCTGTGTGGCATCAGGGTAAGAGTTAAAGAGTTTATCTAAACTGGTGTTTTTAGCAAGGACGTTATCCCCTTTATAAAGGGTGACCTCAACACTCTTTAAATCTCTAGCAGTTCCATCAACAATTTGGAAACCAACATTGTAACCATTCACGCCAGAAAATTGCATAACACCAAAATCTTGGGGACGAACATGATTCAAGGTGAGAGCTTTATCTGTGACAACAGTCGATCCACCGATGGCTACAATGCTTTTATTTCCTAATTTCGGAAGCAGAAAGTCTTCTACTTTTTTGCTGAGCTTATTATCAGTTAAAACAATCGGAGAATTGGTTTTTGCTGCAAGCGCAGA
The DNA here is from genome assembly GCF_038181555.1 of Desulfitobacterium sp. THU1. Lineage (NCBI taxonomy): Bacteria > Bacillati > Bacillota > Clostridia > Eubacteriales > Desulfitobacteriaceae > Desulfitobacterium > Desulfitobacterium sp. THU1. The sequence goes on along the minus strand of NZ_JBBWUA010000004.1, from coordinate 66,729 downwards.
TACAACCAGTGCATCCACAAGATGGTTATCAAAACCATTGCCAACATAAACCTTATCGTATTTCAGGTCAGAAAAGGTCTTTAAAACTTTCAGGTTCGTATCGAAACGATCATCCCCGAAAATACGAATCTTACTTTCACCATCTTTTCCTGGCAATTCCTCATAAACTTTTTTACTAACCAAGGTTTCTCCACCGAGGACGTAGGTTTCCTTCACTTGATCTTTGATGCTATCCAAATATTCTGCCTGTGCTTCCAAACCTTGATTTGGATGGGCTAACAGAATCGGCATATTCTTTGCAGCTGCTATAGAAGCTACAGAAAGAGCATCAGCATTTTTAAATGCAGTGGTGACCATAACTCCTTGTACGCCTACGAGCTGTTCTGCAATATTTTTCGCCGTTGCGAAGCGATCTTTACCGCCCAATTCCTCTTTGACGACAATTTTCAAGTCATTATCCTTGAAAGCCTTCTCTAGAGCATCCTTTTTTATAACACCACTTACAGTGTAAACTTCTTCAACCTTTAAGGTTTTAAGTGCTTCGATGGTTGCTTTAGGAATGATGGCACCATCAGTCAATAGAATGGGCGCATCCACAGAATTAGCAAAAGGTGCTGCAGTTAATGCATCCACTAAGTTTTCTTTTTTACCGGAAGCTAGGATTGCAACTTTAGTAGTTTCCCATCCCTCAGTCGCAACTTTTGCTGCTGTCTCAAAACGATTGTCACCATATAAACGATCAACGGAACTCTTAGTTTCACCGGCGGGAACCTGAGTGTCGGCTAAAACAGCTGCCGGAAATGCAGTGCCTAATACCATGGTTGCAACAATTACACTGGATAAAACACGAGCTCTTGTCTTTTTCATTCGAGTGATTTCCCCCTATAGTTGTTTTAATACATTTATGATTGCGTGCTACATGCAAATCACAAAGTATAAAGTGTATATAGATTTGCAAATCATGATATACACTATTGATATACTCGATGATTTCATGTCCGCAATACCAATGATATATCAAATACATCTATAAAGTCATTGATATATTTTTGGAAACGATTGTGAGATATATCTCGAAATAAAAACTACAAATATATAGAATGAACGCCGAGATAATTGGTAACTTTTGTAAATACACTCGAATATTGTGAATTAAGATATCGGTAAACCAACTAATGGTGTTTTCCATAAAGGAGGAAGCAATATGCACCTTTTCTCGCCACCAAAAACACAAGATAATTCCTTGGGCACCCCTCATGCCAACTCACGATTCTTTCAAAATAATATATATAAACAATCACCACTAGGTTCTTATCCCTTACCCTCGAATCCTAGAAGTGCACCTCTCTCCAATACGGAAAAAGCATTGCAAAGCGTCCCTCAATCAACTGTCAATCCAAACACTCCTACCATCGTAAATCCGATTACAAAAACGAACTCTTCTCACAATTCTTCAGAAAAATCATCTGTAAATGCTTCTGAAAATATCAATCCATCTCTAAAAACTCTTCTTCAAAACCAAGGCTTGAATCTTCTTAATAATTACGGTCCTATCCTTGCCCGAGAATTTGGGACGCCTTTAGCTAGAAACGTCGCACCTCAGCTCGCCGAACGATTAGGTCCAGCCCTTGCCAATAAAGTAACTCTTCCCCTAATAAAAAAAGTAGGCTTTCCCTTGGCTAAAAGGGTCGGCCTACCGTTAGCTAAAAAATTGGGTGGACTTGTATTGAAACGAATCGGTTTTTAGGATCTTTTCCAGATCAACATGGCTCCGAGTACAATTAAAACTAGGGGCCACATTTTACTTATGATAAAGGATAAGGTGTCCCAAATCGGAAACCATTGATTCAGCAAAAAAAGCACACCAAGAGCAACTAGGATGATTCCTGCTGTTCTGCCGCGTTGCGAGTAATTCTTACTTGTAGTGTACGAAGAACTTGTATGGGAGTCGACGCCAAAATCTCTTGCTGTATTCTTAACATTTTGTACGACCTCATCCATGATATCTTGAACATGATCACCTTGTCCACCGTAAGAAACGGGGCGTTCGCGCCGATCACTCGGTATTATAAATAACGCTGCAAGATAAAGTAGAACACCTGCCCCTCCCATAAATAATGTAATCAGAGCGACTACCCGCACCAAAGTTACATCCACTTCGAAATAGTCGGCTAACCCTCCACACACGCCACCTATCATCTTTTCCCTTGAGGACCGATACAAACGATTTGTCATGCCGATTTCCTCCCTGTCTATCTTCACAATTCACTATCTATGCTTTGTGAAAACCAATCTTCTTAGTATAATGATATTAAGAAAACTTTTTTAAGTTATCAATATCTTTCATTCCTAATACGCACATGGTGTTAAAAGGTTTCACCCATTTTAAATTTTTGTTGTCCTATTTATTCGAGCAACCTTTTAAATGAACCCAAAGCTAATATATATTATGGCTGATACATAGGAGTGCAAGGAGGAAGGTTTTATGGAAAGAAACAAGTCGTTTTTGGGAATTCTCCTTATCGGGCTGGGTGGTATCCTGTTGAGCGCTAATCTCCTCGGATTTCGATTCGAAATGATTGCCACTCATTGGCCGCTCTTGCTGATTCTCTTGGGTTTATTTTTTGAAGGAACCTATCTCACCGGAAAGAAGGCCCCCGGAATACTGGTTCCCGGGGGAATCTTGCTCGTTATTGGTTTTCTCTTTGAGTTTGAAATGTTAACCCATTGGCGTTTTTCCGAATATACATGGCCAATTTACCTCTTAGCTGTAGCCTTTGGCCTTCTACAGCTCTATCTTGCATCTGAACGCCCACGGGGGCTCCTAGTTCCTATCGCAATATTAAGTAGTATTGCTATAATTGCTTACTTATCTTTTATCTATAATGCCCTAGCTGTCACCGTGAATCTTGGTTTGATCGTTCCCCTCATTCTGATTGTGAGCGGAATATTAATCATCCTTCGCCGTTAATCAGGCAATCGCTCAAGCTCACTTTATGTAGAGCTTGTATAAGGCATGGGTGCCGCTATTCTCTTCGCCTTGAGCAGCTAATCGCTCGTAGAGAGATTTCGCCAACTCGAGGCCAGGAGTCGACAAACCCATTTCCCGGGCAGATTCCAAAGCAATTTTCATATCTTTGATAAAATGCTTCACATAAAAACCAGGCTCGAAATTCCCAGCAATCATTCGCGGACCGAGGTTGCTTAATGACCAGCTACCCGCAGCACCTCCAGCAATACTGTCCAGAACTCGAGTAGGATCTAAGCCGGCCTTCTGGGCATAAGCGATTGCTTCACAAACTCCAACCATACCGGCAGCAATCGTGACTTGGTTGGACATCTTTGTATATTGCCCTGCACCGGCTGGCCCCTGCAGGATAATATTTTTTCCCATGGCTTCAAAAATGGGTTTGATAGAGTTGAATACCTTTGCTTCTCCGCCAACCATGATCACGAGGGTGCCATTTTTCGCTCCCACATCTCCGCCTGATACTGGCGCATCAAGGATATCTATCCCTTTTGTTTTACCTTGCTCGGCAATCTTCTTGGCCAAGAGCGGGCTAGACGTGGTCATGTCAATCAAAACACTTCCTGGTTTAGCATGTGGGATCAATCCCCCTTCGCTCAGGTACACCTCTTCTACATCCTGAGGGAAGCCCACCATAGTGATGATTACATCGGATTGTTGAGCAAGCTCGGCCACAGTATCCACCCATTGGGCACCTAACGCAAAAAGTTCTTCAGCACTAGCTTTCGTCCGATTATATACTGATATGGAGTATCCTGCCTTCAATAAATTCTTAACCATACTTCTCCCCATAACCCCTGTACCTATAAAACCTATCTTCTGTAAAACTGTATTTTCTTTCATTGCCAAAACTCCCTTTACTCAATCTTGTCTTACTCGGTAGTTATTACCTAAATCATATTCTTATTATAACAGCTTGTCCTTTTTAAATAAAACCCGGCTTCGAAAAGCAAATAGCCATGATGGGATTCTATTGATCCTCATCATGGCTATTTGCTTAAGAATTATCCTTTTCCACCTTTGAACTCGGGCAGGGGTAAGCCAAGAATTCTCAGGTAATGAATTGCTTCTCTCAGCACATGGTCCGCAAGTAGGGGGAGCATCAGAGACCGCAAATGGCAGCATAGTATGGCATCGGTTGCCGCAGCTTTAAAATCTTTAAACTCCTCTGTCACACCAATGGTTTCATTGGTAATCTGTCTAAGATTAGAACGAGGCACCATTCCATCGCCAAATTTATTTAACAGCTGCTCATAAATTAATGCAAAATGATCGGCTTGGGCAATCATGGCTTTTTCCTTGGGATCCAAGAGATGACTGATAACTTCCGCATGCTCTTTCATGATGTGGTCCCAGAACATTTGCATCTCCACCATATGATAGGTAGGGTCTAAAAACTGATGATTCTGCAACCTCTTGATCTGTTTCATATACATTTCGGTTTCTACCATTTGATGTTCATAGATCGACGGAAAATTATGACTAAAAATACAGCAGCGACCAATTTCCTTCAATGCGCGGTCTAAATATTCATACATGGAACAGGCACAAGCGAGAGCTTTTTCATTGAGCATGCGTACCTGTTCAACTACCTCTTGTTCATAAGGAATCATTCCCATTCCCCCACCCATGTAGGGGTGTAGGCTCATAGTTTCGACGGTTAACTGGGTGGCTATAGGGATACAGGTCAGCTCTTGAGTCTTTTGTTCGGCTTTAATGGTCTTATTGGTAAATAACTCTCCAGATCTCATAACTTCAATACTGATTCTTCCATCAGCTAAGCAATTTGCCTCATGAAGGATTTCTTCAAATTGGCATTTGTATGCGTCCGCCTCTTGCATCCACTCGCCATCTTTACATATAAATCCGCTCTCCAAAAAGATGGCATGCTCTTTCATAATCCTCGCCCAAAAGAGATGAAGTTCTAATGACTCACGGAGAAAATCGCCGGTCATTGGCAGGGTACTCATAAAGGCAACTCCTTTCCATAAATGCCCCATGCACAAAGTATCTCTGAGACAGCATATTCATAACTACACACTATAGCTACCTTAAGCCCTATTCCTTTTTATTCCATCTGATTTAACATTCTTCTTTAGACTTGACTACCCCCCTTTAGTACCCAACCCATGTAAAGGCGTAGGCAGACGCGGAATAATTCTGTAAAAAAGAAAGACCGGAACAAGCCTTAGCCTCTCACAGTCTTTCTCTACCTAAACTATTCAACTATGAACCTTAACGATTCGCCCTCAGTGATTTTACGAGTGTATAGGCTGCTTCTTCACGGGTAACTTTTTTTGTTGGGTCGAATTTACTTCCTTCGATGTTCATAACATCCAAACCCTTAGTGAGGGCGATATAGCCTAGGCTTCCAGCGCTAAATGCTGTTGAATCCTCATAGGGATTTTGGAAAAGCTCTTCCATCTGAGCGATCTTCTCCAGCTGTAGCATCCGAATAACTAATTTGGCATGCAACTCGCGACTGACTTGATCATTAAGAGATAAACTTTCTTTCAGCCACCCCAGTTCCTTGGCTTGTTTCAAAAGTTCTTCATCAGTCATTCCTTGATAGGACCAAGCACCATTTTTAGCCACGAACATAGCTCTTAACAAGGATTCAACTGTAACATTTTCAGTGGGTCTGAACTCATCATCATATTCCCCAAAGGCTCCGGCTTGACCGAGGAGTTTGATCTCTTCTTCGGCAAAGCTACCCGAGCTATCGCTGAAGTTATAGGGTCTTGGTTGTTCCTTGATGGGTTTACCCTGCCAATCCAAAAATTCGCCGGTTTTGGCATCCATTAGATTGGAGACCATGTTATTGTTTTCTATCTTAGGTTGATAAACGATAAGTATATCGGACAATTGACCATTCTTGTTAATTTGCACATATTTCAGCTCTAGAGCTCTTTTTTGGAGGAAGGTATCCTCCCCTTGTTTTTGACTCATCGCCACGGAAGCACTGGGGAAATTCACATCAGAAAAATTCATATCAAAGGCAATCACTTTTTTACTATTACGATCAACTGTGACTGAGAATCCATTACCAGGCACAGCCACCCCATTCACTAGACGTTGATAACGAAAGTCATGGCTAGGTTGGTCTTCTGGATACTTTTGTCCATTATCTAGATTCTCTAAATATTCGACTTGTTGAAGGCGGTTGGGCTGAATCTTCTTCAAGAAAGCATCAGCAACTGCTTTGGCCCCGACCCGGTTTAAGGCATCCGCACCTTTCGGGTGTTGGGTAGAGGAATATACATTAAAGCCCATGACTTCACCGGTGGCTGCATCCACACGAGCATAAACAGCGTTATATCCCTCAGTGCTATCCTCGCTGCTCCAATCGAAGGACCAAACTTGCTTCTGATCTAAATCTCCTTGTCTGCCCAGATTGGCACTGCGTAGAGTAAGCCCCTCGGGTATGTCCACCCATTTTTTGACACTTTCAACAGCTTTCTCTTGTGAAAGAAGCTTAGCATTATTATCAACTTCTTTTTGCTCTTCAGGTGTTATAGCCTTTTCCGTAGCAGATTTCGCCATCCCACCCAAACCACCAATTGCATCTAAGGTCGAATCTTGGAGCCACTCCCCGGAGTTGAGCTTAAGCGGTTCACCTGTTTTGGCATCGATCATACCATTAAAAGATTTATTATTCAATTGATAGACCAACAAAGCACTTTTCTTGGCGTCAGCCATCTTGCTATCCAATGGTCTAACACCGGAGCTAAGGAAATACTGTAGTTCCAAGAGCTTATGATTGACAAAGGCTTCTCGTGCCTTAGTTTCCCCTATGACACCCGTAAGGCTTGGGATACTTTCCTTGCTCCAATTAAAAGAATAGCTTGTAACCGTACCATCATAGGCATTCACTTGAATACTGACTCCATTGCTAGGAAAAGGTACTCCATTGACTACTCGCTGCCATTGCACAGTGTAGGTGGTATACCCATAGTCTATGACAGGGATAATTTGCGTATTTTCAGGTTTAAGTTCTAATTCATTGAACCGATCGCCAAGAATACTTTCTACTAACTTTTCAGCGATAACTTGGGCCTCTTCATATGTATGCTGAGGAACACTTCCTTGATTGGCAGGATTTATGCTATTCCAACTGTTCATATAAATGATTTCGCCGGTATCCACATCTACTTGAGCGTTAAAGCTTCCACCTGATTCCTCCTTTGAATTCCAGAATAAGGACCAAGTCTGCCTTCCGTTATAGTTATTGTAACCCGATGTGAATTCCGTAAAAGCTGCTGGAACTGTAAAGTTCTTTTTCACTATTTTTATCGCGTCTTCCAGGGTCACTTTTACTTGGGTGGGAACCGCTATGGTCTCCACAACACTCATAGGTTTAACACTGAGCTCCGCTGCCATTATCGAGGCGGGTAAGGTGCCTTGGACTAATAAAGCAACCGCCATTGGAATCGCCAATTTACGTAATTTCTTGCTCATATTCCATTCCCTTCTTTCATTGTCTTTATAAACCTCATTTGCCATAATAGACGCAAAATCCTGCTTAGATATGACGTGTGAAATATTCTTTTAATAAGATATTTGTAATCCTCTCTAAAATATACCAACTATTGAACCAATAATGTCCAATAAATCCAATTTCTAATTAGTACACTTTTCTAAACATTTTTAATTCTCAGAAGGGAATCTCAAATTAATGCAGAATAAATAAGGAAAGAACAAACGCGACAGGAGGTAAGAAGAATATGAATCGCAGTATTTGGTTTTTTTCTGTTGCCTTAGCAACTCTATTTCTTCTTGGACATTGGATTCCTGAATTTTCTGCAGCCTCTAATCTCAGCTCCCCTGCGCAGCCTGTATTAGCTTCCAACTTAAGCCATGAGATTGACCCAGCTGAACGCAAAGAAATGGAAACTCTAGCTCTAGATTTTACCAACGGGTATTACACGTATACTTTGGACAATTATATGCAAGCTGGCCAAAGCCTCCTTCCCCTCTTAACCAAGAATTATCAACTAACTTACGCTATCTCTCTCGAAAAAAGCTTTACCGCAGCCAAAGCTGTGCAAGCGGAATCCTCAGTAGTAAGTGCCTTCATCATGGGGGTCGAGAAAACTGCACCTGATGCCGGAATAATTAAGTTGCAATTTAAAGCCAAAGTTTTGACTCATGAAGTAGAAACCTTGAACCGTTATAGCACGACTTTAGAACTTAAAAAAGAAGATGGAGCTTGGCGAATCAACGATATACTCGAAGAGGATCCCGTTGCATTCTCGAATCTCCAAAGTCTGCTCTAGGCAACAAAAGCGAAAATTAAAAGTACTCTCGTAGCGGTTCAAAACAGCTAGAGAGTACTTTTTTATTGTCACATTGATTCAGAATAGCTCACCCAGTGCTATCGAATTAGATGAAGAATAACCAAGTTACGAGGGCAAAGAGTGGTAACAAAATGCAAATGCTATAGGCCATATACCCAAAAAAACTAGGCATCTTCACACCAGATTCCTCAGCGATGGAACGGACCATAAAGTTGGGGGCGTTACCAATATACGTAACTGCTCCAAAAAACACAGAACCGGCAGAAATCGCCATGAGGTAGATCGGTTGATCGATCAAGAACTGAGCTACCGCTGGGGCTTCAGACATACCGGGATAGAATTGTCCTAACGCAGTGCTAAAGAAGGTCAAGTAGGTAGGCGCATTGTCGAGGAAGCTCGATAAAGCACCGGTAATCCAGAAGTACTGGGCAGGTTCTTCCACCGCAGCCGTAATGAAAGACAAAGCTCCGGATTCACCGGCTTTCAAAATAGCAAGAACGGGGGCCATGGTCACAAAGATACCGAAGAAGAGATAAACAATCTCTAAAATAGGACCCCAAGAATATTCATTTTCCTCACGCACAGCTTTCGGGGTGATTTTCATCGAAATGACAATAATAACTACTAAGGCAAGATTGCGAATGATATCTTGCCAACCAACGTGAACACCCAACAGGGATACTTCGCTCATCTTTACATAGCCACTAAAAAGAATAACACCAATAATAACCGCCAAAAGGACAAAGTTCTGAGAACCCAATATTTCTAATTTCTTGCCTTTCGCAGTACTTGCTGAGATAGATTGGGATTCAATCCTCTCCCCATTAGAAGATACTAAACCTAAACTTCCTTCCTTTTGTTCCTTAGCGAGATAGTATTTATCAAAGGCAATATAAGTTAAGAGAAGGCCAAGTAATACAACAGCCATTGGAACGATGAGTCGTAAAGTCCAAAAGAAGGGGACTCCATGTAAGAAGCCGAGAAATAAAGGAGGATCGCCCAACGGGGTCAGAGCTCCTCCCACGTTTGCTACCATAAAGATAAAAAACACAACCATAAACGCTCTATATTTACGGTCTTTATTCACACGTAAAAAAGGTCGAATTAAAAGCATTGCCGCTCCAGTGGTCCCCATCCAAGAAGCAATGATTGCCCCAACCGTCAAGAATCCTGCATTAACCCAAGTCGTACCTTTTAAAGTGGTACGGACTAAAATACCACCACCCACTGTAAACAACGAACCGATCAGGATGATGAAAGGAATATAGTCGATAATCAGCAGATGCAGCAACTCATCTACGCCTAATTTTCCATAAGCAATAATCAAGGGTATAGCTAATAGAGCTGCCCAACCTGCTGATACCTTGCCAAAGTGATGATGCCATAATTTTGGAAATAAAACTGGACCGAGGGCAATGGACAGCAACATGCCGACAAAAGGAAGGACAGAGTAGAGAGGTAACATCGTACCTATAGATTGTTCCATTTTCTCCTCCTTAATTTATGGGCAGATTAACCCAACCTTTATTGAAATTCACAATTATAATAATACCATAAAATTGATTATGACAAATAACATATGCTAAGTATTTGTGAACAAAACTTTTTGCATATATCCCTCATCCCATGAATGTCGATACTGACCCTCTCTAAGCATAAGGTCATGATGTTTACCTCTTTCGACAGCTCTGCCTTTATCCAACACTAGTATATCATCCATGTCTTTGGTTAATTCCAAATTATGAGTAATCATAATAAGGGTTCTTCCCTCTAGTAAAGCGAATAACTCCTGTATAAGCTCCTGCTCAGTGATAGGGTCTAGCCCCTTCGTTGCTTCATCAAATATAAGAATTGAAACATCTTTTAATAAGACACGGGCAATGGATAACCGCTGCTGCTGTCCACCAGATAGCTTCATTCCTTCTTCCCCAATCAGGCAGTCATAACCTTGCGGGAGGGAAAGAATAAACTCATGAATCTTCGCCTGACGAGCTGCCTCATGAATTTCTTCATCAGTGGCCTCAGGCTTTGCCAACAACAAATTTTCTTTAATGGTAGCGTGAAAAAGGTGGGGCTTTTGGGTTACTACACCTATCCTCGCTCTAACCTCCTGGGAGCATAATTCTTGAATATTTACCCCGTTTAAGCGAATCTCCCCTGAATCAGGCTCCCAGAACCGTAGCAAGAGATTAACAACACTGCTTTTCCCTGCACCGTTAGGGCCAACAACAGCTACCCTACTACCTACTGGAATTTCAAAGGATAGATTTTGTAAGACCTGAGGCTCATCTGCATGATACTGAAAACTAACATTGCTAAATTCGATAGCGGGACTCTGCCTAGAATCTGCCTCAGCATACTGCTTGGATCGTCGATTTTCATCAGCATCCAGTTCAAGCACCTTTTTACCTTCATCCACTAGATTCTTCAGTCGTTGCCCTGCCGCAATGTTTTCTTCTAAATAATGCTGGCTGACAGGCAGGGGTGACACCGCTTCAAAACTACTTAAAACCCCTAATGCTAGCATCCCTAACAAAACTCCATCAAGCTGCCCCTTGTCTACGTAAACTATTCCCAGTACCAAAACAGCCAACATCCCTAAATTCGCTACCATCCCCATCAATGCATTAGAGATTCCTGTCACACGGGCCATTTGCCGATCCGCCTGGCTCAGTTCACTCTGTGTCTTCTGAATTCGCTGCCCCATCGCCTTGCTCTGTCCAAAAGCTAACATCTCCGGCATCCCTTGTAACATATCTAAAATATATATGTGCATCTTGGCCTTGGCTTGAACCTTTCTTTGACCAATACCCCGCGCTAACGCCCGAATCAGTAAAGGCAAGGCCACACCTGATGCTAAAAAAGCAGCCGCTAAAACATAGGCAAACCCTAAGTCAATGTTGGCAAGAAATCCCCCATACCCAAGCAAAACCAACACTGCTACAAGAGGTGGAGCAAGCACCCGTAAAAATAGATTTTGCTGAACTTCCACGTCACCGACGATACGACTAAGCAAATCTCCCTTCCGTAGATCCTTTAAATAAGCGGGAATCAAGGGCTCGACGCCTTCGTAGACGATGACCCGAATCCGACTTAAAACACGAAAGGTCACATCGTGAGAGACCAAACGTTCAAAATAGCGAAAAACCGCTCGAGATATGCCAAAGAAGCGAACACCCACAATCGTCACCATCAAATCCATAAGAGGGGGATGAAGAGCTGCTCGCGCCAACAGATAAGATGAGGTCGCCATTAAACCGATATGGCTCGTGACCGTGAGAGCACTAAGCAGAAGCGCTAGGCAAACTCGAGGCCAAAAGGGAATGATTTCTTTGATGATCCATGCTAGATTCTTCATTCCTCTTCCCTCCGATAGGTCCTTAGGAAACGCGAGTATATTCCTGCTGTCTCCATTAAATCTTGGGGAGAACCTTGCTCGATAATTCTCCCCTCATCAAGAACGATGATTCTATCTGCTCGAAGCGTAGTCTGCATCCGATGAGTAGTAAAGATGACCGTCCTGCCCCGGCCTAAGTCTTCTAATGCTAACAGCAAATCTTTCTCATTTTCAGTGTCGAGAGCGTTGGTGATTTCATCTAATAATAGCAGTGGGGCATCCTTAAGGAAGGCCCTCGCTATGGCTAACCGCTGAGCTTGTCCCCCGCTTAGCCGTACTCCGCCTTCGCCGATGAGAGTTTCATAACCCTGTGGGAGGCATAGAATGAATTCATGAGCCTTAGCCTGCTGTGCGGCCTTGACCACCTCTTCAAATGTGGCGTCGGCTCGGCCAAAGCGAAGATTTTCCATAATAGATCCGGCAAAAAGACACGGTTTCTGAGGAACATATGACAACATCCCTCGCCAATCTTCAGCGGAAAAGGCCTCTATGTCTATGCCATTAACCCACACCTCGCCCCCTGTTGGCTTTACGAAGCGTAGTAATATCTGGAGGATCGAGCTTTTACCTGCACCACTTGGTCCGATAAGCGCTATGTGTTCACCCCATTGAACATCAAAATGGATATTCTCCAAGGCCTTTTCTCCATCTTTTTCATAACAAAGTTCCACCTGGTTAAATCTAAGCCAAGGATTCCCCTTGCCGACCTCAAACCTCTCTTGATCGATTTTGGTCACTAACTCTTGGAGTCCTGCCTGTGATGTGCCTTTTTCATCGAATCCACTCTCTAGCTCGAGGACATCATAAATCCGATTAGCCGCATTAGTCCCGGAGAGTCTGGCATGAAAATACAATCCTAAGGTTCTCAAAGGCAAATAAAATTCTGGTGCGAGAATCAAAATAAAGAGTGCTTCCGAATAAGGAATGGTCCCATTGATCAACCGTATACCTAAAGCGACTGCGATGATCGCCGTGCTGATCATTCCCATGAATTCCAGTACAAAAGCTGAGAGGAACGCAACTTGCATTACACTTAAGGTACTTCTCCGAAAGGCTTCACTGACACGTCCAATGACTTTGGCTTGAGCCTTACTCCGATTGAACACTTTCAGTGTTGCTAAACCTTGTAGCATATCAAGAAAATGTGCGCTCATGCGACTTAGGCCTTGCCATTGTCGTAACGACTTTTTTTCAGCTAGTTTACCAATTAAGAGCATAAAGAAAGGGATGAGGGGACCAGTGACTATTAAGACAAGAGCAGATGAGTAGTCTCTCGGAATGACGAAGGCTAACGTCATGATAGGTACGACCAAAGCGAGAATGAGCTGTGGTATATAGCGAGCAAAATAATCATCTAAGGACTCGATGCCTTCTACTGCGGTATTAAGTAGTTCACCCGCCCGTTCGCCACGAACGTACACGGGGCCAAGGAAGATAATTTTCTGCAATAATTGCTTCCTCATCCCTTCTTTTACTCGGATAGCAGCCTCACGGGCCATGACTTCACTGAAATACTGGAAAATCGCCCTCATGCCAATGATGCCTAAAATTCCCAGTACTAACCCCTTCACTTGAGCAAAAGCGACATCTTCCAAAAAGACTTGAGCGATGATCTGGGATAAAAAATAGGCTTGAACAATCGCCAAAAAAGCGATTCCTACCCCTAGGGCTATCGCTCCCATAAGATGACCTTTAACCTGTGTTGCTTCCCTCATCAATCGCTTATCAATCATAAATATAAAGGGGCAAGACTAACTTGCCCCCTCCTCCCTTGGCTAATCATAGTATTATCAAATCAATAGTGAACATTTTTAGCTGTCACACGTTTTCTAAATACCCAGTAGCTCCAAGCCTGATAGGCTAAAACGATTGGAACCATAGTTAAGGCCACAATAGTCATAATCTTTAAGGTATAAGGACTGGAAGAAGCATTATAGATATTCAAGCTCCATTCCGGATTCAAACTGGAAACCATGACCCTTGGAAAAAGGCCTAGGAATACAGAAACCACTAAGGAGGCAATGGTCAACCCGCTGGCGATAAATGCTTTACCGCTCTTTTTCTGATAGGTAAGCACAACAGTCACGACCATGGCCACAGCACAGACGAGAATTCCCACGGTGGCCCCAAAACTTGCATAGAGATCGGTCTGAAAATAAGTCATACCTGCCAGAACCACTAGAACCACTAAGGCCAAACTGCTTACGGTTTTGGCAATTCCCCACGCACGTTGCACCATCTCACCCTCTGTCTTTAAGGTTAGATAGAGGGCCCCGTGCTGAGTAAATAAGCAAAGAGTCGTCAACCCCCCAATCAGGGCGTAAGGTGAAAGCAAATCAAAGAAAGTCCCCACATATTGCATTTCCCCATTGATGGGTACACCCCGGAGAAGATTGGTAACGGCCACTCCCCAAAGAATAGCATTGAGGAGGCTTCCTATAAAAATCCCCCCATCCCAAGTGGAACGCCAACGTGGCGAGCGATCACTACTGCGAAACTCAAAGGCTACCCCGCGAATGATCAAAGCCACTAGGATAAAGAAAAGGGCTAAGTAAAAACCACTGAAAAGTGTGGCATACCAGTTGGGGAAAGCCGCAAATATTGCACCGCCAGCAGTAATCAACCAAACTTCGTTACCATCCCAGACTGGCCCAATCGTATTGATGACAACCCTTCGTTCAGGATCATTTTTGCCCATAAAGGGGAGGAGAATCCCTACGCCATAATCGAAGCCCTCTAAGAAGAAGAAACCGACAAACAAAACGGCAATTAGCATAAACCAAAGAATATTCAAGTCCATAATGATGCCCCCTTCCCTACATCTGTGGAGGAATCTTCATCCTCAGCCTCAACCGGTCCCCGTTTAACAAATTTTAGGATTAGGTACACATCAGCAATGGCCAAAATACCGTAGAGTAGAGTAAATCCAATCAGGCTGGTCCAGATATAGCCTGCTGACACTGCTGTAGAAACCCCGTCAGCGGTTTTCTGTAAACCATACACAATCCATGGCTGTCTTCCCGCTTCCGCCATATACCATCCAGTTAGGTTCGCAAGATATGGAAGGGGAATCATCCACGGCAGAAGTTTTAAGAACCAATGAGTATTGGCGAATCGCTTCGTCTTATACAGAAAGGCACCTACTAGAACAACCAAAACCAATAAAGTACCTACACCCACCATGATGCGGAATGACCAGAAGAGCGAAGTGACTGGAGGAATATAATTGCCCTCGCCATACTTTTGGACAGCATCCTCCTGCAAATCGTTAATCCCTTTCACTTCTCCACTGAATGTTCCGTAGGACATAAAGCTGAGCATCCTCGGTACTTTGATCTCAAAACTATTTTCTCTATTTTCGTTGTCCACGATAGCCAGCAAGTTTAATCCGGCAGGATCTTCTGTCTCCCAATGGGCTTCTGTTGCCGCCATTTTCATGGGTTGCGCTTTTACAAGATGCATGCCTTGTGAGTGGCCCACACCAGTTACACCGAAAACGCTGATAATCCCGAATACCAAGGCAAACTTAGCAGAACGCAGAAAAATATCTGTATATTGTTTCTTTAAAAGATGATAAGCGCTAATGCCTAGAACGAAAAAGGCTGCTGTTGTAAATCCACTAAGCACGGTATGGGGAAATTGATAGAAAACATGCGGATTGGTTATTACCGCCAAAAAATCGACCATTTCCGCACGACCATTGCGAAGCACATAACCCACCGGCTCTTGCATAAAAGAGTTGGCAATCAGAATCCACAAAGCTGATAAGTTGCCGGCAATAGCGACGAGCCAAATGCTCAACAAATGGACCTTCTTGGATAATTTATCCCAACCAAAGATCCAAACTCCTAAGAAAGTCGATTCAATAAAAAATGCTAAAAGTGCTTCAATAGCCAGGGGTGCCCCGAAGATATCTCCCATAAAACGCGAATACTCAGACCAGTTCATCCCAAATTGGAATTCCTGAACTAATCCGGTAGCCACACCCATGGCAAAGTTAATTAAGAAGAGCTTACCCCAAAACTTGGTCATTTTCTTGTAGGTCTCATCACCAGTCTTCACGTACCAAGTCTCCATGAGTGCAATCAGGACTGATAATCCTAAGGTAAGCGGGACAAATAAAAAGTGATATGATGTGGTCACCCCAAACTGTAACCTGGATAAGATCAGTTCGCTCAACTTTGTTTCCTCCCATCTCTTTCTTATATAGTTTAATATAACCCACCACTTCTTTATACTTATTATAAGTCTAAGTAATTTATTAGTCTACATTTTCGTGAAATATTTATTATATTTTATAAAGAAAGGCGACTGATACTATACTAATCGAGTTGAGTCGATACGTTTGCACCAGCCGCCTGTATACCCACGTCTTTTCATAGTAATCTCTTTTAAGAAACCCCTCAACGTTTAAGCAAATAGCAGAATAGCCAAAATAAATACAATCAGGGCTAGAATAAAGCTACTCACAATAACAGCTCCAATATTGCCTGAAGACATAACCTTCCACTCCCCTTTTAGACTGCTTTTTGTTTGCTTGTCTAGTCTATTCTATGCTGCAGTAGGTAGACGGTGACAAGCATTCAGCATAAACGGAGAATTTTTTATTTTAGAGCACTATGTTGTCAAATTCTTGGAGTCCCTCTAAAAGTGCCTTCATACTTTCTCGTTCTTTAATGGCCACACGGATAAACTCACCACTAAGGCCTTGAAAATTATCACAGTCTCTTACAAGTATTCCCCTAAACCCAAGCCTTTGAATGATTTCCTGTTTCCTACTCTTTATCCCTAAACTGTCTTTGGCACCTTCCGAGCTGAGGATTTCGATCAAAGCAAAATTTACAGTACTCGGATAGATCTTAATGCCTGATAACTTTCCTTCCATCAACCTGCTCTGAAACTCATTATAAAAATAGTTCTTGCTATCGCCTAGACGTCTCCTGACTTGCTCACCATAACCCTCATCTGCCAAGGCTGCTATTCCTGCTTCTTCGGCCAAGCCATTTACAGCCCATGGGTCTCTCTGCTCCTTCAGTCGGTCGAGGAGGCTCGGAGCAGCAAAGATGGAGCCAAGACGGAGTCCCGGTATAGAATAAAACTTGGTTAAGGAATATAACACCAGCAGGTTTGGAAAGTCGCGCAAATATTCCTTTCCGGACCAGCGAATTTCATCCTCCAGAAAGTCAACAAAGGATTCATCAAGAACAACCCAAGTTTTATATTTATGGGCTAAGGAAATCAGCCTCTCAAATTGTTCTCTTTTTAAAGAGCTACCTGTTGGATTATGGGGAGAATTGATAAAAATCAGGTCATTTTCAGCTATTGCCTTTTCCCAGATCCTTAGGGTACCAACAAGCTCAAGATCCAGTGAATTCCATCCTTCAACGTCGAGGATGAGCTTGTTCACCTCTGCCCCGCAGGCACGTGAAGCCCGCCCATATTCGCTAAAGGCCGGTTCAGGAATCAGCACTTTGCTAGGCTTTAATGCGTGCAAAAGCGTAAATATCAGCTCCCCTGCCCCATTCCCCAGCAGAATTTCTTTTTCTGATAAAGAGTAACGTTGAGCCATGTTCCGCCGGAGACGTCGATATTCCGGGTCAGGGTAATTAGCAATCGTTTTAAGCGATCGCTCAATTGCCCTCCAGACTGCCTCAGGAGGACCAAAGACATTGATATTAGCAGATAAGTCAATAAAGCTATCTCTTCCATACTCCTCAGCAGCTTCTAATAGATTGCCGCCGTGCATCTGCAATCCCCCCTTCCAGACCACCATCACAGGTCTCAATCCACTCAACTCTATTAGGGTAAAAACGCTGGTGACTTTCTCTAAGAATTCTATTTCGTTCTGCCTGAAGAAGCTGTATCGGAAAAACACCCGCTAACAGTGTTCCACTATGGGCGGTGATGACGCCAAGCCCTCCCATCGCTGTCACCCAGGCAAGAAACTCTTCAAAAAACGGCTTGGGATTAATCTCTTGGTTGCAGCGAGCACTGATCGTGCCGGCTCTGGCAATCTTTTCTAAATCGTTTTGAGCCAGGCCTTTATAGAATAGTGTTAACGCATTGCCTATTTCTCGCTCATTCCTGCGATAATGACCCGGTAGTTCTCCTCCTGCATTGAAAGCCTGAGTATCAAGAACTCCTCCCCCATCCAGCATCAGCAAGTGAGCCTCAACTCTCGGCCCAAGATATCTCATAAAAGCGCCGTCCCGATGGGCAAATTCAGTAACACCACGAAACATAACTGGATCGCTAGGTTCAATCGCCAAGACCAAATTTGCCATTTCCTCCGATGCCAAGGAAGTCCCTAAGGCATGGGCTATAGCACCTACCGCCGCTACCATATCCGCTGTCGAGCTGGCCATGCCTTTACCGACTTGTAATTGGGATTCCATCTGAATCTCGACTACACTTGGGGATAGGTGAAGCTTTTTGGTATATTCTCTCGCAAACCTTTGCAGGGCCTGATGCGTCTTCTCCTTACCCTCGGGAAGCTTCCATAGCCAGCCACTCCCTCTCTGTGCCAAGGAGTCCTCTTCGATAGCTTGAGGATCACTAAAAAGAATCTCCGCCCTCGCTTCCACAAACCGGTTTATAGGACAACCGATTAAAAAGGGAATGCCTTCCTTTGTCCCTTGAATCCATTCGCCACAGGATCCCGGACATCTTGCCCAACCGGTTATCCCTTTCATCAGTATTCAATCCCCCTCCGGCTACGTATTCCTGCTTGGAAAGGATGTTTTTCCGGTTGGAGTTCCCACCATTCATCCACAACAATAATTAGTTCTGTGGGCATATCTCTCCCCGTCAATATCCAATCCAAATCGTCTGGGCGTTGACCCATTATTTCTATCAGTACTTCTATTTCTAAAAACCCTTTATTTAAGGCGTGGCTTACTTCATCAAGAATGATCAAGCCTAGATGAGGATTTCTAATCTGCTCTTTAAGATACTCAACTCCTTGAAATACAAGGGGTAAAGCGACATCAGGGTCCCGATTCTGACGGAAGCATTCCCCACATCCCGTACAATGACGTAAACCCGTGCGGATCATGGCCGACCAGCGACACCCTACCCCAAACTGAATGATAGGTACACCTAGACGACCCAAGCCATAGAGTTCTCCCATATAAGTACTTCCCTTTAGAAACTGTATCATCAGCACTTCAACGCCCCGCCCCCTGGCTATAAGGGCTTCGCCTAAGGCTGAAGTGGTTTTCCCTTTTCCTTTTCCCGTATACACTCGAATCATGTTTATTCCCCTTGCCGCATATGCTCTGCCCAGTGTCGCAAAAGTTCAGGATGTCCTGCAAAGTTGAGATGGAGATAGGAAGCGACGATATTATCCCGTGCATAACCATCAAGCCGCAAAGATTCTCCTCCCTTTAGGAGCTCAAAGGCGGAAGACATACTATTCCCTTCATCCATGTAGCCTACTTGGGAATAGTGAAATTCATGACCATAGACCCTACTTCCTGCTCCACCTAAAAAACTGTCCTGCTGAAAAACCCCTTCCCTGTAGCCCATCCCTCTCAGCTTCCGAGTCATCTCTGCTCTAATCGGAATAAGACCAGCCATAGGGTAGGTTCTTCCGTCAAAGTCTGTTATCTGTTGACCGAGGTACATATATCCCCCGCACTCGCCATAGATAGTTTTCCCCGAACGGTGAAACTCTCTCAAGGATTCTAGAAATCTTAGATTCTGGCTAAGTCTCTCCAAGTGTAGCTCAGGAAATCCTCCACCAAAGAAAAGCCCATCCAACCCCTCCGGTAATGTCTGATCCCATAGAGGGCTAAAGGGGATAACCGTAAAGCCCAAGCATTCCGCAGTATCCAAGGCATCTTGATAATAAAAGGAAAAGGCTTCGTCCCAAGCGACTCCTAACTGTAATAAATCTTTTTTGTCTTTTTGATCACCCTTACTTGATTCTTTGTCCTGGACTGTGAGCTTAATAGACTCATTTTCTATATTATCTACAGATGGCTTTTCAGATAACTTTTCGAAAAATAATGCCATCCTTTGTTTATATTCTTCGTCATTTTGTGTTGTATTCAGCATAATCCCTTGAATCGCATCAAGGTCAATCGTACGTGTAACAATATCGATTAATCCCTCAAAAAAATCCTCCCGAAAAGCTTTTTCTTGGGAAGGGACTAACCCGAGGTGCCTTTCAGGCAGACTAATCCTTTCTTCTTTCGGTAGCACCCCGAGAATCGGCATCTCAATTTCTTTTAAAGCTTCGCGTAATATTTTTTCTTGGGCCGGAGATTTCACTCGATTGAGGATGACTCCAGCGATCCTTAAATCCGGATCAAATGTAGAAAAACCATGAACCATAGCTGCTACACTGCGTGATAAATTACCTGCGTCCACAATCAAAACCACTGGTGTGTTGAGGAGTCTGGCAATATCTGCACTGCTCCCATACCCTTTTGTTCCGGATACCCCATCAAATAGCCCCATGACTCCTTCGATGACCACCCAGTAATCTAGCGAACTCTTCAAAAAAACGGGGAGCAGCTCTTCCCTGAGCATCCAGCGATCTAAGTTCCGCGACGGACGGCCCGTAGCCAAGGTATGATAACTAGGATCGATATAATCCGGACCCACCTTATAGGGTTGAACGGGAAGACCCTTCTTGGCCAAGGCTGCCATGATCCCTGTGGCGATGGTTGTTTTGCCTACCCCACTGTGGGTTCCGGCGATAAGGATGCGTGGGGGCATGTGATGGGGCATTCGTCTTCACCTCTTTTTCTTTCGAGTCATACAATCTCCAGGATTTTGATTACATCGTTCGCTAAGTAAGCTACGCGGTGCCAAACTATTCGCTCAAGCTCTTCGCTCCGTCGGGTACCCAGCCAATTCGCTCCTGCTCAGTGGCTGGGTGGAAACATCCTGTTTCCAACCCGTCTCCGCTACTAGTTTTTCACGAAGTTTGGCATCCTGCTCGCTTAGAAGTCGCTCACTATTGCAAATCAAAATCCTTGGGTAGGTCCTGTAAGAAACCGTAATTTAGGCCTTGATCCACTCATCTCATCCTTTAGATGCAGAGAACTTAGTGGCGGTTAGCAAAAAGTAAACACGTAACTCCAAATATTAGCAGAAAACTAATCCAGGTCCCCAGCCGAACTAGTTTCTGGCACTGCTCAATATCCTGCCAAGACAATTCATGAAGGGGATCTCCCATTTCAGCTCGGTGGTGAATTTTTCCGTGATAGATGTTATTCCCGCCTAATTGGATTTCCAGCAATCCTGCTACCATACTTTCGGGATTACCCCCGTTAGGGCTGGGATGAGCTTTGGCATCTCGACGCCAGATCTTAAAAGCCTTTCGAACTGGGAATCTATAGAACCATCCCGCTAAGCCAAGAATGATGACAGAGAGCCGTGCCGGCAGATAATTAGCCCAATCATCGGTACGTGCGGCAAACCAACCGAAGTCCTCATAACGCTCATTGCGATAACCAATCATCGAATCTAGGGTGCTGACAGCCTTAAATGCCATGGCCAAAGGAGCGCCACCGATGAGTAGATAAAACAGCGGCGAGAGAATGCCATCAACAAAATTCTCAGCCAAGGTCTCGATGGTACCTCTAGCGATTTCCCCTTCTGATAAGTTCGTAGTATCCCTACTGACAAACCAACTTAAGCTTTTTCTAGCCGCCTCCAAATTTCCTTCCTTTAACGGTTGAAGTACTCGACTTCCAGCTTCGAGAAGGGATTTTCCAGCCAAGGCGGAGCCGATGAGAAGCGCCTCGATGATCAGGCCGAAAATCACAGAGATCTCATGAGCAATACCGATTAACCCTGCAGTCAAGGCGAAGCTCCCTGTCCCTAATATTAGAGTTAAAAGGGCACCCTTGAGGCGGCGCTGTCGGGGAGTGCCCTGATTAAAGCGTCCCTCATACAAGCTAATAACTTTTCCCATGAAAATAACTGGATGGGGCCATTTGGGCGGATCCCCAACAATTTGATCCCATAGGAATCCTAAACCAATCGATATCGGGTTCAGTATAAACATCATGACCATGATCCCTTTTGCAGGCCCATGATGGAACGAACTTTTTCCATGTCCATGCTATTTCTTACCCACTCAGCCAATTCATTAAAGGCTTGTTCACGAATAGCCGCCTGTGACGTAGTTTTGCCTACAGGTCGCTGTATTCCTCTTCTCTCCCAAAGCCATTCTAAAAAGGCGGTCCGCAGTGGGTCATTATCAAATATGCCGTGGAGATAGGTACCAAAAGCACTACCTACGAGTAAGCCATCCCCATAGGTCTCTTCTTGGGCTTCGATCGCAAAGAGTGGTTGCCCCTCCCCACGGGAACGACCCATATGGATTTCATAGCCTGTTATTTCTGTCCCTTGACAACGCTGGAAGAACAATTCTGTTCCTATGACCTTGCCTTGACTTTGTACCGTATGTTTATCGAAGGCAAATTCCGTCTCCATGGGCAGAATGCCTAGCCCGTTCATTTCCACTAGATCTGATTCCGTACCGAGGGGATCACGAACCACCTTGCCAAGCATTTGATAGCCCCCACAGATGCCAATAATAGGTACGTTTTCTTGCCAGAGCTCGAGAATTTTCTCCCCCAAACCACTATCCCACACAAAACGCAGATCGGATAAGGTATTTTTGCTCCCTGGGAGAATCACACAATCTGGCTGACCAACTTCTGCAACTTCTCTCACATAGCGCAGATTGACATCAGGTTCATCCTCAAAAGGATCAAAATCCGTAAAGTTCGACAAATACGGAAGGCGAATCACGACTACATCCAAGGTGTCTGCCCGGCTTTTCTCCTTGTGGTGTTTGCTATATTGCTCTTCCAGAACTACCGAGTCTTCCTCTGGTATTTTAAATTGATCATAGAAGGGGACGACTCCCACCACGGGAATTCCTGTTCTTTCTTCGAGAAAATCCAGAGCAGGCTGCAAGAGCTTTATATCCCCCCTGAATTTATTCATCACGATCCCTTTAAC
Source organism: Desulfitobacterium sp. THU1 (assembly GCF_038181555.1). Taxonomy (NCBI): domain Bacteria; kingdom Bacillati; phylum Bacillota; class Clostridia; order Eubacteriales; family Desulfitobacteriaceae; genus Desulfitobacterium; species Desulfitobacterium sp. THU1. The sequence continues at coordinate 44,021 of NZ_JBBWUA010000004.1, read as the reverse complement.
CAATTGGCGCTCTTCCGGCTCCAGAAGCTCCAGAGTACCCACAACGGATGCCAAAGCTCCCCCCCGATCAATATCTGCTACCAATAGCACAGGGGCTTGGGCTTCCATCGCCACGCGCATATTGACGATATCATTTTGCTTGAGGTTGACTTCGGCAGGGCTCCCCGCCCCTTCGATGACCACGATCTCGTTTTCTTCAAGAAGCTCATGAAGAGCCTTTTCTACAATCGGCCACGTTCTTCTTTGATACTCACCGTGATACTTAAGGGCGGAAAGTGTTCCCTGAGATTTACCGAGGATAATCACTTGGGAGCCAGTATGCCCCGTAGGCTTTAACAACACCGGATTCATCCGCACATCAGGCTCTAAGCCCGCAGCTTGTGCCTGGACAACCTGGGCTCTGCCCATCTCTCCCCCTGATCGCGTAATAAAGGAGTTTAAGGCCATATTTTGCGCCTTAAAGGGAGCTACCTGATACCCTTCTTGATAGAAAATCCGACAAAAGGCAGCTGCCAAGACACTTTTTCCTACATTAGATGATGTCCCCTGAATCATCAGCCTTGCAGTCTGCATACTCCCCTGCTTCGCAGTTTTGGATGTTTTATCTCCGCTCATCTTTTCACCTCCGGTTGATACTTTCATCTTGGAAGATCCTCCACTGGGTTCAGGATGATCATCTCATTGCTTTAGATTTCGCGTTTTACCGCTAAGTAAATCAATGCATTGACACAGGTTGCCGCTAAGGGACTTCCCCCGCGATTCCCTAGGATAGTAATGGAGGGGAATTCTTGATGCTCCTCCCAAAGAAGCTCCTTGGATTCCTTAGCACCCACAAAGCCCACCGGTATACCCACGATCAAAGCCGGTCGTGTCTGGAGATCTTTGGCAAGTTCCAAAACTTCCAGCAAGGCAGTGGGCGCGTTACCAATGGCCACAATGGATCCTTTTAACCGCTCTTTGTTCAAGCGCAAAGCGGCCATGGAGCGAGTAATCCCCCATTCAGCCGCCTGAGCCGCCACTTGAGGATCACTGAGAAAGCACTCTACCACGCCTCCCAGCTCGGCTAATTGTTTCTTAGCAATTCCTGCTCTGACCATTTCCACATCGGTAATGACCGTGGCCCCTCGCTTTAAGGCCTCAAGCCCTGCTTCAATGGCCTGGGGATGAATACGGATAGCTGGTTCCAAAGTAGGGTCGCCGCTGGTATGGATACAGCGCTCCACGATCTTCAGCTCCTGCTCAGTCCAATCCAGTTGTAAATACCCCTGAATGATCCGCATGCTTTCTCGTTCAATCTGATGTGGATCCGTTATAAATCCCTTCATGCCCCTAATGCCTCCCTAATTCTCAGGCTTGCTAACTGGGCAATAACATCATCAGCTCCTAGCTCATTGGTAAATACTATCTCGACCTCAGGATGTTTTTCCATAATCTCGCGAACCTCTTGGTGGACATCCACGGTAACATGCACTCCTCGAAATAAAAAGAGTGGCATAATGATAACCTTCTTGGCACCCTCTTGGATCTTTGCCAATACACCTTCTGGTAAGCTAGGGGCTTGATGGGCCATAAAGACCGGAGTTACTTCTTGTCCTAAAATATCGCTCACTTTATGAGCGACCTCTATCAATCCCTGATTCGCCTCTTTTCGACGACTCCCATGTCCCAAAAGAATCAGTTCAGTATTCAAGTATATCTTCCACCTTTCTGATAAAGTCTTCGACCGTTGTCGGCATGATTTGAGGCTTATTTTCATCGCTATTTAACTCTGGGTGAGCAGAAGCTGGCCGTTCCAAAAGAATGATGGGGATTCCCAACTTCAGACAGGCTTGGACTTTTTCCTCTATACCACCGATGGAGCCACTTTCCTTCGAGATGACGACCTCGATCTTCATTTGCTCCCAAAGGGCCTCATTGAACTTTTGGGTAAAAGGTCCCTGCATGGCAATTATCTGATAAGGTTTCAACCCCGAAGCTTCACACTGACTTAAGACCTGAGCCGTGGGGAGTACCCTGACGAATAGCTCACAATCTTGCAAAACAGGTATTGCCAACCATTGGCTAAGATTTTTGCTTCCGGTACTTAAAAAGACACGTCTGCCCAATTGGGCCGCCTTTTCGGCTGCATCTTCGAGAGTCGGCGCCGAATGAATGAGGCGGTGGCGAGGATACTCTCCCAGAGGACGTTCCCAACGAAAATAGGGGTGGTCACATTCACTGGCAATACGCTGCCCTAAGCCATGAATTGCTTGAGCATAGGGATGAGTAGCATCAATCAGGGCGTCAATCTCCTGTTCTCTCAGAATTCTCCTTAAGGAATCTTCGTCTAAAGCACCAGCGCGGGCCGTAAGACCTTGTTGCAGAGCAATTTCAGCGCCATATTCCGTTAAGGTAGAAACCAAGACCTGATGACCGCGCTTCTGGAAGGCAGAGGCTAGTTCTCTCCCATCCTCGGTCCCCGCCAAAATCAAGAGATTCATAGTACATATCCCCTCGGGGTGACCATATAAGGGCCAACGACACGAGTATTCGAATTACCAATAATGACCGCAGTCAACATATCGATAGGTGACTGAGTAAAGTCCTCTAGAGTCGTAATGATCACTTGGGATTCTCCCCGCAAGGCTTCACGGACAATCCCTACGGGAGTTGCGGGAGAACGATATTCCAGCACCGCTTTACGAACCCATTCTATCTGATCCTGACGACCCTTGCTTTTAGGATTATAGATAGCCATGACGAAATCTCCCTCCGCTGCCAGCATAACGCGCTTCTGGATAACTTCCCATGGGGTAAGCAAGTCGCTGAGACTAATTACGGCAAAATCATGCATTAATGGTGCACCCAACAAAGATGCTGCCGCATTGGCTGCACTGACTCCTGGAATAATCTCTAAAGGCATATCCAAGGCGCCTTTTTCTTCTAGACATTCAATCAAAATCCCTGCCATACCATAGACACCAGCATCTCCGCTACTGACTAAAGCAATTCGCTGACCCTCTAAGGCGATCTCAACAACTTCACGGCAGCGGTCAATCTCCTGCCGCATTCCTGTGGCGACTAACTTCTTCCCGGCAACCCAAGGTCGAACCAAATCAATATAGGTTTTATACCCTGCGACCACATCCACTTCACTCCAGAGATCCCGAGCACGTTTTGTCATATGCTCTTCATCTCCTGGGCCAATCCCTACAACAAAAATCTTTCCTTGCTGATGGCCACCGTGACCCCGTTCAGCTTCTGCTTGGGAAGAATCAATTCCCCCTCTTTCGTTCCCAGTAAACTTGCTGCTTCGCATACCCCATCCACTCCAATCATCTCTTTGACATAGTCTGAAGAACTTAACCTCAGTTTTTCATTTAACTCTTGTATCTGCTGTGCAGAAAATGTTCTAAAAGGCACTCCAAGGTTATGTGCTGTCTCGATTAGCCCAGCCTCCTCAGATTTTAAGTCGATGCTAAATATCCCAAAAATGCTCAATGGAGAAATCCCTAGCTGCCGAATACTTTGAGCGATGGCTTCGCTAATCCGGTCCACACTTACTCCCTTGCGACACCCGACCCCGACACTGTAAAACCGAGGAATTAACCTTACAGGACGTCTATCGTTGGGGATTTCATTAATCTGATTGTTCATATTGTTGCTATACTTGATACCGCTCATATCATTGAAATCGTTTTGTTCATTCTTGTCTTTATATTGTTGGTTATCTTGTGGCGTAATCCACAGATGTGCTTGTTCCTTTTTCTCATCCTCCAAAAAGCAGTAGGCTATGTCTTGCCGAAGTGGATGTCCCTTAGGAAGACAATCCGTCCATACCCCCAGACGACCTTCCTCTAGCAAGATTCGATTGACATATTTTAGCCCTGCCAAAGGTTCTATTGCCCAGCCAAACTGCCGGGCATACTCATCAGGTGCTATTAGCCCCTGCACATCAGTGGCTGTCGTTACCACCGGATGAGCATCCAGCCACTGAGCAACGGTTTTTGTCCAGGCATTAGCTCCCCCTAAATGGCCGGACAAGAGAGAGATGACAAACTTCCCCTTTTCATCCAGCACTATGACTGCCGGGTCCCGATCTTTGCCCGCAAGATAGGGAGCGATTTGCCGAACCACAATCCCTGTAGCCATAATGAAGATTAAGAGCGAGCTGCTCTGCCATATCCCTGACATTACTTCTTTTAATTGCTTATAGTAGTGGAGGTGCACTGTGTGCTTTTCATCAATATACTGACCTTTGAGGCGCCAGTTAAGCCATAACTCCAGCTTCAGTGGTTCCTCGTCGGACCATCTCTCGATTACCTTGTGCGCCGTTTTGAGTCCTTGACTAGTGAGCACGACGAGGGCAGCCTTCATACCGAACTTCCTTTTCGATATTCATGAGTAAATTCAGGGTCATAGAGCTTCGAACGCGCTCCTTTATCTCTAAGAAAATCGCCCACTAAGATTTGAGCATGCTTACGAATTCCAGCCTCTTTGACTCGCTGTTCAATCGTTGCCAGCGTCCCCTCCAGAATCTGTTCATCAGGCCAACTGGCTCGATAGACAATGGCGACTGGCGTATCTGGGGGATAACTCTGGCCAAGAGATTCTACCACTTCGCCAATCTCCTGCACACTGAGAAAAATAGCCATACTGGCTTGATGCTGAGCCAACAAAGCAAGATCTTCCTTCTCTGGTACAGGGGTTCTTCCGGCCAAACGCGTAAGGATTAAGGTTTGACTGACTTCGGGTAAGGTAAACTCTTTCTTGATCGCAGCCGCGGCAGCGAACACAGAACTTACGCCTGGGACTACTCCATAAGTAATTGTCAAAGCGTCCAACTGCTGCATCTGCTCTTGAATTGCACCGTAAACACTGGGATCCCCTGTGTGCAAACGCACGACCTTCTCGCCTTTGCTTACTCCTTCCACCATAATGGCGATGGTTTCTTCCAAGGTCAAACCAGCGCTATCGAAAAGAGTAATCCCTTCTCGGCAATGCTTGAGGATTTCCGGATTGACTAATGACCCCGCATAGATGACCCGATCGGCTTCTTCAAGAGCCTTTTTGCCTTTCAAGGTGATCAAATCAGGATCTCCAGGGCCTGCTCCTACGAAAAGCACCTGACCCAAGTTAGCTTTCACCTGATCATTCAAAATCTTCACTCCCATCCCTCTTGCATAGCACAAGGCTCAAATAATCCACCTTCTCCATCTCTTCCTCAGGCCGAAGCAGACGGATCTCTTCTCCGGTCTGACCGACACGTGTAGCTAAAACTGCTTGTGATCCTGTCTTCTGAATATGATTGAGTACAGCCGGTAAATTTCGCGATACCTTCATCAACACAAGATTAGGGTAATGCTCATACGCATCTAATCCCTCAATACCCGGCAAAACCACTAAGGGCTCGTCGCCAATGGCTAAGGGCAAGTTCACCCGGGCTGCTGCTGCTGACATAGCTGTGATGCCAGGGATAGTCTCAATCTGATCAGGTTCAAGCTGATTTTTAAGAATCGTCAGCAGGTAACTGTAGGTACTATATAAAGAAGGATCCCCTAAAGTAAGAAAAGCGACCGAATGCCCCAAATCAAGCTCAGCCCTAATCAGTCCTGCTGCCTTTTGCCAAGCCGCCTGAAGTATTTCTTCGTTCGAAGTCATAGGCATCTCTAATTCCATAATGCTCACCCCGGAAGGGCAGTGGGATTGCGCAATTTCCCATGCAACACTTTCCCTCTCCATCTTTGACTTGGGTATAGCTATGACTTCAATCTCTCGCAGGATTTCCACTGCCCGTAGGGTGATTAGGTTTGGATCCCCTGGGCCAACTCCCACCCCATACAATTTCGCTTTTCTTGTGCTCTGAGGAATTGTTTGTTCATTTTGTTCTTGCTGCACTTTGTTCCTCCTCCGTTCTATTCCTTCGACTTACAACAGCCGCTTGCTTACGTCCATGATGGCCACTTTTAAGTACCAATTTCACAACTAGCTAGTTTTCTTCCGCCCTGAAATAACAAACACCGGATTATGTGCTTGGGCAAGGTGAATATCTTTAATCCCCTTCCAGCGCACAGCTTGGATAGATACTACATCAATATCTTCATAAGCTAAACTTTTCAGGGCTTCCATCCCGTGAGTCAAGGTCTCCAAGGTTATGGCAGTCAGTACAACTCTTCCCCCTGGCACAAGGGGAGCTTCCTGTAATATTCCTCGGATTTGCCCATGACTCCCGCCAATAATACATATATCCATTGGGGGGATGTCCCGCAAGGCGGCCGGAGCTGTCCCCCGAATCAGTCTCAGATTTTTAACACTAAACTTCTCTTGATTTTGGAGAATAAGTTCTTGTGCCTCTGGGTTTTCTTCGATGGCGTAGACACACCCACGATGGGCTAAAAGGGCCGCTTCGATACTGATACTTCCTGTCCCTGCCCCTACATCGAGGATCCTTGCCGAAGCCGTGATCTCAGCCTTAGCCAAAACCTGAACCCGAATTTCACTCTTAGTCATAGGAACATTCCCTCTAATAAACACCTCATCCTTTATACCAAAACCTATTGGTACAATAGGAAAAGATGTGGCCTTGGTGATCTTAGACTCTTCTGAGTAGAGAATCATCACTGCATTCGCAAAATCTCCTGCTGAGTTCATGAGCTCTTGAGCATTTGTATTCAACCACTTTTCCTCGGGATAAGACAGTGTATTTCCCACAGAAATACGCGGGTTAAATCCATACCTTTGATAGTAACGAGCCACCGCTTGTGGGGTGTTCTCGCCACCGGTCAATATACCAATGGTTCGCTTAATATTCAGAGGCAATAAATCCAGCGAACGTCCATGGACACTGAGAAGCTCTGCCTCTTGCCAAGGAATCCCAGCACGAGCAAAAGCGAATTGAATAGAGCTGATCCCGGGTAAGACCTGAATATCCTCTTTAGGGAATTCTCTCTTTAATAGGGGAAGGAGGCTATAATAACCCGGATCTCCAGAGACCAACACTCCCGCCTGCTTCCCTTGCTCTATCGACCTTTGCAGTGTTTCTAGAGTACCTGATAAATCACCACTGACTTGGTAAGTATCTCCTTCAAAATCAGGAAATAGTTTGAGCGCACGAGAGCCACCTAGTAAAACATCGCATTGCTTCACACTATCTTGGATTGCAGGAGCAACCCATTCTGGCGTTCCCGGACCAATTCCCACGATTCGGATCATCCGCTTATCTTCCCTTCCACTAAAAAAATAAAAAGAGCCCTGAGCGGCTCTTTCACAACACCCATCGCTCGTAGGTGTGAATATTACAATTCAAGGCAGGTCTCCTGGCTTCCAGTCATCACGCCTCTTCCCTTCCCAGAACTATCTAGTGGGTTATTGAGAGGCACTCATGGCTCACAGTGGCGGGACCGCGTCGGACTCTCACCGACTTCCCTTTTCATCCTCAAAGAGGAACCTTGAACTTTTATTTAATTCTGGCTGTTTTATTTATTTCTTATCCTTGAATTCTCTATTTTTCCCTTAAATCCTGCTTTGCTTCCGGCCAATACCAAAATTCCTTGATAATATCGTGAGCTCGAGCATCCCAAGCAATGATTTCCCCATTAAGTAAGGTGAATGCTGTACCCACCTGCAAATCTCCACGAACATGCTCCTGGGCACGCTCACTTGCCCGCTGAGTTAAATGAAAGAGCAAATCTTCCCATCCCTGGGCCAAGACTTCTTCAGCAGCTCCTTCTACTGTAGGGAACTCAGCGAGCTTTTGCAATAACTCTTGAGGAACACCGGCCAGTGCCGCATGAGCCACTAGAATCTCCATGCGAGCATCGGCCACATGGGTATGAGTATGGAATATTCCACCAGCTACTTTAATGAGCTTTCCGATATGGCCTAAAAGAACCACTTTCTCAAATTTGCGATAAGCAGCTTCTTCCAATAAAAAACCAACAAAGTTGCTCATCTGAATAATAGCTTCCTCAGGTACTCTTAGTTGCCCGGTGGCCACCTTAAACCCATAGTTGCCTGGGGTCAAAATTATGGCTTTATGTCCATAGGCTATCGCTTGATCCAACTCCGGCAAGATCGAATTCTTAAACGCTTCTTCTGACATCGGGCGAACAATGCCTGTAGTTCCTAAAATAGATATTCCCCCGATGATTCCTAAACGGGGATTGAGAGTCTTCAGGGCAACTTTCTCTCCCTCTGGCACTTCAATCACAACTTGAACTTCTTCCCGAGGAAAAACCTCCCGTACAGCAGCTTCGATCATTTGTTGAGGTACCGGATTGATGGCAGGTTCTCCTTGGGGAACTTGAAGTCCCTTTTTAGTGACGACACCTATCCCTTGACCACCGCAGATATGAACTTCTCCTTGCTCGGAAAGGATTCTCACCTTGGCTTGTATTTCTAGACCATGGGTGATATCCGGATCATCTCCCGCATCCTTAATTATACCAACCCTTGCCCAATCATTTTCCTTTGCTTTACTGTAAATCGGTAGGGAGAGCTGTTCTCCTCGGGGCAGAGTAATCTCAATCAATGCACCCGAATCTTTCCCCCGGAGCCATAGACATGCGGCTTTAGCTGCTCCGGCTGCACAGGTGCCTGTGGTATATCCCGTTTTCCAAGAATGCCTTTCTTTCTTCTCTTTCCTCATATCTGCCGTCCTAACTTTCTTGGTATTAGCCTACAATTTAAGTTACTCTTTCGGGTCATATTCATACATTTCTTTAATAAACAACCGCACTTTATTCATGCATTCAGTAAAGCGTTGATATTCCTGTTCACCCTTGATTTCCAGAAATGCACCGCAGCGATGTTCGAGGGCTTTTTCAATCTGAAGAATGGTCTCTTCCCCATGCTTGGTAAGGGCTAGTTTTACATAACGCTCATCTTCCGGATCTCGTACACGCCTTAAGAAGCCTGCTGATTCTAATTTCTTACACATTGATGATGCATTACCACTGGAAAGGCCGATGATACTTCCTAAAGTGCCTACGGTGTGGGGACCGCCTTCCTTAATCTCAACTAAAATACGAGTTTGCATCAAAGTTAAATCAAATTTTTCGACGATCGGGCGGAAAGCATTGGCCATACTCTCATTGATCGTCCTTAAAAAGTCCCAAATCTCATTCTCAAACACCATACTTCTCATCGATACTGCCTCCAACACCAAGTAAATAGCTTCTTTACGCCATATATGTTATAGTTTATACTTGATTTAGTCAATAGACCTTCAAAGGGATCTTACTGGGATTACATGCTAAAGTGTCTAAATTATCATATACTAATGTAAAGAGGGAGGGAGATAAGAATGAAAAACTTACCCATGTTTTATCGAGTAGTATTCATCGCCTTGCTTCTTCTTCTCCAGATCTTTGCCTTAGTTATGATCATCTGGAGATTTAGTAACTTCTTTATCTATTTTTACATATTCAGTTTTTTGCTGAGCATTGTTGCTTTACTTTATATCATGAACCTCAAGACTGATCCTGCTTATAAAATTGCTTGGGTTATCGCAATACTCTTATTTCCCATCTTTGGGGGCCTCTTCTACCTCATGTTTGGCCGCACGAAGTTAAGCAAGCGGAAAAGACGAAAGATGCAAAGCGTTAACGATAAGATGATACAACTTCTGGTTCAAAAGGAAGAAACCATCCAAAAGCTTACAGCCCAAGATTTACGAGCAGCCAATCTTGCTCGCTATATTGAAAAGTACTCCTATTGTCCTGTCTACCAAAACACTCATACGGAATATCTTCCAATTGGCGAAAAAATGTATGAGCGACTTTTAATAGAATTGAAAAAAGCTGAGAGGTTCATTTTCTTAGAATACTTTATCATTGGCGAAGGCCTTTTATGGGATTCTGTACTGGCTATCCTTGAAGAAAAAGTTAAGGAAGGAGTAGATGTACGGGTTCTTTATGATGATGTAGGCAGTCTCTTCAAGTTGCCTTTTGGTTATGAAAAGGAGCTGGAAGCGAAAGGGATAAAATGCCGCGTCTTCAATCGCCTCATCCCTGTTCTTTCTATTCATATGAACAATCGGGATCATCGAAAAATTGCCGTAATCGATGGAAAAACCGCCTTTACAGGCGGAATTAATCTTGCTGATGAATATATAAATGCCTTTGACCGGTTTGGACATTGGAAGGATACTGCCATCCTTATCCATGGAGAAGCTGTCCTAAATTTTACTGTCATGTTTTTGGCCTTATGGGGATATGAGTCTGAAACAACTGAGGATTATACCCAATACAAGCTCCTTAGTCAAGAAGCTACAGCAATCACTTCGGATGGCTATGTACAACCCTTCGGGGATAGTCCCTTAGATGATGAACCAATCGGTGAAACCGTCTATCTTAATCTCATCGCCCAAGCTCAACACTATATCTATATCAATACCCCTTATCTTATACTAAATAATAGTATGCTTTCAGCCCTCAGCTCCGCAGCCAAACGTAGCATTGATGTTCGCATCGTTACCCCCTTTCGCGGGGATCGCTGGTTTGTCCATTCCATGACCCGTTCCAACTATCGGTTGCTGATCGAAAGTGGTGTGAAAATCTATGAATACTCTCCCGGCTTCATCCATGCCAAATCCATTGTGGTCGATGATGCACACGCTATAGTAGGTACTATTAATATGGATTATCGGAGCCTTTACTTGCATTTTGAATGCGGTGTTTATGTTTACAATACTCAAAGTGTTATAGATATCAAGGAAGATTTTTTAGAAACCCTAGAACTATGTCAAAATATCACATTAGAGGATTGTTATCGGGTAAAGTGGTATAGGCGATTAGGTCGTACAATTCTACGCATTTTTGCACCACTGATGTAGCTTAGTAGGTTTACACTTCTCATTACCTAACGACATTTACCCTTTCTTAACCAAAATACAAATGTGCTAATTGACCGAAATCCTCCCACCGAATAGGTAGGAGGATTTCATTTAATTCATTAGACCTTTTCGATTCTTACCGCGCAAATCTTGAATTCAGGTTCTTTAGAAGCGGCATCGACGGCATCGATCGTTACTATATTAACTAAGGGATCCGGTTCAAACCAGAGTGCAAAGACCAGACCAGGCATAGGTTCCCCTGGTCGTCCTACTTTAGCGGGAATTTCAACTTTCCCTCGACGTGAAATTAGCCGCACCACATCGCCCTCTATGATTCCTAATTCTGTGGCATCCTTAGGGTTTAATTCCACATATTGCTTCGGTACAGCTTTCATGATAGTGGGACATTTGCCTGTCATGGTCATGGTATGCCAGTGCTCTAGAACACGACCGGTTGTCAAATAATAAGGATATTCCTTATCTACTGGTTCAGCAGGTCCCTTATATGGCCTAGCAAAAATTACTGCCTTATGGTCCTTGGCAGAATAGAAATCAATTCCTTCCTTTACATACGGATCGTCGGGAGCCACATAGCGACGTGTCGCCCCTTTTGTACCTTTATGGTCTTTAACCGGCCACTGTATGCCATGTGCCTCCTTCAAAGCTGGGTAGGCCGCAAGCTCCATATGGGTTCCGGTTGTACACTTAAGATATTCATTCCAAACATCTTCGGGCGTTTTGAAAGGGAACATATCTGCGTAACCTAGACGATGAGCAAAGTCAAGAAGGATATCCAAGTCAGGCTTAGATTCACCGGCTGGTTCGATAGCTTTGGCCAAGTGTTGAGTGCGGCGGTCTGTATTGCCATAAACGCCTTCCTTCTCACACCAGAAGGCTGCCGGGAGAACTACATCAGCATACTGAGTGGTAGCTGTCGGATGAAAAGCCTCAGCAACAACTAGGAATACCTTTTCGAATCCTTCTTGGTAAGCACTAACATTAGGTAAGGAATGGGCCGGATTTGTGCACATAACATATAAGCATTTAATTCTGCCATCCCCACAGGCTTTAAACATCTCCATGGTATGAAGACCGACCTGCCCTTTAATCCGATCGGCAGGTACACCCCAAAGTTCAGCAATTTCTTTTCTATGCTTCTCATTAGCAATTACACGATGCCCGGGTAGTAAGTGGGATAAGGCTCCGGTCTCACGAACACTTCCGCAGGCACTGGGTTGACCAGTCAACGAGAAAGAAGTTGAACCAGGTTTGCAGATTTTACCTGTAATTAGGTGGAGGTTATGCAGTAGATTATTAGCCCAAACACCGGCTACCCTTTGGTTGATACCCATGGTCCACATGGACATGGTATTCTTGCCCTTCTCACCAAATATCCGGGCAACCTCGCGAATCTGATCAGCCGTCAGGCCTGTAATTTCTGCAGCCCTTTCCGGTGAGAATCCCTTAAGGAACTCTTTATACTCAGCAAAGGTTATTGCTTCCTTGCCATTGGAAAAGCTTGTATGCTTCGCCATAAATTTCTCATCTGCCATGCCTTCTTCAATGATGACATAGGCCATAGCGTGGAACAGAGCCATATCTGTCCCCGCAATAAATTGCAACGAAATGTCTGCAATTTCATGGGAACGATGCCTTCTCGGGTCAGCGATAATAATTTTTGTATCTGGATCTTTCTTCTTTTTATCTGTCAATCTGGCAAATAGGACTGGATGGGCTTCGGCAATATTCGATCCAGTGATAAAGAACACATCCGCATGTTCAAAATCATCCAGACAGCCCATAGGCTCATCGGCTCCAAAGGTAGTTGTAAATCCACCAACTGCGCTAGCCATGCACAATCGCGGGTTCCCATCGATATTATTGGTACCTATTGCACCTTTGAAGAGCTTATTGGCCACATAACCTTCTTCGGCCAGCTGCTGTCCAGAACCATAGAATGCTACAGAATCCGGACCATTCTTTTCAATGGATTCCTTAAACTTGGAAGTAATAAGTTCCATGGCTTCATCCCAGGTACTTTCCTCTAACTTACCGTTTTTTCGAATCAATGGTTTGGTAACCCGTTCATTATGATAAATTACTTGAGGTAAATAATACCCTTTCACGCAGAGCAATCCTTTGTTTCCTTCATTATCAGGATCACCTTTAACAACAGTTACTTTGCCATCCTTCACACCGATTAGCACTCCGCAACCAGTTCCACAGTATCTGCAGACCGATTTAACCCATTGATCTACATCATTTTGTTTAGGTGCACTATTTGTCTTGCTAGAGTCGACCTGAGCAGTTTGAGTTTGATTTGAGCAACCTGTTGCCATCATTGCTGCTGTAATTGCACAGGTTTTAAGAAAGTTTCTTCTACTAAACTCCATGTTTTAACCTCCTTAATTTTAGACCGTCTTAAACATGACACTGACGACAGACAGAAAGCTCTGGATGCGATGTCTTTGGTGCACCCCCGATACCTTCGTTATGACAAGAAGCACAATTTTCTTTGCCTTCAAGGCCATGAGTGATCGGTGGCGGAAAACCTTGTACCGTTTTATCCCCTGTCTCTTCGGCTACAGGGCTTGCAACAGGAGCCGTTGTATCCGCCGGCTGGTTCGTGGGTTGGCTTTGGCAACCTACTAATACAACCACGCATAAAGTAAGTACAAGAAGCGCTAAGAGCAGGACTTTGGATCTTCTTTTTGTACAATTCATTTTTCTCTCTCCTATCAAGTTTTGATTACCTGGGAACAATGGTAATTGCCAAATCTTCTGCAAGACAAGTCTTGATGCAGAGACCACACCCTAAACAATCTTCCACTCTAACTTTTGGATAGCGAAAGTCTTTTAGGTCAAGGGCTTTTACCCCCATTGGACAAGCATAAAGGCACGAGCTACAAAGCTGTTCCTTATATGCTAGACACTGATCCTGATTAATAATTGCTACGCCTATGGAATAGGATTGCAAAGACTCTCGATACTCGAGAACTCCACTAGGACACGCTTCGATACATCGCAGACAGAAGGTACAAGGCTGTTCTTCTGGGATAAGATAGGGCGTACCCACAGTAATCCCTTCATCTGGTCCAGCCATGTGAATCGACTTATTTTCACAAACCATCCTGCATTTTCCACAGCGCTGGCACCCAGCCAAGAAAGCAATTTCCTCAAGAGCTCCAGGAGGTCGTAACAGCCTTTTCTTCGGTGCCGCCGTCTTGATAGCTGACACAGTCAACTTGCATAGATCATTGACCATTGTTCCAAAGAAGTCCCTGCGACTGATTGATTCATTTCCCGGATGCAAAATTTACACCTCCTCCTTAGGGAAATCCTCATCCATTGCTATATAAACTGGATAAACTCCAGTGACTCCAGGCAACGAGCCAATCTTACTTTCTACAAGCTGAACAGCATCATTGACTAACTCATTTTCTAAGACAAGGATGATGTCTCCATTAATAACTCGTTCCACTGAAACCCCTTTAATTTGCTCTAACTGATTGGGAAGAGAGTCCTCAAAACTTCGCAAGCATTTTACAATTAAACTTGATATCACCATATAGATTACTCCTATCCACATTTATTTTTCTTCTCACCCATTGGACTGATTTGAGAATGTAGTAATTTTCCCATAAAAAAATACTTGCCTTAAATATAGCAAGTATTTCTTACGAGAACGTTAGACAAAACTTCACTTTTCATTAACAAAATCTTCGCGTTTTCTTACGGAAGTATTAACATAATATTAATACTTCCTACTCGGAAAACTTATACCCTATTCCCCATACTGTTTGGATATATTGTGGCTTAGCAGGATCAATTTCAATTTTTTCTCTGAGCTTGCGGATGAATACCGTAATCGTGCTCGTATCATTCACATACTCATCTCCCCACATATGCGCAAAAAGTTGTTCCCGGGTAAAGACTTGGGCTGGATGTTCCGCCATAAAACTGAGCAGATCAAATTCTTTAGGAGTCAAATACACGAGGTTGCTACGGACAAATACTTCGTGGCTTTCAAAATTGATTTCCAAATCGCCTAGACTAATCCTCTTAGCTTGTCTTCCCTTAGGCTGCACCTGATCTTTATCAAAGGACCTCCGTAAAAGAGCCTTTACGCGCAATCCCAATTCTACCGGGCTAAATGGCTTCACAAGATAATCATCTGCACCTAGATTAAAACCTACACTTTTATCGATAATCTCACCTTTGGCAGAAAGCATGAGGATCGGAACATCACTCGTTTCTCTAATTATTTTGCATATCTCATAACCATCAACCAAAGGAAGCATCACATCGAGAATGATCAAATCGGGCTTTTCTGATTGAAAGCATTCCAAAGCCACTTCCCCATTCTCCGCATAAATCAGCTCGCAAGCTTCCCTCCTAAGAACTTGCTCGACGACTTTATAGATGCTCTCTTCGTCATCAACCAAGAGAATCTTACAGGTACGCTTCATTCCTTCCCCTCCTAGTGCATCTCGCTACGTAAATCTTCAGGATCTTTTGGTAAATAAACTACAAAAGTGCTCCCTTTATTCACTTCGCTCTCAACCCAGATATTCCCTTTATGTAGCATCACTAATTCTTGGGCTAGCGCCAATCCTAGTCCTGTCCCACCATATTTTCGAGAATTCGAACTATCCATTTGGGTAAAACGCTCAAAAATTGTTTCTTGCTCTTCTTTGGGAATACCTATTCCTGTGTCGATCACGCGTATGGAAATCCATCCTCTTTCAGGAGCGTTTTCCACAATAATCGCTACTTGGCCTCCAGAAGGTGTGAATTTAACAGCATTCCCAGCTAAGTTTTCAATGGCTCGTCGGAGTTTCTCCGGATCAGCACGCAGCAGAGAAACTTCAGGTGCTAGATCAATCTTCCAATTGATTCCCTTCTCTTGCGCCAGAGGTGCAATTACACTATCAATCGCCTCCAGAACATCGGCCATATCTACATATTCCAGCGTCAATTCTTGGCGACCTGCTTCAATCTTCGCAAGATCGAGGGTCGTATTAATTAACTTTAGTAGGTTTTCGCTATTCGTTTTGATGTAGTTAAGATTCTGACGTTCCTGCTGCCAATCCTGGGGGATATCTTGGAGCAACAAATCCGTAAAGGCCATGATGGAGGTTAAAGGGGTTCTTAATTCATGGCTCATAATCGCCAGAATTTCCGATTTATACGTATTGATTTCGCTTAATTTCACATTAGCTGCTTCAAGTTCTTCCTGTTTGACTCTCAAGACATCATTCGCTAGCTCCAGTTGCAAGGTGCGCTGTTCCACCTTAGTTTCAAGATTTTGATACAAATCCTTCAATTGATTGGCCATATCCTGAATATGTTGAGTCAATCCCTTGATTTCACCCCTTGCTTTGATCTGACTTAAATCAAGATCAAAGTTACCCTGCCCTACTTGTGCAGTAGCCATCTTTACTTCTCCCAGAGAGCGAAGAACAAGGCGGGTGACCAGTAAATACATTGAACCTAATATGACTGCTATCAATAAAAGAGAAAAGGCTAATTGTCGGTAGATATCCGTCTTAATACCCTGAAGAAATAATTCCATGGGCATAACCAGGCTAATAACACCACCCAAATCCCCCACTTGATAGCCCTCTTTCGGGTGACCACTGACATCGATTTCCCCTCGGGGTTCGCCATGACAAGCTAGACATTCATTCTTGATTTGGAGAGGAACCATATAACGAAAAACCCGCTTCCCCTCTACGACATCTTCTCCCCAGATTTCGGTAAGTTGAGGCTGCCGGTTAAACTTTTGAATCCCTTGGTACTCAAAATCATCCGGAGTATTGCGACTATCTCGGTAGTCGATACGAGTCTGCTTGATTGAGTAATTCGTCAGCTCTCCAAAAATATCACCAATCTCCATGCCGACAGCAGCGGGATTGAAATGCTTAAATTCGAAATTTCCCTCGGTATCATAATTGATTCGATCCTGATTTTTAGCAATGACTTCCCGAGTAGCAATCAATTGCTTTGTAATAACTTGTGCTTTTTCGTGCATTTCCAAAGTTGCTTGATCTCTTTGGGTATGGTAATCCCAAGCAAAATTAATGAGCATAATGAACACAACCACAATAGTAGTGAACATCATAAAGCGATACGTCAAACTATCTCTCATTCTCTCAGCTCACTTATCATTAAATACAATCTATACTCAAAGGTTAATATAATCACACACTAACTATAACAAGTTTAACCCATAGAAAGAAATAGAAAGCTATCTTACTGAAAATTGATATGAATGATAATCAATACCGCTAGTAGCATGGTCACGATTAAGTGATTGAAGTATACGGATTTAACCTCTTTACTTTTAGCCATGATGTTTTTGTCGAGACCAGAGGTAATCACCAAGCTCATGGGAATTAAGGCTAAGACCCCTGTGACATAATAGTTCGGAGATATATTATTCTCTGGCCAGAATGCTAAGGACAAGAAATATAAACTATGGTAAATGACAAAGATAAACGTCATCCAGCCAAAACCCATATGCAGGAGTTCAAAGACCTTCTTGCCCTTTTGGCTCAATTTCTGATTCCGGACAAACTCTAAGAATAGAACTTTCAGAACTGCTAGAATAAGAATTCCTGCAATAAAGAAGCAGGCTATTCCCCCAGCTTGCTTCACTGTGTTTCTCGACACTGCAGTAATCAATAGGAAAACTACCGATAAAAATAAAGCAAAGAGAATCTTTTGATATGTTTTTGTAAAGTGGTTAAGGGATAGCACGCAATCACCTCATTAAAGTTAAATCCTATACAGTTTTCTTAGCCCATGATAGGCACCGCACTACTGTAAAACAGGTAACGTCCCAAGACCTGTGCACTAAAGAGCAATACCAAACTCAGATAAAACACGGGTCGTAAACCATTACCAGATTTGTTGTATCTTTGAAAGCTATAAACCAGGAAGTTAATTCCACCCAAAAAAAGAAGGATACAGTAAAGCACTGGAAGGAAGGAATGCACCTCCGAGTTGACGATGAAAAACGCGCCCTGGATAAGCAGCACTCCCATGGTAAAAAGCGAGAGTTTCCAAAGAGTGGTTCGTGCTCCTTGGTGAGCAGTGAAATCTTTGCTCGTTTCCATGAACATTGTACTGGCTAGGGAGCCTAAGATGATCATAGTGGCAAAGAAACTGATGTAGGTATTAGGAGAAGCCCAGGCAGGAATTGGCGTTGTGTAATAAATACTTGCCATGCTAAACACTGCAATCAATCCCAAAAAAGAAGTAACCCATCCCAAGATCACACTTGAAGTCCCTCGCCGATAAACCAAAATAGAGATCACCCAGAAGAATAAAAACAACCCACTAAACACAATCTCCCGACTTAACCAAGACGTCAGTAGATTGGCTACTGATGCATAGGCCTGTATTGGAGAACCAAGGTGGAATATCGAGATCACTAAGGCAATACACATGAGAGGACCAACCACCAAGAGGGGGCGCCAAGTAAGTTCGGCTGCAATGTTTGGCTCTGTCCCTTTTGTAAACGTCCTAAGCCCAATGGCCACTACCCAGATTCCTACCGCACATTGGGTTAAAATGCTGAAGATAATTAAAGACCATTCTCCGCTAACCATTCATAATCCTCCTCTTCTATGTGTCTCATTATATATGCAGACATGATTCTAACAAAAAAATAATTATAAAACTATAAAATATTTGTGTTTCCCAATAAAAAATCCCACTTTCCAAGATTGAACGAGACTTCGTTCAGAGGGAGATTCAACCCCCTCTGAATGCTAGTCGAGTCCATACTGGACTTAATCTCCCTTTGATACCCAACCAATATAGAGGCAGGGGACAAACGCGAGTTAGTTCAGTAATAAAGAAAGCAGGATTATGTTAGGTATTGTACGAGTAGGGCAACTAAAGATTCTTTAAGTCAGTCCAATCGTTGAAGCAACCATTCCTGCGTAAAAGACATATCTTCCAATGAATTGTCCGCAGATCAGGGCTCCGAGAGAAGCGTAAATTAAACTTGAAGATTGTCCCTCTGCCTTTATGGATTTCTGAAGGGTTGGCCAAAGCAGAACAACAGCTCCACCTAGAACAAGAATCCACTTAAGACTAATCATAACACTCATTCCACTGAGGATTTCCGCACTGGCTTGAGCAGCAGAACCTCCAAGACCTAAGCTTATAGCGTAGGGAATAGCCACTGCAGCCTGTAGGATAACAGCAGCTAAAACTGCCAAGCCAAAAACTTTTTTATCGACATCCTGTAACTCTTTTAGGCTTAACACTAAGAATAGGAGAGCACCTACCGCTATGGTTGTAGCATAAAAATCCACGAAGGTATTGATTCCCTGCCAGACAGGTACTGATGCTGTAGTATA
Source organism: Desulfitobacterium sp. THU1 (assembly GCF_038181555.1). NCBI lineage: Bacteria > Bacillati > Bacillota > Clostridia > Eubacteriales > Desulfitobacteriaceae > Desulfitobacterium > Desulfitobacterium sp. THU1. Next base: position 24,833 of record NZ_JBBWUA010000004.1, on the reverse strand, counting down.
GAGTTTGCCCATGGAGAACACAGCAATCAGTCCAACGCCGCTGCCAATCCATCGTAACCCTGCACTCAAAGCAGATGCATCCGCTTTAAACCATTGAACCAATGCATAGGCGACGGCAACACCCATAAATAAACCGCTAAATAGAACTTCTCGGCTTAGCCATGAACTACCCAAGTTCAACAGAGAATTCAAGGCGTGGAGGGGTTGACCCAAATGGGCTAAAGAGGCTAGAACCCCAACGATGCTTAATCCAGCAGCTGTTACAGCTGCTCCTTTAAAAGCTTTTCCTTTATACAACTGATGACTTAGGGTCATAAAAAACATCATCCCTATAGCCGCTTGCATACAAAACGAAAACACCAATAATGCCATATCTCCCATGATTAATCCTCCTTCAACATGAAATCTTTAAGAAGTGCCACAGACTTTGGCTTTATGAGAACCGATGGAGTTGTTTTTGAAGAATTCGGCAACACCGGCAAATCACTGACTGCCTCTGCACCATAGATTGCCCGTAATTCTTCGAGATCACCCCAATGGATAGCCCGCATTGTGCAGGAATCCACACAAGCTGGGTTTTCCCCTTCCTCCACTAAGTCCTTACACATATCGCATTTATTGACCCGACCGGTTTCTTCGATGAATTGAGGATGTCCGTAGGGGCAACTCCAAGTGCAATAGCGGCAACCGATGCATTTTTCCTTATCATGGGCAACGATACCATTATCGAGCTTATGCATAGCCTGTGTTGGACAACCTTCTACACACTTAGGTTCTTGGCAATGGTTACAACTGATGGAAAGATAATAGATCCAAGGCATAGGGAATTTGCCACCTTCAAACCCCTTGACCTTTCTAAATAAAACACCAGGCTTTAAATCGTTGCGATCATTGCAGGCGATTTGACAGGTCTTACAGCCCCCGCAAGCGGTCATATCAAAGTAAAATCCGTATTGAGCCATTATTTACCTCCCCCTTGCGCAGCAACTATCCGTTTTGGCCATAAATAATCCTTCTGTAACTTACCCTCATATTTCTCGACTTGGACAATACAGGTGTTATAAGCCTGCACCCCCTGACCGGTAGGAAGTCCACCGTTTAACACATTGGTGGCACCCGCTATACAAATTCCCGAATCATCATTCACTTCCGCCCAAGCTCCTTGCCCTAACGTAAGGGTTCCTGGCATGATTCTTTCCGTGATATACACGGGCCGAATCACTGCTCCATGTCGGCTGCTGACTTTTACAATGTCATTTTTATTGATTCCTCGTGCTTGTGCATCCATCGGGTGAATATAGAGTTTGTTTTGGAAAGCTTCTCTTAGCCAGGAGATGTTATCTAAGGAAGAGTGGCTACGACGTGCATAGTGGATCGTGGTCAGCTGAAGCGGGTACTCACTTTTTTCCTTTTTTTCAAAGTTGGCGAAGGTCTCTTCATACCCTTCAGTAACATATTGGTATTTGGCAATAGGTGCTAAGGTATTCCATCCATAAGCATTGATCGTATCTGCTAAACCTTGACTATGAATCTGGAATTTTCCGCTTTCTGTCTCGAGAGGATTCTTCTCTGGATCCTCAATGAAATCTTTGTAATCAATATAAACATACTGGTCTCCATGTGAACGGGGCACTTGATAGATCCCTTTTTCTTTAAATTCCTTATAGGTAATACGCCCTTCTTGAGGTTTACCTTTCACACCCATCTCTGCAATGTCTTGTGCCGTTATGGTTACAAGCGTCTCGAAACCCGAACCGTCTTCATTCATTACGGTGCAACCAGCTAGTTTATTGAAGAGCTTTTGTTTAGGGGAGAGGGGATCGAATTCAGCAGGATCTAAGCCAAGTCGCTTTCCAATCTCTTGATACATCCATTCGTCATCTTTAGCTTCATACATGGGTTCTGTGATTTGACTATAGAAAATAAGCATTTCTGGGTTGCCACTTAGGAATCCGCCCACTCTCTCCCACTCAGTAGTTGCCGGAAGTACGATATCAGAGTATTGAGCAGTGGCTGTGAGGAAATGAGCCGAGGTCACCACGAATTCAACTTTGCGGAAGGCTTCAATACCCTTCATGAGATCTGTGTTTTGATTCAGTGTATTACCCGATCCAATATTCCACAGCATGCGAATATCGCAAGACTGCTTACCTCGTACGCCAGCGGTGTACTCACCATTGATCACTGCATCCCAGGCCTCGTCAATGACGATTCCCTGCCAGTCGGTCTTGAATGGATCAGGTCCTGGGAAGGTCGCTTCTTTATAAATAGGGTTAGTGGACTTTGGACTTTTATCGCCGCCTGCTTTGACGAGAGTTGGTCCCCCATAGCTTTGGGTATTATGCCGATTGTTTGAACAGACGCTGGCACCTGGTTTTCCTACATTCCCTGTCATCCAACCTACTGTCAAGAACGCTTGACAGAACTGCTCTCCCACGGAGGTTCTGGCTGCTGCGGAGGAACTGGTGAAGGTCATGGGTTTCGTCACAGCGATCTCGTGAGCAAAGGAGCAGATGACGTCCGGATCAGTGCCACAGTGTTCTGACGCCCATTCTGGAGTTTTGGGTGTACCGTCATACGTTCCTAATACGTAGTCTTTAAAGTTCTCTTTAGGATCAGCACCTTCGGGCATATGATCGGCATCAAAGCCTACACAAAATTTGTCCAAAAAGTCTTGATCATGTAGGTTATTGGTGATCATATAGTGAGCCATCCCTAACAAAAGGGCTGTATCCGTACCGGGTCTTACTGGAATCCATTGATCAGCAAGGATCTGTGCTGTATCGCTATAGAAGGGGTCCACCACAATGAATTTTGCTCCAGCATCTTTAGCCTGTTTAAAGTTATAAGCTGGATTACCGGCGCTACTCCATACAGGGTTCGATCCCCACAGAACAATCAGCTTTGAATTTCTTAGGTCCAGTCGGTCATTTGACCCTCTTGAACGATTGCCATTCATAAACTGCTGAGGCTTTGGCCATGCTCCATCAGAAGTACATCCCCAGTAGGTCATAGCCCCACCATAAGCATTCAAGGCTGGGCCTGTGCTTTTAGCGAGAATGGATTGATTGCCGTAGGTTTCTTTGACTCGCTTGAGCTCTGAAGCCACATGATCGAGAGCTTCTTCCCAAGAAATTCTTACCCACTCATCCTTACCTCTGAGCTCTTTTTTTCCGCCATCACCCGGGTTCCAATTCTTTCGTTTCATAGGATATCTCAAGCGATCCGCACCAAAAATTTGCTGGCGTTGGGATCTTCCTCTTGCACAACCCCTTTGTTGTGGGTAATCCGGGGTATCCGGATGGGTATCATCGGTTTTTTGACGGATGACAATACCGTCCACTACCAGAGCTTTGTTAAGACATCGTCCACCGCAGTTATGCCAGCAGGCAGCTGTAATCCATTGACCTTCTTGCGCTGCCGCCTGACCTGCATTGGTCGTGGTTAAGCTATTTCCACATCCCACCAAGGACAGGCTGGCTGCGGCTGCAGTGCTCGCCTTAATGAAATTTCTACGGCTAATCGTTAATTCGTTCATCTTATCGATAAATTTTGTCATGAATGGTGTCTATACCTCCTTATACTTAAAGTCTTTTTGCTGGGCAATTGCTTTGGGTTTAATGACCAAAGAGGGTTTAGTCCGAGAGGATTCAGCGAGAATCGCCAGATCACTGGTCGTATTACTGTATTTCATTCTCAATTCATCCGTATCTCCCCACTCTATGGCTCGCATGGGACAAGCATCCACACAGACGGGATTTGCCCCCTCGTCGCGCAAGTCCTTACAGCTGTCACACTTGCCCACTTTCCCCAGATCCTTAATGAATTGGGGTACACCGTAAGGGCATGCCCATGTACAGTAACGACAGCCAATACATTTGTTCTTATCATGTTGGACAGTGCCATCCTCCGCACTATGCATCGCTCCCGTAGGACAGCCTTCCACACATTTGGGGTTGGCACAATGATTACACGTTCCGGAATAGTGATAGACACCAGGTGCCGGATAGGCCCCTGTTTCGTAGGTTCTGGCTTGTCTAAATATCGTCCCGACCTTTAAGTCGTTTTTATCCTTGCAGGCAACTTGACACGTTCTACAGCCGATACAGGCCATCATATCAAAATAGAATCCCAAGTATCCCATGATCTACACACTCCCTTCTAAAAAATGATTCTTTGAGGTTTTTCGACATCAGGAATTAACGGAGCGGCGGTGTATTTTTCGAGGTTCACAACGCAGGTATTCCATCCTGAAGTACCTTGCCCGGTGGACACTGGTCCACAAAGAATATTATCGGCCCCGCCTTTATCAATCCCAGTCTTTTCGTCCATATCTACCCAAGAACCATGAGGCAAACCGATTACACCAGGCATATAGCGTTCGGTAACCAGGGCAGTTCGTAAAACCTTACCGTGTTGACTGGTTAACATGACCGTATCCCCATCCATAATCCCTTGTGCCATTGCATCTTTGGCGTTAATGAATACAGGGTTAGGCCAAGTTTCTCTGAGCCACTGGACATTATCGAAGACAGAGTGTGAACGACGTAGGTAATGAGGATTAATCACTTGGAAGGGATAGTCACCCTTCGTCTTGCTATTCCAATTGCTGAAGGTCGCTTGATACCCTTCAACCGGTGAAGTATAGGTTGGGATGGCCTCGATTTTGCTGTATCCCATATTGTTGATTCTCTTAGCAAGAGCGCGAGAATAAATCTCCATCTTGCCGCTTTCCGTTTCGAGAGGATTCGCCACAGGATCATCTCTGAAGCTCTTATAAGCAATAAACCCATAATTATCCCCAGGTTTTCTCTCTACCTGATAAAGACCTTTTTCCTTGAATTCTTTGAGTGTGATTTGTCCTTCTTGTGGCTCACCCTCTACTCCCCATTCCGCAATGTCTGCCTCTGTGATTGTCACTAAGGGAGCTTTTTTCTTACCATCGGGCAAAGTCACTTTACTGCCAGCGATTTTATTAAAGAACTGTTGTTTATCATCAAAGGGGAATGCTTTCGTAACATCGACGCCCAGACGCTTCCCTAATTCCATGGCAATCCATTGATCGCTTTCACATTCATACATCTTCTCAGTAATTTGGGAATACATAATCAAGATCTCCCGATTGCCAGTTACGAAACCGCCTAATTTCTCCCACTCTGTGGTCACGGGTAACACAAAGTCTGAATACTTAGCATTCGTTGTCAGGAATTGCGCGTGGCTCACAACGAGATCAACCTTACGATGTGCTTCAATCCCTTTAGTCATCCCATCTGCGGTTTGCAGTCGCGCACTTGTATCATGGTAAATAACGCGGATATCTATATCACGCATTTCGCCTTTTTTCCATTTCATCTGGCCTGTAAAGTTGTATTTTCCGTCGACAATGGCTTTCCACATTTCGGTATGGTTAATACTATCATCTACCGGATTTTCCACTGAAGGCAACCCATCTTTACCTGCAGTAACCAAGCCTGGGCCACCATTACTGGAGCCGGTATGGCAACTTACGCCACACATATGTCCGGGTTTCCCCATATGCCCGGTCATAGCGCCAACAGTCATAACAAGCTGGGGAAGGCTGTCCGAATTTTGAGTTCTCGCTGATGCCCAACCGAAGATAATGGCTACCTTTTTGTTTTTATTCATGGCTCTGGCCAGATAGCGAATGCGATCGGGATCAACTCCACAAATTTCGGATGCCCACTCTGCGCTCCTCGGCGTGCCATCATAGGTTCCTAAGACATAATCTTTGAAGTTACCTTTGGGATCTTCTCCTTCTGGCATGCTATCTGCATCAAAGCCGATGGTATTATTCTTCAGATAATCCCAGTCGATTAAGGGGTTGGTTATGGGATCGTCTTCGACGATTAGGGTATGTGCGACACCTAATAGTAGTGCAGTATCTTCGGAAGGGCGTGAAGGTATCCAATCCGCTTCTAGCAAAGCATAGGTATCATTATAGTATGGATCTACCGCAATGAACTCTGCACCAGCCTTTTTAACTTGCATGAAGTTATAGGCAGGATTGCCTGCTGAACTCCACGCTGGGTTCATACTGAACATGATGACTGTATCACAGTTTCTCATATCAATTCTGTCATTGATTCCTTCAACCGCAGAAGGTCCGATGCCTACTGGACCATTGGTTCCATGCCAGCTTCCTCGAGATGTTGTTCCCCAGTTACTCACATAACCACCGTATAAGGCAAGTGCTTTTGAAGCATCCCCGCCATCGGCAAAGATGGCACGATTTCCATGTTCATCTTTAATTCGTTTTAATTCACTAGCAATCGATTCAAAAGCTTCTTCCCAAGAAATCCGAACCCATTCATCTTGCCCACGCAGTTCTTTTTGTCCGCCACCAGGAGCCCAATTCTTCCTGCGCATGGGATATTTTAAACGATCAGCACCGAAAACCTGTTGTCTTTGCGAACGTCCACGCAGACAAGCTCTTTGCTGAGGAAAATCTGGGCTGTCTGAGTGAGTATCGTCTGTTTTTTGGCGAACGACCACACCGTCAATGACCAGAGCTTTATTCAAACAGCGACTTCCACAGTTATGCCAACAAGCAGCTGTCCTCCACTCACCTTCCACGCTGGCCATTTGATCAGGGCTTGCAGTAGTTAGGGTGCTTGCACAGCCTGTTAAGGATAAACTCGCTGCGGCAGCGGTGCTGGCTTTAAGAAAGCTTCTGCGGCTTAGATTCAATTCGTTAATCTTATCTAGAAAATTCACCATACCTTCTTAACCTCCTAAAAAAATTTTAAACTCTTTCATCGTGTATAGATTCACCTTTAGAATCTATCACCCCCTTCAAGAATCTAGGGACAATTACATTACACCCAATATTTCCTGTAAAGTGTCATTATCCTTAAACAGAATCTTTTCTGTTAATGTCGCCATTTGCGGATAAAAGAAATGTGTCTTAGAATTTTGGATCTCCTTGGTAAAGCTCTTAATCCACACCAACAAATGCTCATCTAGAAACTTTTTTTGGTTGATTAATATTGTTTTTACCGCTTTATAGTTTTGATCCTCAAATAGGCCTTGGGCAAGCTTACTTAAATGAACCATAAAGTCTAGTTCCATAGCCAGATGATCATCTGCCTCGTGCGGGTAATTTGATGGTAAGAACTGATATTCCAAGTAAGCTCTGCGGACTCTTAATGTGCTTTCCTGGAAAATAGTCCTCTCCTCATTCAGATAAACAGATTCCCATGGCGGCGCTGGTAAAGCATTGGGACCGATAAATAAGTAAGTGTATTCACTATTTAATTCCTCAAGAAGCTTATCTCGGTCATTAGCGAGTCCCACTCTCACTTCACTCAGCAAGGATAAATAGTCGCTTAGCTCACATTCTTCCTCGTTAAGCCAGAGCTGCAAGGACTGCCGGGTGTGATCACTGGTAACAACCTCAAGCAATGGGGGGCTTGGCTCATTGCCAAAGATATGCTGGAGTAGTCCATAGAGGTAATATCGATTAGCAAGTACTATTGCAATACCATCATTCTGCTCATTTTTCATGATCAAGCACCTCAATTGTTTTTTCTCTCTTGTGCAGTCTATCACAAAAATATTAATTCTCACCGTGTAAATATTAACAAATTATTAAAATGATATTATTTTTTTCACATACTCCACCTTACCACAACTTACATAACCTTCACTACCTGACAAAACATAGGTTTATATGGTACACTTTTAACTAGTCCAAATAATATAAAAGCAAAAAAGCTGGATTGATTATGATTTTTTTCACATATGCAATTATTAAAGGGGGGTTGAGTTATAAGCGGCCTAAAGGAAAAAATCAAGACCACGGATAATTTAACCTTTCGTTTTATGCTGGCAACTGTTATTGTAATCATTGTAGTCATGGGTATGAAGTACTTCTGGGATTATAATGGAGAGATGAAACAAGCAGAACGAGAGATGCTGGAAAAAGCACAGATCATTACCGAACAACAAAAAGCCCTCTGGGAGTTTATGGCCATTAATCAACGAAAAATCAATTATGATCTGGATGGCAACCTAGAATATAAGTTTTTAAGTTGTTCTACTGTAGCCATGGGTGTTGGGGCTATGTTGGCTGCTGAAACCGATTATAGACTGAAGCCAACGAACACCAATTATCGAAATATACTCAATGCACCGGATGCCTTCGAAGCCGAAGGCATTGTACATCTTAAACAATTCCCCTCCACCACAGAATATTGGGTAATCGATGATACGGCTGGAAAACAAGTTTTTCGGTATATGACACCTTTAACCATTGATAAGTTTTGCTTGGATTGTCATGGGGAGCCTAAAGGCGAAATTGATATCTCCGGTTATGCCAAAGAGGGGCTAAAGGTTGGAGAGTTTGCTGGAGCATTGAGTTTGACCATGCCCATGGATATTTATATGGAGAATATGCACGATAGTCAAAGAAGCAACGCTTTCTTTTTCTTTTTACTCATTGTTGTTTGTATTACCTGTATCTATTTTTTAGTTACCAAAATGGTCACTAGCTCTCTTGGCGAGCTAGAGCATGCCGTGTCCAAGGTAGGTGCGGGTCAATGGGACATCAATCTAAAAGGCCTAAAAGCTAAGGGTGAAATCCGTAGACTGACCAATCATTTTCAAAGTATGACTGAACAATTAAAGGACCTCTATACCAACCTAGAATTGAAAGTCGAGCAACGTACGGATGACTTAGAGAAGGCTAACTTAATCTTAAAGAAACACCAAAATGAACTTGAGCAAATGAATCTCCGCCTTGAAGAAACCAATGTTCATAAGTCGGAATTTTTAGCGGTAATGAGCCATGAATTACGTACTCCTCTCACCTCAATTATTGCCTTTACTGAACTTTTGTTAGTGGATATGCCTCCAAAAAGCGAGAATAAGCTCCATATCCTTGAAGATATCCAAACGAATAGCCAAATCCTGCTCCGACTCATCAACAACATTTTAGATCTAGCGAAAATTGAAGCAGGCAAAGATCAACTCAATCTTGAAATTGTAGATATGCAGGACATTATCGTTTTAGTGGAAAGCGTTATTACCACCTTAGCCAAAAGCAAAGAAATCGATCTAAGTGTCCATGTGGATTCAGACGTTCCCTTAACTAAGGCGGACCCAGAAAAGATTCGCAGAATCATTGAGAACCTAGCTGGCAACGCCGTTAAATTTACTGATCCTGGAGGAAGAGTTGAAATTTCAGTTCAATATGATCCATCCTCCAACGAGATTATCTTGCTGGTCAATGATAATGGCATTGGCATAAAAGAAGACGCACAGAAATATATCTTTGAGAAATTCACTCAAGCCGATAGCTCATCTTCACGAAAATATGGTGGTACTGGACTAGGTCTCTCCTTAGCCAAGGAATTAGTGGAACTTCACCAAGGTTGGATAAAAGTCGAAAGCCAATATGGAGGTGGAAGTCGCTTCATCGTAGGTATTCCTGTTCAGAATCTAGATTAAAGAGAGGAGAAACTATGGAAAAGCAAATGAAGATAATGCTAGTAGACGATGAAGACAGTATACGCAAAGTAGTTGCTCACCTTGCTCAAAAAGAAGGGTATAACTTTTGCTATGCTGCTGACGGAGAAAAAGCATTACAAATGTTTACCCAGGAGAACCCAGATTTGATCATTCTGGACGTGATGCTACCTGAAGTGGATGGATTTGAAGTCTGCCGTCGAATACGCAAAGTAAGCGCTGTACCCATCATTCTCCTTTCTGCCAAAGGGGATATTGTAGATAAAAGCGTGGGCTTTAATATGGGAGCAGATGACTATATGACTAAGCCCTTTAGCCCCATCGAACTAGCTCTGCGCATGAAGGCCATGTTCCGGAGAGCCTTTCGAACACTTGCCGAGAGTTCTCCAGAAGATAAAGACCGTATCGTCTTTAAGGACTTAGAGATCAACAACAAAACCTTTGAAGTCATCGTGCGTGGCAAGAAAGTTGATCTAACTTCAAAAGAATTCGAACTCCTTTCATTTATGGCCAATCACCCTGGCCAGGTGTTTACACGTCAACAACTCTTTGACAACTTGTGGGGAGAAAGATATCTCGGAGACTCTGGCACGATCACTGTCTTTATACGCAAAGTAAGGGAAAAAATCGAGTTAGATCCCGGTCGACCCGAATACGTTCTGACAGTTTGGGGTGTGGGTTATAAATTTGCAGGTTAATGTAAAAAGTTCTGTGGCTTTACCCAATATCTCAAAACGGTTTTTAACTTCCCTGGTTCGACCTTTCTCGCATCGGTCAGATAGATTTCTTTGTGCAGTAAGGTTGTTCTCTCCAGATTGTTATTCTTAATAAATTCCTTCATGAGTTCGAAGCTTCTCGGTTCATCATCATATGAACCAACATGGAGAATCTGTACGGATAGTCCTTCTTCGGTGTTGCCAAATACGACTTCATCCAGTAATGGGTGATGTTTCTTTTTTCTCACACTTTCCAAGGCTCTCTCAACCACATCTTTGGTTACAAAATCCGGCTGTCTGATCATGATGGTATAGACTAGCTCACCCTTATTAAGAGTATCCAGCTTTCTCCCTGTTTCTGTCAGATCCCATACCCCTTCCAAGGGATATACTGTGTACTCAGTGTACCCTTCAGGGGTATAGCCTTGTTTAGGCATCATACGGACCGCATAGGCTAAAGAATAAAGCACTGCCACCCGTTCAGCAAAATCTTCTTGGTTAGGATTACCTTGGCCTCGAATCATGAGGAACTTTTGTTGAGGAACGGTGATAAGTACAGGCTTCTCTTTAGGAAGATACAAATCTTTTTCTTGCTTTCGCCATTCTAGTTTCATTAATTTTTGCCCCTTATCTATACTTCAATCTATACTTCAATCTCCACTACCATCGATCTTAAGGTAACAATATCCTGTTGACCAAACTGCTTCCTAAGTTGTCCTAGGTATTGACTTAAACCCAGCTGCCCTTTTATGTAGTTGAGCCGCTAAGGAAATCCCGAGGCCAATAATGCTTTCGCTATGTAACATGGGCTCTATTGAAGGATCAAAGAGAATTGTGGCATTGGCTTTAACCTCTTCATCCCCTTCCCAGATGACCACACCTACCGGGATCTCCGGAAACGCCTTAAAAACGACAGAAGAATTTCCCATGTATGCTGGTTGACCTCCTAAGGAGGCCCCCACAGTTTTTAAGAGCTCAGCTTGATGGCCAAAGGCCTCGATCAATGGTGCGATTGCAGTCTTTAAAAAGGCTGAATAAAAAATCATCCCTCCGGGTATCTCCTTGATGCTCACCCACCTAGACTCTACTTCTAATAACGGCTGCGCATAAGCTAAATAATTAAGCACTATAATTGCATTCATTATATCTAGATGATGTCCATCGCTTTTCCGATAAACTGTTTCATAGTTGCTATCTACGATAATCTCTCGATCAAAAAACATGACCACAAATTGCTTTGTATCTCCATCATAAGATACGGTTCGCGTTGAAGTAATCCCTTCAGGTTCTCGTTTCTTTATATCCTGCCAGAACTTATCATAGGCAACTCGGTAATTCGTTTCCATCGTCAGCCCCCTCCGATCAATAATTAACATCATAGTAACTTTGTACGGGCGGGAGTAAGGTTATTGCCTGTATTAATAAAGCTGTTTATTGGGTGCTAAGGTCATATTATCCCTCACTTTACAGGTGTCCACCTTAAGACTGGCCAGGGCAAATCCAGAGGTTTAATAGCCTTCTTTTCCCCCACATTTTGCACTCTTGCGTTGCAAAACCCTTTATCCTCTAACATGATGAGTTGCTTTACTTCAATATCTGAAATGCTTCCCGAATAATCGGTTACTCGTATTGAAGTAATCCGATCTCCCTCTTTAAAAGTGCCCACGATAATATATTTATCATTTTTTATACAACTTTTAGTATGAGAGTCAATGACAGGCAGCATTTCTATCGTGCCTTCATCGGCAACCAGTGCTACCCCTTTAAAATGGGCATTTCGACATCCATGCTCCTTAATGTATTCAAATGCACCAGCTGCCCCCATATCCTGAACTGTGGAGGTAATCTCATCAAGTAAGCGATACCCTAATGTTCTATGCCGTTCTTTGATAACTGCAATGACTCTAATCACAAAAAAACACCTCTTTATTTTTTCTATAGTTGCATCCTCAGCTTATCTTTCATAATTCCTAATAAATCTTCTGTTCTTTCCTCCATATATCTATACGAATCATAAACGCCTTGATTATAAATAGAAGGTGCTATCTCTTCAATAAAAAAATCCAAAATAAAGCCCGCTGCTAAATCTCCTAATTCCTCATCTCGTTCCTTTGAAAAATAGTTTTTGATGGCTAAAACCATTTTTTCTTTGGATTCTTTATTTACTTCAATTTTACTAGAAGAATACTTACCAGACAAAGTCATCCCTCCTCATTGTTATCTGCATTCATTATCCTCTAGTTGCAGGAACGATATATTGTGTGAAATAATACGATAAATAGGTGAGCACGTTTTAGACAGTATAAGCCGAGCTTAATTCCTGCAAAAGCCCATAAATTCTTTCTGACAAACCGATATTTAGCGTACCTGTGCCGCAGCTTGGGGTAAGCATACTTTGGCACCGCAACCTTTCTTCATTAACTCCCCGCCTGACCAATTCTTTGATATTGTTCTCAAGACGCGCTTTCAGACTTTCAGCAGATTCTTGCCAAGCTTTTGTGGAAGTAGGTACAATGCCCCAAGATAGAATGCCGCCTCGTTGGAGAAACTCTTCAAGCTGCCCGGCTACTACAGCCATGCTTGTCATGTATTCATAGGCATCAAAGTTAACCACCTTAATTTTGGAATCAAATAACAGGGTCCAATCCATTCCAGCGCATACATGGACACCCGGTATCCCACCTTCATCGAGAATTCCTTCCGCGATTTCATTGATATCTCTTATGAGGGTGCTCCGATCCAACGTAAGATAGGTTGAGGAACCATAGCCATAAAGACTAGGGTCATCGATGGATATCAAAACAGGTAATCCAAACTGAGCTAGCTTTCTGGTCTGCCAACGAGCGTGGAGTCTCAAAGACTTAACAAGGATATCCCGTTGAAACTCATCATAGTAAGCAGCTCTGCGGTTCTGATCAGTAATTTGCATGCCAAGGGTGACAGAACCGCTTAGCTGACCTTTTAAGATTTGCGCTCCCATAGGACCTTTTTGTTGAAGCTCCTTGTAAAACTCATTAAAGCCAAATCCTCCGTCGTCAGTGAAACCAAACCCTTCAAGAGCCTCTTGATCTCCTGACTCAGCTTGAAGATAGCGTTCATAAAATCTTGCCATACGGTCAGCCCAATCAGGAGCCTCACCTTGAAAGCGGGGGTGTTCAAACCCTTCTATACAACCTGTATCCACGAGCACCTTTAAATATTGTCCGACGAAGGAGCTCTCCGCCCCTAATTGTGGAAGCTGTGGCCAATGGGGTGCTTTAGGTGCGGCTTTCCATATTTGCTCTAAAGCAGTGATGGGATTTTCGTAAGGTAGACTTCCTACCCCAGTGGCAAGAAAATGGGGTTTCCAACCTTGATAATCGAACATTGCGTGACCTACTTTCTCAGCATATCAGACTTCTATATAGCTTGCTTAGCACCCCATAGGCATGAAAAATAAGTCCCGGGTGCATCAGGAACTTCGCCTTCGAGGGGAAGTTGTGCTGTCGGAAATCGAAGTATCTTGAAGATTTAGATTGCTAATAGCTAAATTATATCTGGTGAGGGAGAATTAGGCAATTCTTTCATAATTGTCACTTCCATTACTTGAGGTTTCTAGGGAGGTTGGGGTATTGGAATGCCATTAAACAACAAATCAATGTTGAAAGATAAAGCAAAGTGCCTACCAGAAAAACCCGGAATCTACCTGATGCAGGATTCTTTGGGCAATATTATCTATGTGGGTAAAGCCAAAGACCTCAGGAGCAGAGTCACCCAATATTTTCGCTCAGAAAAAAATCGGGACCCCAAAGTAGAAGAAATGATTCAACATATCACGAATTTTGAGCATCGGGTTTTAGATACGGAGCTGGACGCCCTCCTCGAGGAATGCCGAGCAATTAAAGAGCTCAGGCCACGTTATAATCGCCAGATGAAAAACGACCAAAACTATGTCTATATTAAAATCCCTGCTGAAACCTTTCCTAAGCCGGAGATTGTGCAGGAACGAAAAGACGATTCAGCGTTCTATTATGGCCCATTTAATAGCCGCTCCCGAGTTGAAACAGCTATGCTGTACCTAAAGGATAACTTTTTGATCCGCAAATGTACCAGCCCAGGGTTAGCCAAAAGGAACAGCGGTTGTCTCTACCGGCAATTGAACACCTGTCTCGGTGTATGCACCAGTAAAGTTAGCCCTGAAGAATATAAGGCCCATTTACAGGCATTTTGTCGGGTCATCGAAGGGCGTGACAAAGGGGCCATGAAGGAAATCAATGGCCAATTAGTAAAGGCTATTGCGGATCTAGACTTCGAGAAAGCAGCTCGTTATCGAGAATATCAATTAGGGTTATACTATATACAAGGTCGGCAAAAGTTCCTCAACTCAACGCGCTGCAATACAAGTCTCCTAGCGCTGGAATTTCTACATGACAAAAAGACAAAGGTAAAAGTATATTTGATCAAAGGCAACAAACTATTATCAAGTATGATTTTTGACCTTGATAATTCTATCAAACCGCATTATTTACCAACCGAATGCAGAGCAGATATCAGGCATTTTCTTAATTCAGCCCATAAAAAGCTACTTGCCGATCAAGGAAGCCTTCGAGAGTTATCGCGACAGGAAGTAGACGAGGCCCAGATTCTCTATAGCTATCTTCGTAAAGACCGAATCTTTACCATTCGCGTTACCAAAAAATCTTTGCATGAAGATGATTTCGAGGAGAAGATGCTTGAGAGGATCGAAAAAGCATTCAATCCATAAGGATTTGTAGACAATCCCAGGGCCATTTCACCGATAAAAATACTTATTAAATCAGGGAGGTAACTTTGTGGGTAAGATCTATGAATTTGAAGCCGTGATCAAAAAAGTGCCGGATATCGACGGAGCCTATGTAGAAATACCCTTCGATGTGAAGGCGGAGTTTGGAAAAGGCCGCGTGCCTGTTACTGCAACTTTCGACGACGAAGTGTACAAGGGAAGTCTGGTCAAAATGAGAACCCCTTGCCATATCATCGGGATTCGCAAAGATATTCGGGCAAAGATCGGCAAACAACCTGGCGACATGATTAAGGTGACCCTGCAAGAAAGGGATTAAATAGTAGCAAAAGGCAGGTGACAAACATGGGTTAATCCTGTGTTAAAAAATGACCTTGGCTGAAAGTTATTCACTTTCCACCAAGGTCATTTCATTTTAACCTATTCTTCCGGTAATATAATCCTCAGTTCGCTTATCTTTAGGGTTAGAAAAAATCTCCGTTGTCTTATCAAACTCGATAAGATCGCCCATGAGGAAGAATGCTGTTTTGTCAGATATCCTGGCCGCTTGTTGCATCGAGTGAGTTACGATGGCGATCGTGTAGTCTTTCTTTAAACTTTCCATGAGTTCTTCAATCTTATAGGTTGCAATCGGATCAAGTGCCGAAGTGGGTTCATCCATCAAAATGACATCAGGCTGTACTGCTAAACATCTAGCGATACACAGACGTTGTTGCTGACCGCCAGACAGACCGTAGGCATTATCATTTAAGCGATCCTTTACTTCATCCCACAGAGCTGCATCTCTCAAGCTTTTCTCAGCGATTTCCATGAGCATTTTCTTATCCTTAATACCATGGATTCTTGGGCCATAAACTACATTGGCAAAAACTGATTTTGGAAAGGGGTTTGGTTTTTGGAAAACCATGCCAACCTTAGTCCGAAGCTCTTCCACACGCACCGATTTATCAAAAATATCTTGCCCTTGGTAAATGATTTCACCAGTCGTTTTAACACTAGGGACATTTTCAATCATTCTGTTCAACGTCTTGATGAACGTCGACTTTCCGCAGCCGGAAGGGCCAATGATTGCAGTCACTTTATTATTTTCAATTTCTAAATTGATGTTCTTAAGCGCTTGATTTTCACCATACCATAAGTTAAGCCCTTTAACATCAAATACAACATGTTCTTCCTTACTTATTATGTTCGTCAATTAAATTCCTCCTGTTAGAATCTTTGTTGGAATTTGTTTCGAATGATAATCGCTACTGAGTTCATGAGGAACAGGATTATGAGCAAGACGACGATTGTGGCCGCCGCTAGATTAGCGTATTCCGGTTTTAGTACGGCATCCAGTGTCCAATAATAAATCTGGATCGGCAAAACGGTAAAATCATCCATCAATGAAGAAGGAATTTTCATGATTAGAGTCGGGATTCCTAAGACAACTAAAGGAGCTGTTTCGCCAATGGCTCTGGACATTGCCAAAATCGTGCCGGTCAAAATTCCCGGCAAAGCCACGGGGAGTACGACCTTACGCACGGTGGTCCATTTATCAGCACCCATCGCATAAGAGGCCTCCCTTAAAAATCCAGGCACGGCTCTTATAGCTTCTTGAGCAGCAACAACGACGATTGGCAGTACTAAAAGAGACATGGTAAGGCCTCCAGCTAAAATGCTCGACCCCAGATTCATAAGTCTGCCAAACAAGGTTAAACCGAGGAGTCCAAAGATAACGGAAGGAACACTGGCAAGATTAGAGATATTAACATTGATGTAATACTGAAGTCTACCCTTTTTAGCGTATTCTTCCAGATATATGGCTGTCGAAACACCCAATAACGTCGTTACGGGGATAACAATGAGCATCATCAATATTGTACCAATGATTGCTCCGTATATTCCGGCTTTATGTGGAAATATCGAAAGATTGCTCGTCAGGAATTGTAGGTCAAGCCAGCCAATACTATCCGACCCAACTTCGTATAAGAGAACTCCCAATACCAAGATAGAGAATACGGTTGAAAAGGAGAAAATATACTTAAAAATGTTATTTAACATTATTCTTTTTTCAATGAGCTTGCTATCAATTTTTATCCTTGGTATTTCATGACTCATCATCAATACACCTCTCTGTATTTACGGGATATATACTGGGCTAGAAGGTTAATCAGCAAGGTAAAGACAAATAGCAATAATCCCACGGCATAGAGACTGTAGTACCCTAGTGTTCCGCTACCTGCGTCTCCGCTCGTAAATTCGACAATGTAAGCGGTCATGGTCTGCATAGATTGAGTTATATCAAGGGTAAAATTCTTAGAGCTTCCACTCGCAATGGTAACAATCATGGTCTCGCCGATTGCTCTCGATATCCCCAAGACAACGGAAGCCATAATTCCAGAGATAGCGGCAGGTATAACAACATTGAAAGTCGTTTCCAGCTTTGTTGATCCCAAACCCAGTGCACCTTCCCGCATGATCTCCGGCACTGAATTCATCGCATCCTCTGACAAGGAAGCTACCATAGGAATAATCATAATTCCCATGACAATTCCCGGGCTCAAAGCGTTTTTAGCTTGGAGAGATGGAATCACATTCATCAGCAACGGAGTTACAAAAGAATAGGCAAAAAAACCATACACGATGGTTGGAATACCCGCTAGAATCTCCATCATAGGTTTCAAAAATCTGCGCAACCTAGCTGAGGCAAATTGACTTAAGTAAATCGCTGCTCCAAGCCCGATCGGTACAGCAACGATCATGGCAATGATTGTCGTCATTAGGGTTCCGGTTATCAAAGGCAATATACCATAGGAAGGGTTTGCACTTAGGGGAGCTAATTTTGTGCTAAATACCTCCGCTAAGGGAACTGCACTGAAAAATTTCGAGGCATCCACGACCAAGACCGCGATAATGCCAAGAGTGGTTATAACCGATACTGAAGCCATTAACAAAAAGAAGCTCGGCATGACTTTGTCGGAAGTCTGCCTTTTTGTTGAAATGTTCTTACGGATTATATCTCTTACCTTTATTTTATCATCCATATCTTCACCTCTGCGACATTCTTCTGTAAACACAAATTTTAGGATGGGATTTTAATTGAATTCCCACCCTAAAACCCTAAAATAAAAGTTGTTTACTTAACTGCCTCTAAAGCTGCGGTGTACTCTGCATAAACTGATTCAGGTAGGGGAGCAAATCCGTTATCTGCAGCTAATTTTGCAGCGCCTTCCGGGGAAACTACGAATTTAGCAAAATCGAGGACTTGTGGTTTTTCTTTAGCAAAGTTCAGGTTCAAGTAGGTATAAACAATTCTTGTAAATCCTGCATAACCAAGGTCTTCACCAATAGTTTCTAGTCCAGGAACAACCGCACCTTTACCAAAATCAATTGCTACAGCTTGTAATTTATCGGTGTTGCTAGCATAGTATCCATAGCCAAAGAAAGCAATGGCGTTTTTGTCTTGTGATACTAAGTCAACCAAGGTAGAGTATTCTTGTTGTAAGTTAACGGAACCAACAAGGTCTTTTTTCTCGAGGATGTTTTCATAGAAGAATTCATAGGTTCCATGATTTTCGTTTGGTCCATAGAATTTAACTTCTTCTTTCGGCCAATCGGTACGAATATCAGACCAAAGAACTTTGTCATCTGCTTTTACTGCTTTAGAAGTAAACATCTTAATAACTTCGTCTTTAGTCATTTCTTTTGCCCAAGTGTTATCTTTGTTGATTACAACGGTCAGTCCGTCATAAGCGAGTTTGACTTCCATAACATTGGCGCCCATTTCCAGACCTTTAGCTTTGAGTTCTTCTACTTCAGAACCTTTAATTTTTCTGGATGCATCAGACAGGTCAGTTTCGCCGGGGATGAACTTTTTAAATCCAGCACTGGATCCTGCGCGTCCAACTTGAACACTGACATCCGGTTGCTTTTCGGTCATATAATTTTCAGCAATATGAGCCATAAGGGGATATACGGTGCCGGAACCGTCGACGATAACGCTACCACTTAATTTTTCGGCTTGCGCTTGATTATTGGCTCCAGTTTGATCCTTAGGAGCTTCAGTTTTTCCGCATCCGGCTAAACTAAAAACCAGGCCTAAGCTAACAATTGCCGCAATAACTTTCTTATTGAACATTAATAAACCCTCCTAAAATTTAAAATATAATTCTAGTATAATGTCAAACTAATTTATCTACTTTCTGATTCGACTATCATTGAACAATCTAAAAATAATCTTTCTTTGGCTAGACAAATAGATACCTTCCACTTAACCTCTTCCAGTTACTGACTACCCCCTTTATATTTCGAGACTGTACCTTGGAACTTTCAGCAAACGAAGTTTTGTATATGTAAATAGAAAATATACAACCCTTTGCATAATCAAAGTATAAACTGCTATTGTTTTTTGCAGGTTAACTTATTGTAAAGTTTAGGTTAATATTTAAATCACCAAATAATTTAGCCTTTAGGCAATTTGAAAACGCCCAACGAGCACCTGAAGATCGCGTGCTAATTCATCTAGCATCTCGCACGCTTTTGTTATTTGCTGTACTGAAGCCGCCTGCTCTTCCATTGACATGGATACTTCACCGATGCCGTGCGAGTTTTCTTCAGATATGTTTACAACCCTTTGTAGTCTGTCTTCTACCTCTAAGCGCATTTCATCCATCTTCAAGCTTGATTCATTAGATAATTTAACTTTATCTTCAG
Organism: Desulfitobacterium sp. THU1; assembly: GCF_038181555.1. Lineage (NCBI taxonomy): Bacteria > Bacillati > Bacillota > Clostridia > Eubacteriales > Desulfitobacteriaceae > Desulfitobacterium > Desulfitobacterium sp. THU1. The sequence goes on along the minus strand of NZ_JBBWUA010000004.1, from coordinate 5,177 downwards.
TGGCGGTTATAGCTTTGGCAATTTCAAGGTATTTATCCTTAGTTTGCACAACACTTTCGACTTGTTTTATGTTTATTCCCACTAGGTTTTCCATGGTCTGAACGGCTTCGATATGGTCTTTATTAAGATTTTCGACAATCTTTCTGTTACTCAATTTCAAGCTATGATTCCTCCTACAATTAAAATGAATCCATATGAATCTTGATGTAATAACCAATTCCCTTAGCCTAACTAAGGGAATTGGTTAAAAGAAAAATCTTTTGTGATTTTACCATTGGATTGTAAGTACTCCGCTTGTTAATTGTAAACTTAATGTAAATTAACGTAACTCTAACAAACATAATATACAGTCTTAACATTCTTCTGTTATATTGGAAATCACAACATCCTTCTTACTTTTTTATAGATGAGGAAATTTCCTCGCATCGCTGCCGCTTTAGCGGTAGTTTTTTTATTTTACTTGCTTATTAGAATTATAGAATACTGTAATTAGCTTTATAAATCTTATATTTTCTATCAAATAAGAAGAAGAGCTAATGCTTTCATACAAAAGCTTAGCTCTTCTTACTTGACTATTAATGTGTTCCACTGAAAAAATCAAATTTTAAAGATTAAGATCTGACCTCTTTCCTGTTTCCACGTATACGACCTCTTCAGCAATGTTGGTGCAATAATCTCCCATTCTTTCGAGAAAACGACCAACGAAAATAAGGTAAGTGGCTTGACTGATCGTTTTCGGATCTTCCATCATAAATACGAGCAATTCGCGGAAGACTTGAGCATAGAGATGATCCACCTCGTCATCCATTTGAGCCATAGCTTTAGCAGCTTCTGGGTCTTCCATTTTATAAGCTTCAATTCCTAAAACAACCATCTGTTGGACAATATCCGCCATTCTTGGCAAATCAACCAAAGGCTTTAGAGCTTTTTGCTCTCCCGTACGAATCGTATGTTTTGCTATATCAACAGCTAAATCGCCAATTCTCTCCAAATTAATAGAAAGTTTAAAGGCAGCAACAATTTTGCGCAAATCCTTAGCCATGGGTTGTTGGGTTGCAATCAAGAGCATACAACTTTCTTCGATTTTTGATTGAAGTTCGTTGACTTCCAAATCGCCTGTTGCCACTTGATTGGCAAGTTCCAAATCCTGTTTAACCAAAGATTGCATAGAAGCATCCACCCGAGAATTTACTATTTTGCCTAATTTAAATACTTTTTGGTTGAGCTCTTCCAATGAATTATCAAATACATTCCGATTACTCAATTTATGCTCCTCCTTTGATTAAGTACTGTTCCCTGACAACAAGTTTTCGAACCGTATATAAGTACAATTCATACTATGCTTATATCATAAAATGCTCTCTATTTAGTTTTTAGTCAAATAGAGTTTATGTACTTTGTGGAAATACCTAATAATTGAAATACATAATAATTGAAATATATTATAACATAGATTTACACCAATATAAGGCCTTGATTCTATTTATTATTAGGTTGTAAACATTAGCAATTTTTAGTCTTCGTTGGGCTAACTGCTAAACGATACCCTACACCTCGTACAGACTCAATAATAGGTGTAACGCCTTTAAGCTTACTCCTCAGGTTACTAATATGGACATCGACGGTTCTCGTATCTCCACTTATAGTATATCCCCAAACCTTCTGCAACAGATACTCGCGGTTGAAAACTTGATTAGGGCGTTTCATAAAGAGATGAAGCAGCTCAAATTCCTTTCCTGTAAGTGTTACATATTCTCCTCTAATCGTTACCAAATAGCTTTCCGGCCAAATTTCCAGGTCTCCCCAAGTAAGTGAAACCGGTTCAGGAACGGAATTTCGCTTTTCCTCTCGCATCCGTGCTTTGATGCGCGCTAACAATTCCCGGGGGCTGAATGGTTTGGTGATATAATCATCGGCCCCCAGCTCTAAACCAACTACTTTATCAGCTATTTCATCACGTGCACTTAGCATAATAATGGGTAGGTTTGCCGTCTCGGTATTTGCTCGAATAGCCTTACATACTTCAAAGCCGTCTAATTCAGATAGCATAACATCCAAGAGAATCAAATCGGGTTTCTCCTTTTTCAGAAACTCCAAGGCACTTTTCCCCTCATCAACGGTCTCTACGGTGTACCCTTCCCGTTCAAGATTAAAAGTGACAAGCTCTTGAATCATCACATCATCTTCGACAAGCAAAATTTTCACCATGACATCCTCCACTAGCATCCCTTAGTAGCGCAAAACTTCTATAATTTTCTATACTCTCATATTATCCGGATCATGTTAAGGTAAAATGAAGTTAAGGTTAAGTTAAGGTTAAGTTGATTGATTATCCAGTAATAATAGAGCATAAAATTAGTTTTCTGCAAAAATGCTAGTCAACGATAAATCTTTAGGCTACCTTAACATATTATTAACAGCAATTTGACTTTGTACTAATAGAATCTAATTATCTTGGCTGCCCAAAACATTGGTTTTAAACTCGAATTAAAAAATAGAAAGGTGCCTCTTCAGTCTCCTGAAGTGTCTGGCCCTTTCTATTTTTGAGTCAAAGCGAGATAATTCATCTCACCTTAGCAAACCGTTCAGCTACATCCATCCAATTGACAAGATTCCACCAGGCTTCTACCCAAGCTGCTCGCTTATTCTGGTATCTAAGATAATAAGCATGCTCCCAAACATCCACCGTCAAAAGTGGGGTCACGCCCCATTGGGTGAGGTTTTGGTGTTTTTCCGCTTGTAATATCTCTAGCCTCTGGAATTCTGCATTCCAGACAAGGACCGCCCAACCTGAACCTTCAACGGCTACAGCGGCCGCTGAGAATTGTTTCTTGAAACTCTCAAAAGAACTAAAATCTTGATTAATCCTCGCTGCTAACATGTCGCTCGGAGCTCCTCCACCTTGGGGACTCATGTTCATCCAAAAAAGGGTGTGCAGTAAGTGACCGGAACCATGGAAGGCTAATTCTCTTTCCCAATGCTTCACTAAGGAGAAATCTCCTTTTTCGCGAGCTTCCGCAAGCTTTGCCTCCGCATTGTTTAGCCCATCCACATAGGTTTTGTGATGGGCGTCATGATGAAGGCGTACAGTGGCCTCGTCATAAAAAGGCTCTAGGGCATTGTAGGCATAGGGTAGTTCCGGAAGTTGGTGAGACATCATATTTTCCTCCTTTATTCCTAAACTCATTTCCAGCTCCTGTCCTATCCTATTATCTTCAATAGCACAGGAAATATTAAATAATAATGCTAGCCTCAGAAAGAAACTTGTATTATAGTATCCTTATATGAAAAATCTTGTGGTATCTATTCTTTCTTATAAGAGGATTATCCTTCTTTTTTCTCAAAAGCCAAAGCGTATAGCCCCATCATATACTATTGAATCAGGAATAATTCGGAGGTTTTCAAGGGAAAGTACCATTAAAAGCTGTTGGGAGGAAGTAGAGATTGGAAGTAAGACCGATAAAAAGACTAAAGCTTTATGGGTTTAATAATCTTACCAAAACTTTGAGCTTTAATATGTATGATATATGCTACGCTAAAACGCCAGAACATCGCGATGCCTACATCCAATATATTGATGAGGAATACAATGCTGAGAGACTAACCAATATCGTCACAGAGGTAGCCCGTATCGTCGGAGCCACGATTTTAAATATTGCCAAGCAAGACTATGATCCCCAAGGGGCTAGCGTGACGATGCTCATTGCGGAAGAACATATGGATCCTGAGCATTCGGACGATAATCCCTCCGAACGCAATTATACGGACAAAGAGGGACCTCTACCCGACGCCGTGGTTGCTCACTTAGATAAAAGCCATATTACAGTGCATACCTATCCTGAAAGCCATCCCCACGGTGGAATATCCACTTTCCGAGCCGATATTGATGTCTCCACCTGCGGACAGATTTCCCCACTGAAGGCCCTTAATTTTCTGATTGAGAGCTTTGGGCCGGATATCGTTGTCGCCGACTATCGAGTTCGCGGATTCACTCGTGATGTAGATGGAAGAAAGGTTTTCATTGATCATAAGATTAATTCTATCCAAAATTACATCAACCGGAAATATCGAGATATTTACCAAATGATCGATGTCACAGTCTTTCAGGAAAATATCTTCCATACTAAAATGATTATCAAGGACTTCGATCTGGACAACTACCTCTTCGGCACAGCAAAAAAAGAGCTTTCCATCGGTGATAAGCGCAAAATCAAGCTCAAGCTTAAAAAGGAAATGTCTGAGATTTTTTATGGCAAAAACATGCCAAGAATTTAAGACATAAGTTACGATAGAGCAGAGTTAAGCCCCTCGTTTCCATCAGGATTGTTGGGAACGAGGGGCTATTTAGACCCATTACATTAACTCTATGGGGCTGATCTCTTACCAGGTTTTAGTTTGTGTAGATTGAGCATCTTTAGACGAATCTCCTGATGATACAACGCGCTCTAAGTTAACTTTTCCGGCAGCCATGGAGATATCAAACTCAAGTTTAGTTTGAGCTTCATGATAATTCGGGCTTACCCAATCTTTAGAATTTAGGATAAGACCATCCCCGGCAAAATTTGTTTCACTGGCAATCCCGTTCATATCAATTTTCAAGCCCACATTCTCAGGAACTATAAGGTTCAGATCGGTAGCTCCTGTACTAAGATCGACCTTTGTTGCGACACCGGTATCGCCAAACCTCAGCTCGATTTCACTAGCTCCCGTATTGATCTCTAAATCTTCAATCCGTAGTCGGCTGAAATCCATAGTTCCGCTGACAACTCCGGCATTTAGTTTTATACCTTCATAGAGCACATAATCAGAAAGGTTCAGCTGCAGTTTGCTGTCACCGGTACTGGTTCTTTTTTCAGAATCAAAACGAATCCGTGTAGTATCCCCATTCGTTTGATACGAAAACTTTGGATCCTTGGCGCTCTTTTGGCCCCCCCATTCATAGATGCCGTTGACCACTTCACCGGGACGAGACTTCCCCTCTATTCCCTGTACATCCATGGTCACTCCCCCCAAATTTAGGGTAAGATCTGCCTTCTTCCTAGATTCTACGTCAGTACTTCAAAAAGCATAATCAAAGCCTTGATAAATATGCGTTCCTTCGAAATTCAGCTTTCACCCATTGGGTGAAAGAAAAGTGCTCAAAAATATGTTAAATTATCAGCTTTTATGACTCGATA
>NZ_JBBWUA010000003.1:0-295201 GCF_038181555.1 Desulfitobacterium sp. THU1 | reverse complement strand
GATGGGCGCATGTGCATTTCATTGCCTGGAAGGTAAAGATATCTACTTTAAATCATTAAAGATTGAAGATGCTCAAGAAATTCATGCTTACACATCAGATCAGGAGGTTTCCAAGTTTATTGGCTGGCCTTTAATGAATACCTTGGATGAAACTCGTGAGCACATCGCAACGATGTTAAAACGTGAGTCGGCCGGGACTCATTTTTATGCGTCCATTGCCCTGAAATCAAATCAAATCATTATTGGAACCGCGATGATTTTTAATATTGATCGAATAGCGAACCATGCGGAGATTGGCTATGTATTGCACAAAAAATATTGGGGTAAGGGATATGGCACAGAGAGCGTTGCATTAATCAGTGCTTTTGCCTTTGAAGCCCTTAATCTTCATAAACTTTGTGCCAGTGTAGTGGATGCAAATATTGGTTCTGCCCGCATACTTGAAAAGAATGGGTACGAATTAGAGGGAAGACTAAAGGACCACTATTTCTTAGAAAAGAAGTATTATAACGCCTTGCTTTTTGGCAAAATCAAAGCTTGACACGTTAGGAAGCAAGCGATACGATGTAAAGAACAAAATATTTTTGCAGGGGGACTCTTACGAGTTGAGAAGGTAAAACCTGACCCTTTGAACCTGTCAGTTAATACTGTCGTAGGGAAGCTATTCATTATGATCAATTATTAAGTGCTTTCCTTACAAGGGAGAGCACTTTTTTAGTTTCATAGTACAGAAAGCAAGAAAATCCTGAAAGGAAAATGCACATGATAAATAAAGAGGACATTAAACACCAAATTATTGAGGCAGTTGAAACGGTAAGACGAACAAATCCTATGGCAGGATCAATCACCAACACTGTAACGATCAATTTTGTGGCTAATGCCCAGCTTGCTGTTGGGGGATCGGCAGCTATGGTTTATCTGCCTGATGAGGGCGAATTTCTAGCCAAAGCTGGTGGAGCAACCTACATAAACGTGGGTACTCTTTTTCCGATCTATGCGGAGACTTTACCTCACTTAGCCAAGGTTTTGCATGATACGGGGAAACCTTGGGTGCTAGATCCGGTGGCCATCGGTATAGGTTCACTCAGAACTCAGCTGTTACTGCAGTTTAAAGAGTATAAACCCTCTGTGATCAGAGGAAATGCTTCGGAAATTATAGCTTTGGCTGGATTGTGGGGTTTGGACGGCGGTACAGGTGTATCCAATGTCCGTGGTGTTGACTCTACGGATTCAGTCAGTGCCGCCAAGGCTGCGGCTGTCTCGTTAGCCAAGTGGACGGGCGGGGCTGTTGCCGTATCGGGTAAAACGGATTGTGTAACTGACGGTGACCTCATAGCCTACTCTCAAGGAGGGTCCGACTTCATGGAGAAAATTACAGGGTCAGGCTGTTCCTTAGGTGGAGTCGTTGCGGTTTATGCAGCAGCCACCTCACCGTTTATCGCAGCGCTTACTGCTACTGCGGTTTACAATTTAGCAGGAAAACGGGCTGAACATAAGGTGGATGGCCCTGGAAGTTTTCAGATACAGTTCCTCGATGAACTGTATAAAGCTTCCGCAGCGGATATCGCAAACAATCCGCTGGAGATTGAAGAGGCGTAATTTGTGCGCACCAAAGTTGATAAAATAGAAGTGATTCTAGGAGGACAAAAATGAGTATTAGAGAAAAACTCGATATATCGGCTTACTTAGTGGTGGGCCCTGAAAATACAAAAGGACGACCCGCTGCGCCAATCATTCAAGCTGCTGTTGAGGCCGGATTTACCTGTGTGCAAATCCGTTCAAAGATAGCCTCGGCTCGAGAATTGATTGAGTTAACTCGTCAGGCCGCGGAGGTCATCGCTCAAGCCGGCAAGTCAGATGAAGTAGCGCTGCTGGTGGACGACCGCCTTGATGTTATCTTAGCTGCAAGAAAACAAGGTGTAAAAGTTGATGGTATCCACGTCGGACAATCCGATATCCCAGTGGAAGTTTGCCGGGAATACTTGGGCGAGGATTCAATTGTTGGCTTATCAGCTAGAACCGATGAACTATTCGACTATATTGAGACTGCAGATGTTTCTCGGATTGACTATTTCGGTGCCGGACCGCTGCATGAAACCATGACGAAGCCAGATTGTGGGCTCGATCAGGATGGAAAAGTGGTCACTCGAAGTTTTGCAGATATTGCAAAGCTTGCCAAACTCAGTCCGATTCCTGTGGTAGTTGGTGGCGGAGTTAAGCTTGTGGATATCCCTCAGCTTGCCCAAACCGGAGTCCATGGTTTCTTTGTCGTTACCGCTGTGTCTGAGGATGATGATCCACATTTGGCGGCTGCTGATCTTGTTAAAACTTGGAAACTCTATGCCTTAGTTGAGCATAAGAATTAACCGAAAAATAGGTGAACAATGATTAAGGGAGCAATTTTCGACTTAGACGGAACCCTTCTGGACTCTATGCCCATCTGGGATAAGGCTGGGGAAGTGTTTTTGCATAATCTGGGGATAGAGGCGGAACCCGATCTTGCAAAAGTCATGTACTCCATGAGCATGACTGAAGGGGCGGAGTTTTTAAAGGAAAGATACTGTCTGGACATGGATGTAGAGGCAATCATAACGGGAATCAACCATACTATTGAAGATTTCTATTTTTATCAGGTCCAATTAAAAGAAGGTGTGGAGCAGTTCCTAAAAGATATGCAGCAGGCTGGCATCAAAATGGCCGTAGCAACATCTTGTGACAGGCAGGTTTTTGCAAGAGCCCTGGAAAGGCTGAATGTGATCAATCGTTTTGACGGGATATTTACATGTACTGAAATAGGCTCCGGCAAAGAAAAGCCGGATATCTACCTTGCTGCAGCGAAGCATATGGGAACCCTTCCGATGGATACATGGGTTTTCGAAGATGCACTGTTCGCCCTTAAGTCGGCAAAAGATACCGGCTTTAGGACAGTGGGAGTATTTGATGCTTCCAACCATGCAAACATAGAAAAAATTAAAAGAACCAGCGACATTTACCTAGAAAAGCTAAATGATTTCAATGTTTTCTTGGTCAAAGCATCTTCCTAAAAGATGTTTTATGCGGCAGATTGGGGGCACCACCTTCTGTCGCTCTATCAAAATTAATGCGAAGCTGGAAACAGCGGAATGGAGAAAATAGTGAAAACAGCATTAACAATCGCTGGAAGCGATTCCAGCGGAGGCGCCGGCATCCAGGCAGATATTAAGACAATGACCGCAAATGGTGTATATGCCATGAGTGCGGTTACTGCTCTTACTGCACAGAATACGACCGGCGTTACAGGGATCATGGAGGTTACTCCAGAATTTTTAGGCCAACAGTTGGACAGTATTTTTACAGATATCTATCCGGATGCAGTGAAGATTGGTATGGTTTCATCGGTCGGACTGATTGAAATCATAGCAGAGAAGCTTAAATTTTATCATGCGCAAAACATTGTTGTCGATCCTGTCATGATTTCCACCAGTGGTTCAAAGCTTCTTCAGGATGATGCGATAGCAACCTTGAAAAATCTTTTGCTTCCTCAGGCAATTTTATTGACACCTAATATTCCAGAGGCATCTGTCCTATCTGGAATATCTATTGTCAATGAAGAGGACATGATCAAAGCGGCAGAAATAATCAGCAAGGAATATGGATGTGCTGTTCTATGCAAGGGTGGTCACAGCATAAACGACGCCAATGATTTATTGTATAGAAATCATGAGTATAGATGGTTCAGAGGGGAGAAAATTGACAATACGAACACTCATGGAACCGGCTGTACTTTATCCAGTGCCATTGCTTCCAATCTTGCCAAGGGCATAGATTTGGAAACTTCCATTCAATTAGCGAAGGAATATATTTCAGGTGCCTTGAGGGCTATGCTTGATCTTGGGAAAGGAAGCGGACCCCTTAACCACGTTTGGCATATCTACTCAGAGAAAGAATAACATTTTGCTAAATCATTGAGTGGAGAAATTATAGTGGAAAATCAAGATTATCAGTAACAATTAGGTGGGTACACCTTAATGCGACATCTTTTAAAGCCTATATCAAGGTATCGGACTTCTGGCCAAAACTTGACCGATCGCTAAAAGCAATTGGTACCGGCTGCCAAATACGGACTTGATACAGGGTGACTATATTTGTGAAATAAAGAACAATATTCCCCGAATAGTTCTTAATGATTCGGAATATTTACTATGCAACACCGGCAACTACTTCCGAAATATACCCTGTTACCGAGGGGATATCAGATTGATGCGGCATAATTTTCATATCCAAGGGTATTGCTTCTTGACTCTTACATTTCAGGACAAAAAAGATGCAATTCAAGCCGTGGACCTTTGGGAAGAATTTCTTATGCTATATTAATGGTAAGCTGGTTTACATTGATCATCATCATAAGCATGTAGCGAGTTGATGCCGTCATGGGATAAGGACGGAGTAATTAGTACTAGCGCTTTTTAACCTTATGGTTTGATAGCACTGACCTGCGCTAAGGAGGGGGATGAATTGAATCAACCTAGTGGAGCACTCAAGGAATACATGGAGCTATCATGCGATTTGAGAGAAGTATCAACAGTGAACTAAGAAAGGGCGGACTAGAGTATGAAACAAAATCAATTTGTTAGAAAATTGGCAGTGGTTATCTTGTTATTTGCCATAATGTTCATGGTTCCCACGGTTTCGGTAAGCGCGGCATCAATCTCTTATGCAACGGATGTTGTATCGAGTGGGCTTAACACGGCAGTCAATGTCGTCGAAGGTCCTGATGACAAGCTCTATATTGCTGAGTATGGCGGCAATAAGGTTGTTAAGGTAGATAAGAATGGGCAAAACCAGACAACTGTTGTAACAGGCTTAAACCAACCGATTGGAATGGTCTTTGATAACACCGGCAACTTATATATAGCAGAGCATGGTGGTGGGAAAATCAATAGAATTGATCCAGGCGGGACAAAAACCCCCATAATATCGGGAATGAACTTATTCACTTCTCTGGTTATAGACAGTCATAACAAATTATATGCCGTAAATTATACTTCAGGAAAAATATTAAAAATGGACCTAGATGGCTCTAACATTGAGGACTTTGCAATAAATCTTGGTACAAATTCAATTATTGGAATGACCGTAGATGCCGATGATAATCTGTATGTTTCGGATCGTTCAGGCTGTAAAATCAGAAAAATTGATCCAACGGGTGCAGTAACTGACTTTATAATAGGTTTAAATACACCAACATGGGTGACATTGGGGCAAGACGGATATCTTTATGTTTCTATAGGAACAAAAATAATAGAAAAATATGATACTAGTGGAAATAAGGTTGGATCTTTTCAGACTCCAACAAATATCAATTTTCCTTGGGGAACTTATATTGATCAAACAGGATGTATTTATTTTACAACTCTGGGCTCTGGTTGTGGAAAAATTATCGGTACAGCAGGAACAACCAGTAAGACAAGTATCGAATTATTGTTAAATACCCGGTTGTCTGCAGGAGAGGCCGACCCAACGGCATTTACGGTCAGTGGTATAGCGTCAAACCCAGTGGTAACAGCTGTGGCTACTACAGGGTCGAGTATTCAGCTAAATTTAAGCGCTAATATAGCATATACCGACACGAACATAAAAGTGAATTATGCAAAAACAGGGACTAATAATTTAACCGCTTTAGGTACAGCTGCAGAGCTTGATAATATCACCAACATGCCAATCCTAAATAACAGTTTAGGGGTTGTTTATAATGGCAACGGCAATACAGGAGGAGCAGTACCGACAGATGCCACAGGTTATAATAATGGGGATAGTGTTACGGTATTGGACAATACGGGTAATTTGGTGAAGGCAGGTTACACTTTTGCAGGCTGGAATACGGGAGCTAATGGGATTGGCACTTCCTACAGCAGCGGTAACACCTTTGTCATAGGTAGTAGCAGTGTGACACTACACGCTCAGTGGAGGTATGCCATCACCCTCGACACCAACGGCGGCAACGCCCTTACTCCGTCTGCTTTGACAACAGGCGTGGATGGCAAGCTTACCGGTCTGCCAGTTCCCACCCGCAGCGGCTATTCCTTTAGTGGTTGGTTTACAGCAGCCAGCGACGGCACGGCGGTAACCACCGACACCGAATTTAACGCCAATACTAACATTTATGCTCAGTGGAGGTACCTTGGTGATTCAGGGGGATCTGACGGAGAAGATTCACCGACTCCGGTATTTACTGCTCCAAACATTGTCACAGGGGAAGTGATTGACAGTAAAACAGGAGCTGCGGTCAAGGGGATTAATGCCCAGTTAAGTACAGCGGAAGATGGAACAACAGTTGTACAGGTAAAATCTCAGGAGGCCATCATTTTCAAACAGCATGACGGAACGCAAAACTCCTTTAGCGATGTAAGCAAGCTTGGATTCACTTCGTTGGTCAACAAGGATGCTATAATCACGATGAAAACAGATGGCACCATCGAAATCAGCAACCTAGCCAGTAATACGCAATCTCAGTTTGCTGTATATTTTGATCTGGGAAATAATCAAAGAATATCCATAGGTACCATCGAAGTAAAGGTTGGCAGTAATGGACAAGTTACAAGTCTTACCAGTACATTGATCGATCCCTACGGCACCATCATTGATGCGACCACGGGTGAGAAGATTATCGGCGCTTATGTCACCTTATACTATGCCGACACAGACAGAAACAAACAGAATGGCAACACGGCCAATGCCCGTGTAGATTTGCCTATTCTCGAAGATTTTAAACCAAGTAATAACAAAAATCCACAGTTCAGCGACCAAGCAGGTTTTTATGCTTTCATGGTCTTTCCCAATGCCGATTATTATCTTGTCGCAACTAAAGAAGGCTATGAAGATTATAAAAGCATGACCATTTCCGTAGAACAGGAAATCGTTAAATGGGATTTTAAAATGAATAAGCCATTAACTGGGCTGCAAAGACTCGCAGGAGATAATCGAGTGGATACCGCGCTTGCTATAGCGAAAGCCAATAATACCACCAAAGTCCAAAATGTCGTTCTAACCACAGCGAAGAACTATCCGGATGCTTTAGCAGGTAGCGTTTTGGCTTACAAGCTGAATGCACCAATCCTGTTGGTCGACAGTAGTCAGAACGGACAGAAAAAGATAATGAATTATCTTATAGCAAACCTTGACACATCAGGCACGGTTTATATCCTTGGTGGAACAGGTGCAGTTGATCAAAAAGTTGAAGATCAAATCGCTGCTGCCGGATTTATGAAGATTACACGCATCAGTGGTAAGGACCGCAGTGAGACCGCTTTAAAGATCGCTGAACAATTACAAGTTCCCACAGGAAGACCCATTATTTTGGTGAATGAAGGGAGCTATGCCGATGCCTTAAGCATCAGCAGTAGCGCAGCAGCCGGAGATAGCCCGATTCTCTTAGTGGGAAAAGACAAAATAAGTGATGCAGTCAGACAAAAGATAACCGAAATAAATCCTATTAAAGTGTATATCGTTGGCGGTGAAGGGGTGATCAGTGCACAAGTTGCCGATCAAGTGGCAGAGATAACGGGATTGACCTCGAGCAATATTATCCGACTGGGAGGAGAAAATCGTTATGCCACATCCTTGGCTGTTGCTAAACACTTCAGCCTATCCGGTCAAAGTGTATGTCTTGCTACAGGTAAGAACTTCCCTGATGCATTGGCAGGTGGTGTGTTCGCCGCAAACTACAATGCCCCTATCCTTTTAGTCGGTGATACTATTGGCAATGAGATCATCAACTATTTGAAAACTAGGCAAATGGTGGGTGGGGTTATTTTCGGTGGCGAAGGGGTATTGGATAAGAAGATCGAACAAGAGCTCTCCTCATTGATTCGTAAGTAGATAGAGTCATGCGCTACTAATGATGAAAAAACTGAAGTGAACATAAAGTAGGAGGACATCGTAGATACAATTACACCTATTCCGAAGCCAGAGAAAAAGCGAACAGAATGAGCATAGAAAATAGCAGGTTAAGTCGTTAATTACGGCTCGGCCTGCTATTGTGGCATTTATTCAGGAAGCTGTTTTAGTTCTTTGACGATGTTTAGAAACTCCGCGTTATCAGGCGCAGATCCGATAACCTCACACTCCATTCTCCGTCGGCATATTCTGTCATGAGACGAATTAGGGAAAGCCGGGGGGAATGTTGTGAATGATTTAGTGACGGAACGGACAACCATGGTTATCGCGGCTGAAATCAATATGGTTACCCACCAAACCAGAAAAATCCTGCTGGCCAGCGCCATTGAAATTGGCCGCCGTCTGAAGGAAGCGAAGGGCTTGGTTAAGCATGGGGAATGGGGTAAGTGGCTGGAAGAGTCCGTAAGCTATTCTCAGAGTACTGCCTGCAGACTGATAAAGATCTATGAAGAGTATGGGTCAAGCCTCCTGGACGGGTCGGGTATGTCAAATTTTGCACCAGTGCCAAATTTGACTTATACCCAAGCTGTCCTCCTCTTAGCTTTACCGGAAGGAGATCGGGAGGAATTCATTGCTCAGAACGATGTGGCCGGGATGACGAAAGAGGAGCTGCAGCAGGCCCTGAAGGACAGGGACTTGGCTAAGCGGGAGAGTGTGCAAGCCCTTCAGGAAAATGAAGTCCTTAAAAAAGGCCTGGAAATAATCGACAGCGCTCTCTCTGAAGTCAAAAAGGAACAGGCCAAAGCCCCGCTAGAGCCTCCCGGACATCCGGAAAAAGTCCAAGAAGAGGCCCGAGAAGGAGCGCCTGCTGCTGCTGCCCATCCCTCACTCGTCAATACCCTCTTGGATAATAATATGAACTTACCGACTCACAATCTCCCCACGGAAATCGACCCTAACGCTGCCGCTAAGTATGTGGAACGCTGTGACACCTGCTGTAAAACCATCAGCACTGCCTTCTTCGATTTGACTACGGCCCTTACCAATCTGACTTATCTTGATGGGGAGCTGAAAGAGGAAAAAAGAAAAGGGGCTCAGAAGCTGCTTGATTCCATAGCTGAGACGATTAAGGAGTGGCCTCCAGCCAAAAAGCCCCCAAAAATTAGGCGTTAATTGCGGAACCCTTCGCTGGACAAAGCCATAGTATGATTGTAGGACAGCTGAGTCTGTCACTTTGGGCGAAAGGGGATGATTTTATGCCAGTTATTGCGACACCGTCCAGTGCAGCTTTGGTCTTGGTTTATCAGACCGGCCTCAGCCCCACCGGCGCTCCGATCACCAAGCAACGAGCCCTGACTAATATTGTTTACAATGTTTCTGAACAAGCTGCCTACGAGATGGCTCACGCCATCTTTGATCTTTCGGAGTACACCCTCCTGGACGTCTACACTCGCAAAACCGAGGAATTGATCAACGAGTAGTAAGACCAGTATAAACTCGAGCGAAAGGAGGTGCTTCATTTGGCTGTGACCACGAACAGAGCAGCAAGGCTATCCTTCACAACCAGTCTAGGGAAAACGTTCACGATAATCGTACCCCAGCCGCGTGAGGATATCCAATTAGCTGAAGCCATGAGCGTCATGAACTCACTGATTGCCAGCGAGATATTTCTTACGGCCCACGGTACCCTTACTGGCGTAAGGGATATAAAGGTCATCGACACAACAACCGATGACCTTTATGATCCGCCGCAAGGATAAGCAGCAGTGTCAGTTTAAATGATGAAGGTGGGGAGCGGGCGAAGAAATGCAGCATTTGTCGACGGCCTCGCCCCTGCCTTATCTTTTACTGGGCACTGTTAATACTATGATATGAAAGCTTTCTTCAGTTTGAGCTATGTAAAACTATTTTCTGCCCTCGTTTTTCATGGTATGGTTAATGTCGGTAGGAGCAAAGCCATTTGAGCACGCTTAAGAAATAATAATTAATTGGTCGACACTTGACTCTCCTCTTAGGGGATAGACTACGATAAATATGTGGAGGTGAGGAAATGCTAAAAATTGGTGAATTTTCAAAGCTTTGTATGTTGACAGTCAAGGCTTTACGCTTTTATGAAAAAGAAGGACTACTTGTACCGACGGAGGTTGATGAGTGGACAGGGTACCGTTATTATGAAACCACCCAGTTGGAAACGGCAGCAACAATAAAAGCGCTCAGGCAACTGGATTTTTCGGTGGATGAGGTTAAGGCCTATCTAGAGGGACAACAAATAAAAGAAATATTGGTGGCTAAGGAAGCAGAACTAAAGCAAAGACTATACGACATTTCCCATCAACTCTCCATAATAAAGTATTTATCGGAGGAAAAAGAAATGAAGTATCAAGCAGTTGTTAAAGAAATTCCCGAGTGTGTAGTTTACAGCGAGGAGCGCGTACTTAAAGATTATTCCGAGATGTCTATGCTTGTTTTAGGTTCGGCAACAGAATGCCGTAGGCTGAATCCTAACCTTGAATGTACAAAACCAGATTACGGATTTTGTGAATATCTTGACGGAGAGCATAAAGAAACCAATATTCTAACCAGGTATTCGCAAGCAGTTACTAAGGCTGGAGTAGAAAATGAAAGAGTTAAGTTTCGTACACTGCCGACAACAAAAGCTATCTGCATTTATCATAAAGGAGCTTATGACTTGCTGGGAGAGGCCTACGCCTATATTATGAAGTATGCAAATGAGAATGGTTACAAGGTAAATGGATTGGCTCGTGAATGCTACATTGATGGGGTGTGGAACAAGGATGATGTCAATGAATGGCTGACAGAAATACAGCTGCCCATCGAGTAAGGAGGCAGTAACAATGTGCCTTGGCGTGAAAGGATGATGCCTTCACGTCTTTTTTTTCACTAGCAATTACGCCCAAAATATGACATAATATTAGAAAATTTACATTCTTTAAGCATAAGCCCAACTTTACGCGCATCAGCAGCAAGAACGAAAGAAGGGCTACACGGGAACGCGCGTCATGGTATCAAGGTGTATGATAAGTCTATAGATAGGGAGAACGAGACTTAGAGGGGCGGTAGGTATCGGCAGGTAGCAATCGATCAGAAGGGAGGCATCGCCTATCAAAGGGTTCATTTCTAAGCATAAACTTCTCTTTATTTTGCTGGCGGCGCTTCTCACTTCGGCAGTACTGACGGCACTTGCCAGTCTGGACTGGCGAACAGGAGAGAAGCAAAAAATCATCACCCTCACCGAGCAAAATGGTGTGTATGACTTGAACGGTATCCCAGATTTTGAAAAAGCTGTTGTCAGGCTTAGCCCCGGCAGCGGCTACTACCCTAATACCTATCTTTCGCCAAGGGATGCGGATTCCGCTGTACCGGAAAGCACAAACCGCTTTGAAGAAATCCGAGCGGACTACCTCTCCCAGCGGTTTATTTTAAAAGTTCCGGCAAGCAACGGCGTGTATGCAATGAACTTTACCTTATCCGGTCGCCATGCCATGCGGGTCTATGTAAACGGTGAACTCGCCGCCCAGAGCGGACAAAACGGTACCACCAAGCAAGATACAGTGGTTTGGGAAAACAACATTACCTTTCACGGAGCTGCGGTAAATGGTGAAATGGACATACTCCTCTACAGCGCGCAATTTTATCATGACAAGCGTGGAGCATCCCTTGCAGAGCTGACTATAGGCAAAAGCGCAACGACAGTTGATCCCTATTTATTTGAGAAAATAAAGGGAGTCGCCGTGATGGGCGCGTTTTTATGCGCAGCAGTATTGCTGCTAGGTATTTATCTGATCCTCTCCCGCACAAGAGCAACTTTGTATTTCGCCCTGGCCTGTATCGTTATGGCATTAAGGGAATGCCTCCAAACACAGGCTTGGGTTTATTTCGCCATCCCCGGAAACCTATCCTTTATGCTGGAATATTTGAGTGTGGTGCTGGTGACCGTTTTCCTTTCACTATACCTAGGGCAGTATGCTGTCGGGAGGTTTTTTCGGATTATTCTCTATACGGCTCTTCTCGGTTCTTGTGTCTACGGTGTCTGTATACTCCTTGGGGATTCGATTTTTTATACCTCAATATTAAAATATTATCAGCTCTTGCTTGTGGCGTGTATTGTTCCGGGGATTGCGGTTCTGTTCTGGAATATGCGTAATCCCAGCAAGGAGCAGGGCGCTGCTATGTATGGCATAGCAGTTTTTTACCTTGCCGTAGTGTCTGATATTTTAATGTACAGCGATATTTTTGGTGATGGGCCGAATACGCCTGTCGCTGAAGCCGCTATGCTGGTGTTCGTACTGGCGCAAACGGTGTCTCTCTTCCAAATGAATAACCGGGTGTTAGGAGAAGCCAAAGAAGCGGAGCAAAAGCTGGAAGCGGAGAAAATAGCTTTGGAAAGCCTAAACCGGCTGAAAACCGAGTTTTTGGGCAATGTCTCCCATGAACTAAAAACGCCACTAACGGTGATGTCCGGCTATGCGCAGACTACAAAGCAGCTTGCGGGGAAGCCGGATACGTTGGATGGCGGTGAGGTATCCCGCAGGATGACGCTGATCTCCTCTGAGGCGGAACGACTTTCCCTAATGGTAGGTCAAATTCTGGATGTTACCCGCATGGAGGAAGGGCGTATGGTTATGGAGCCGGTGCGTTGCTATGTAGATGAAATCATCCATACTGCCGTGGAAACCCATTACCCCATCCTCAATAAAAACCAGAACCGGTTGGACATCCGCATCGAAAGCGGTCTGCCCGCCGTCCATGCCGACCCTGCGCGCATTTCCCAGGTCATCGTCAACTTGATTTCCAATGCAGTACGCTTCACAACAGAAGGCGTGATCGCTATATCTGCAAAAAAGGAAAATGCTCACATTCTGGTCTGTGTGGCGGATACCGGCGTGGGAATGGAGGCGCAGCGCCTGCTCCATAGCTTTGAGCGCTACAGTAAAAAAGAAAAATCTGGGGTTGGTCAGGATACCGGCACCGGACTTGGGCTATATATTTGCAAGCATATAGTGGAGCAGCATGGCGGTGAGATATGGATCGAAAGCGAGGAAGGGCACGGCACCTCGGTGTATTTCACCCTGACTGTCTATAAAGAGGATTTTTAAGCATGCCTTATATAAAGTCTAATATCGTACCTTGCTGAAGACGTATTCGTTTCTGCCGGAGCTTACCAGCTCAAACCAGCCACCATCATCCAATTTTAGCTTCTTGCGCAGGTTGGCCACATGGGTTTTGATGCTTCCGGAAGCACCGGCGGAGGCCTCACCCCAAGCACGGCGATAGATTTCTTCACAGCTGAGCCGCCGACCTGCAAACAAGGCAAAGCACCCAAGAAGCTGTAGTTCTTTTTGCGTCAGAGGAATGCGTTCCCCAGCTAGGGATGCTTCCCCGGATAAGAAATCAACAACCAGCGGAGCAAGCTCAATCTTTCCAGCGGTCATGATGCCGGCCCTGCGTAGCTGTGCCGCCACTCGCGCGCTGAGTATATTTAAATCATAGGGCTTGGTGACATAATCGTCCCCGCCCTGTAAAAGACCCTTTACCACGCTCTCATTTTCGTCCCTGCAAGTCAGGAAGATGATGGGGGCGTTTGTTTTTTGCCGAAGCTCGGCGCAGAAGTCAAAGCCGGAGCCGTCCGGCATCATCACATCCAGCAAAATCAAATCCGGGGCGTGTTCCTCCAGCAGAAACCGTGCCTTGGCAAGGGTGTCTGCACAGACGGCTTCATAGCCCTTGCCCACAAAATATTCCCGGTTGATTTCCAGCACATCAGTTTCATCTTCTATAATAAGGAGCTTAATTTTTTTCATCCTATCTCCTCCATTCTATTGTATCATTTTACCATATTTTACAAGACTAAGAAACGAAAAAAGGTTTTTATTAAACGGTTAAGATTTCTTAACCCTTCGCATAGAGAAAGAATTTTCTGATAGCCTTGGATTATGCCGGGGTATGACAAGAGGCGCGGATGAAATGAGGTGACTATCATGCTGCAAATAACCCGGGTGGACATCGTCGACGGACAGACGCTGGACATTGAACTAAGTAATGGTCATCTGATTCTCTTCGACACCCAGCGTCTGCCAAAAGCAGACCATAGCTATGACAGCCTGCGGGAACTGAACGCTCTGCCCCGCCCGAGCACCGACGGTCAGAATATCTTCTGGCGGGACGGTCCCCGGATTGCGCTTCAGGAAATACTTGGATGGCTGTCGACACAAATCGATCTGAAATAAGGAGGAATGAGCAGATGAGAACAAAACGAGCAAGCAAAACACTGGCCTTGTTTTTGGCAGTGTGCATGGCAATGACGATGCTGCCGACAGCAGTCTTTGCCGAGGCGGACGGTGACATCACCACTTTTATAGAACTACAGAATGCCCTGAGCAGCACTACGCCTAATCCCAACATCACGCTTGGCAACGACATTAGCCTAGGCGGAGGCATCACACTGGGAGCTAACCACACACTGAACACGAATGGCAAAATCCTCAGTACGGATAATCAATGCATGATCACAAAAGATTACACGCTGACTATTAACGGCGGCGGTAGGGTTAATATTCCAAATGGCGCTGATCACCCCGGAATCAAAAGCACACCTTCCAGCAGTGAAGAACCCTTTTATGGTACGCTGAACCTTGAGAACGTCACCATAAACCTGACGAATGGAAAAGATGGCCGCGGCTTAGAAGGCATAAGCATCAACGTGGGCACCGATGCCACGATCAATCTGAATTCTAATAAAAATGAGCATATTATTCTGAACGACAATAATACCCTCACAATCAATAGCGGCGGCACGGTTAATCTCACTAATTTTAGAGAATCGGGCATTTTAAACGACGGTACCGTCCACATGAATGGCGGCACATTAAACCTCGGTGCGACTTCAGGTGGTCATAGCAGTCTTAGATGCGATAGCGATAGCCTATTAAAATACACCTCCGGCACACTGACCGCGGATGCGGGCGGCACAATTGGCCTTGAACTAGGTGCAAGGGTCGAGGGTCTAGGCGGCAGGCTGAAAGACAGAAACACGGACTTTACCGCAGCTGGGGAGGTTACAGTAGGAGGCCCCGATGCAGTAGCCTCCGCTAACGGCCTGACAAAAGGAATATATATCTATAATAGCACCAGCAACAAGTTTGAGAAAAGCGCAATCGAAATTACAACAGAGCCGCAAAACGTCACCGTCACACAGGGGGCGATTACAGGTAGCTTGACAGTGGCCGCGACGACCACCAATGGCAACCCGATTAGCTATCAGTGGTATAATGGTGACACTTTCATTCCGATTGACGGTGAACCGGGTTCCAGTTTTTCCATCCCAACCGATTTGGAGGCAGGAACTTATCATTATTACTGTGTACTAAACGCTGAAGGCTGTATGAATGTGTCAACAGATCCGGCGACCGTAACGGTGAATCCACCGGGCGGTACTCCCACCTACACCGCCACGCTGAATATACAGCTTGACGGTGCGCCGTCTGGTCTCTTTGTGGGTGACTTTACGCTTAAGCTCGCTGGCAACGAATCTACCATTGCTGCCATGACCGGAATGGGCGCGACAAGGACAGCGAGCGTTCAAAGCGGCACGTGGAAGGTGTATTTTGATGACGCTGATACCGGCGTAACCATCTCAGTCAGCAGCGCCCCCGCCAGCGCGACACTGGACTGGATTTCGGTAAACTCTGGAATCATCCCAAAGGGTACGGCTACAGGCGGAAAAATCAACGTAAATGGATATGATTACTCTCAGCTTGCTTTCTTAAAAGGCGATACGCTAACGTTCACCGCCAGCGGCGCGGGTGCTGCCAGCTACACCTACGCATGGAGCGGTACGCATAACGGAAGTGCAATCAGTGGCACGGGCAACACCTATACGATAGATTCCGTGCAGGGCAAGGTGGAAATCGCTTGCACCATAACGGGTAGCACCACAACCAACACCTATCTTAATGTGCTTGATACGCCCGTTACTGATGCCAACAAGGACAGCATCACTGGTCAGGGCATTAGCGGCGGTGTAAGTTACGACCCAGCCACCAAGATACTGACCCTTAATAACGCGGTCATCACTCCCTCCTCATTTGTTATTGAAGCCATATATGCGGAAGATGACCTGACTGTCAAGCTTGTGGGCCAAAACCAGATAGGCACGGCGCCAAACAACCCGGCGAATAGTGCTGAATACAGTCTGCAAATGGGTATCGCCAGCAGCAAATCCCTTTCTCTCACAGGCGAAGGTAGCCTGACCATATATGACTCTATCACAGGCATTTTTGGAGTTGAGAATCTCACAATAGATATTGGCGGCATCCTTATCGTAGCGGAATATGGAAATGAGGGTCTAGCCTGCTGCTTGAAAACAAATGGCGTACTCACCATCGAAAAAGGCAATCTGAACTTAACTTCATATAATTCTAAGGGCTTGCAAGGCGGCAGCATCGTAATTAATGGCGGCGTTATCACCGCTCAGACCCAGGCACATCCGGTCACTTCGCTTTCAGTAAGGAGCCTTCCTTCGGCAGTGCCTATGCGCACCGGGTATACGCCGGGGAGAACTCATCCACGGCTGTGGAAGTACCAAGCCCTGTCTCGGCAACCTTCACCGCCAGCAAATATGTGCGGATACAGCCGGAGGGTGCGCAAATTCATACGATTTCCTTTGATACAAACGGCGGCAATGCTCTCTACCCCGGTACCCTGACCACCAGCGCAGAGGGTAAGTTATCTGTTCTTCCTATTCCGACACGCTCTGGCAGCTACCGTTTTGAAGGTTGGTTCACAGCGGCAAGTAGCGGCACGAAGGTAACGACGAGCACTGTGTTTAACACTAACAGCACCATTTATGCTCACTGGACCTATCAGGGCGGCGGAAGTGGCGGAGGAGGCGGAGGCACTCCCTCTGTACCAACCCCTGAACCAGGCCAAACCATTAGTGACCAAAGCATCACCACTACCGATAATGGAACCAAAGTCGATCTCACCCAAGGGGGAACAAAGCTTACCCTGGAACAAACCGCAAGCATAATCAGTTCCAATCAAAATCAACCGGTCCAAATTCAAGGCCAAGGCTTTACCATCACCTTCCCTAAAGGTTCCATGAGTGAAGTTCCCGGTCAAAGCACCTATGATTTCGGTCTGGAAATTACAACTCTAACAGGGCAATCCGGCAGTGTAGCTCAAGGGCAAAATCAACAGGCCCAAGCTATGTTAGCTCTTGCTGACGGCAGCGGAGTAATGGCCCTAAGCTTTAAGCACAGCGGACCCCTTCCCGGCACCGCCTCTATTGAGATCAATGTAGGGAAAGAATATACCGGGCAGACTCTTTATTATTACTATTACAATCCAAACACCAAGGCGCTGGAATTCCGACAAGCTGCTCAAGTAGACGAAAGCGGCAAGCTTATCATCACCCAGGATCGCTGCTCGGATTATCTTCTCAGCACAACCTTATTAGGCATAGAAGCTAAGGATCGAATCTGGGGACAGAACCGTTATCTCACGGCCGTCAATATTGCTAAGGAATATTTTAAAGAAGGAGCTTCCACAGTAATTCTAGCCCGGGGAGATTCCTCTGTTGATGCTTTACCGGCAGTTCCTTTAGCAAAACACTATAATGCTCCTCTCCTTTTAACTCCTTCCGCTAAATTACCGGGAGAAGTTTTAGAACAGATTAAGGCTCTTAAGGCCCAGAAGGTAGTTCTAATCGGAGGCACTGGGGCTATCTCTACAGAAATTGCTGAAGTGCTCAAAGAAAAAGGTTTAGAGGTAGAAAGAATATCTGGAATCAACCGTTATGAAACAGCTTATGAAATCGCTAAAAAATTAAACTCAGTTGGAGTAAACAAGGAAAAACCCACCGCCATTTTAGTAAATGGCAACAGAGCAGAAGCAACTTATGCCGATGCCTTGTCTATCTCCCCTTGGGCAGGGTATAATGGTATTCCCATTCTCTATGGTGACAGTACAAATAGTTCTCTTCCCAAAGCCACAGCCCGAAGCTTCAAGGAGCTGGGAATTACCAAAACAATTTTAATTGGAGGAGTAGATGTCTTACCGGCGGGTTTGGAGAAGAGTATTCCCAACCCTGAGCGCTATAGTGGCGCAGATCGCTTTGCTACCAATGCCGCAATCCTAAAAGGTCTGCAGGAAAAGCCTGTTAATGTTTACGCCGTAACAGGGCTGGATTATGCCGATGCTTTAGCAGTTGCAGCAGTTGCAGCCTGGGATAATAGCTGGCTTATCTTAACGGGAGCCAAAGGAACTTCGGAACAAGTTCAAAACGGCCTGACAAAGGAACAACAACAGCTTCTCTCCGAACAAAAAGGCCTACTCCAATACTTACGTGTCTTCGGCGGTCAATCAGCTATTACGGATGAAACCCTAGCCTACCTGAAGGCTTTAGTCGGAAAGTAGATCGAATAATGATCTATGTAAACAATAAACAGGTTCTTTTGGCTTGTGATAATCCTGTATATGTAAAAAACCGGAAGAGATAAAAGAACAAATACGGGATGCTAAGGTCAGTTATCCTTGTAAGGGTGCAAAGGCATATTATATTCGCCAAGATCAAAATACTGAAAGGCAACCTGGATGCACTAATTAAAATACCAAAAACCTTTCCGAAACATTTTAGTAGGAAAGGTTTTTGTTTGAAGGAATTAATTTTGGCGATGAAGTATAATATGAGATGTAGAAAATGCTGAAACTGTACTCAAATAGCTTTGACAATTGTAACTTGTACTGGAAGGTGAATTCATGGGACATATCACAAGTAAAGATGCCTATAAAAATCTGGAGGAAAGAATCAATTGGTTTACCCAAGGGGCTCCACCATCGGCGAGCCTGTATAATATTTTGCAAGTTCTCTATACGGAGACGGAAGCCCAACGGGTCGCGCTCCTGCCGGTTCGTCCCTTTACGGCCCAAAAGGCCGCCGAAATATGGAATATCAGTGAAAGGCAAGCCGAAGCTTTTTTAGAGCAGCTTTGTCAGAAGGCGCTGCTGTTGGACTCACTGCATAACGGGGTGCGTCAATTTGTCATGCCCCCACCCATGGCCGGGTTTATCGAATTTGCCTTAATGCGTACCAGAGGGGACATCGATCAGAAATATCTAAGTGAATTGTATTATCAGTACATGAATGTGGAAGAAGATTTTGTTAAGGATTTATTTTTCGCAACAGAGACACGCCTGGGACGAGTTTATGTGCAGGAGCCGGTTTTAACCAGTAAGAACACCATTCATATACTGGATTATGAAAGAGCAAGCCATATTATCGAAGAGGCCACCCATATCGGCCTGGGACTGTGTTATTGCCGGCATAAGATGTCCCATAAAGACCAACCCTGCGCTATCGATGCTCCTTGGGATGTGTGCCTCACGCTGGGAAATGTGGCCCGTTCCCTTGCCGAGCATGGGCAGCATGCCAGATTGATTGATAAGCAAGAAGCGCTGGATGTCTTGGAACGCTCTTATGCAGCTAATCTGGTGCAAATGGGCGAAAATGTGCGTGAAGATCCAGCATTTATATGCAATTGCTGCGGTTGTTGTTGTGAAGCCTTGCAAGCAGCGAGAAAATTCAGCCCCATGCAACCCGTGGCTACAACAAATTACATACCGAAAATTTTGGAAGAATGCATAGGCTGTGGTAAATGTGCAAAGGTATGTCCGGTCTTGGCCATTTCCATGTCCAACAACACCGAGGGTAAGAAGGTAGCCCTGGTGGATCAAGAAATATGTCTTGGTTGTGGTGTTTGTGTGCGCAATTGTCCCAAGCATGCTATTGAACTAGTGCGACGAGAGGTCCAAATCATTACGCCAGTGAATAGTACCCATCGCTTTGTGCTGCAAGCCATCGAGAAAGGAACCCTCCAGAATCTAATCTTTGATAACCAGGCCTTTGCCAATCATCGTGCCATGGCCGCAGTCCTGGGAGTTATTCTTAAATTACCCCCTTTAAAGCAGATGCTGGCCAGTAAACAGTTTAAATCCATCTATTTGGATAAATTGCTGTCTACTAAGAGTAAATAATGATGACATCCCAATTTGTTAGTTATTAAGAAATTACCGTCACCTTTGAGCAGGGGCGGTTATTTCTTTTTGGTCGGGACTAATACCGTAAGCGTACCACCCCCTTATTGAAAAGGAAGGGCATATTAAATGGTAATAAATATTTATTGAATATCGATAAATAATCAGCTATGATAATCATGAATATAGAGGGGTGGGTTTATGAAACAGGGAACGACTCTTTTTTTGCCTAACAGAGCTTAGGACTAAGAACAATTACTTACGAGGTAGATTATGTATGATATTGTTATTGTAGGTGCGGGCCCAGCAGGGGCTAACCTTGGGCGATTAATTGGAAATAAGTATAAGGTTTTATTGCTAGATAAACGGGATCTGGCAAATGAGAATCCCCAAAACTTCACCAGTAAATGTTGCGGCGGACTTTTGGCTCCTGATGCGCAGAAAATGATTGCCCAGCTGGGCTTAGGGATACCGAAGGATATCCTTGTTGATCCACAGCTTTTTGCGGTAAGGACCATTGATTTAACTAATAACCTGGAAAGACTGTATCAGCGATTCTATTACAATATGGATCGGGAAAAATTTGATCATTGGTTAGTTTCTCTACTTCCGGCAGGTGTTGATAAGAAGTTTAACTCCCTCTTTAAAAACTATGCGAAAATACCCGGAGGATATGAAGTCAGATATGTTCATAAGGGCGAAGAAAAATCTGTAAAGACCAAGGTAATTGTAGGTGCCGATGGAGCCCTTTCGCGGTTAAGAAAGTCTATTGGTAAAGGCATAGATAGTCCTGAGGAGTACATTTCGATTCAGCAATGGTTTAAATCACCAGGTGATTTATCCTATTTCACTGCGATTTTTGATGAAGAGATTAGTGATTTTTATGCTTGGATAATACCCAAGGATGATAATCTCATTTTAGGAGCGGCCCTAAGACCCCGGGCGAATACCAGAGAAAAGTATGAAAGATTAAAGATTAGATTACAAGACTATGGCTTTAATTTTGGTCGCCAACTAAAGACAGAGGGTGCATTCATCTATAGGCCTAGGGAGGTATCCCAATTGTACGTAGGAAGGGATGGGATAGCTCTGGTTGGAGAAGCTGCCGGAGCAATTAGCCCTAGCTCTGCCGAAGGAATCAGCTACGCCTTAAAAAGCTCTTTATACCTAGCCCAAAGTCTTGAGGATGGCTTAGATGGGTTCTTGGATAGATATATGCAGAAGGTAAAGGAAATTAAACTAAATTTACTGCTTAAGAATTTAAAGTCGCCGGCTATGTATAATCCGTTTTTGCGTAAGCTGGCGATGCAATCAGGTCTGCGAAGCATTAAATAGTTGCGACATCTTTTTCTGGTATTAAGGGAATCTTAAGATTTTCATAAGTAAATTCTATAAAATGAGTTTGTGCTTCGCAGTATAATAAATGGGGTATAATTACTAGAGAGAAGGTGACGCGATTGGCTGGCAATATTTTAGTAGTTGATGATGAACAAGCTATTGCCGATTTGGTTGAAGTTTATTTAAAAAATGAGAACTATACTATCTTTAAATTTTATCAGGGCAAGGATGCCCTTGAGTGTATTGCAAACGAAAAACTAGACCTGGCCATTTTGGATGTCATGCTTCCCGATATTGATGGCTTTTCAATCTGTCAGCAAATCCGGGAAAAGCATAATTTTCCCGTGATTATGCTGACCGCAAAGGAAGAAGAAATCGATAAGATTACCGGGCTGACCTTAGGTGCGGATGACTATATCACCAAGCCCTTTCGTCCTTTGGAGCTGATTGCCCGTGTCAAGGCACAGCTGCGGAGGTTTACCAAATACAATTCCACTGAGCAAAACAGGGAAGAGCATGTAATTGCTTTTTCTGGTTTAGTCTTGGACATGAATACCCATGAATGTACCCTGAATGAGAAGAAGCTAGCTCTCACTCCTACGGAGTTTGCCATACTTTGGTACCTTTGCTTGCATCGCGGCAGGGTGGTCAGATCCGAAGAATTATTCCAAGAGGTCTGGGGCGACAAATATTTCACCAACAGCAATAATACGGTAATGGTCCATATCCGTCATCTGCGGGAAAAAATGGGTGATAATGCCGAGCATCCAAAATATATTAAAACCGTCTGGGGAGTTGGTTATAAGGTTGAAAAGTAAGAGCGATATAAGAGAAAGTGATATAAGGAAAAATGACTATTCGAGATTAAAAAGGAAAGTATTTTGGCAAATGCTTCTGATTACAGTTGCCGCCGTCGTTTCTGTTTATCTCTTGCGTATTCTTTTACGGGGAGAGATCGGTGATCTTATCGTCGGCTTTCTCATGGACTCTTTTCGTTTTCGCGATTGGGAGGCACATACAATCTATCAGTTGGTGATTCGCAACAATTTGGACATGATTCTTTTTCTGGTAATCCTCATCTTTTTGGTGATCCTTTTTCGCTTTTCGATATCTTGGTTCACAAAATACTTTGATGAAATCAGCACTGGCATGGATAAGCTTACCCAAGAATCGGACGCGGAGATCATTTTGTCACCGGAATTAGATTTTATGGAAAAAAAGCTCAATCAAATCAAAACCAATTTGGAAAAGCAAAAGAAAGCCGCCCTGGAGGCTGAGCAACGCAAAAATGATTTAGTCGTATACTTAGCCCATGATATAAAAACACCACTGACCTCCGTGATCGGCTACTTAAGTCTTCTGGCTGAAGCTCCGGATATGCCCCCTGAACAGAAGGCAAAATATGTGGGCATAACCTTGGAAAAGGCTTATCGCTTAGAGCAGCTTATCAATGAATTTTTTGAGATCACTAGATTTAATCTGCAAACGATCGTTTTGAATAAGGAAAAGATCAATTTACTATTTATGCTCCAACAGATAGCAGACGAATTCTATCCAATGCTGAGTCCCCAAGGAAAACAGATGTCAGTCAATGTTCCTGACCACCTCACTCTCTGGGGAGATGGAGATAAGCTCGCCCGTGTGTTCAATAACATCCTGAAAAATGCCATCGCTTATAGCTATGAAAACAGCGTCATCGCTATTTCCGCTGGTGAGCAGGCTGGAAATATTGTAATCACCTTTACCAATCAAGGTAACCCTATCCCACCCGAAAAACTGGAAACCATCTTTGAGAAATTCTTTCGATTGGACACCTCTCGTTCCACCCATACAGGCGGTGCCGGGCTGGGACTGGCTATTGCCAAAGAAATCGTCAACGCCCATAGCGGCACTATTTCCGTGCAAAGCAATACCGGAAAGACAGTATTTACTGTCGTGCTTCCGCAGAAGTAAGCAAGGGGCATTGCTAATGACTTTTAGAGTTGTTAGCAATGCCCCTTTAAAATTAAATTTTGAAGGATAGGCAGTTATTGAACTGCCTGCCATCAATAGGCCTAAAAAATCAAGTACTTTAAAATCGGGTGAAGGAAAGGCCTTAAAAATGGGTAAAAAACTAAGGACATACCGGCGAATGCTCCGGTCAGATAGAACCATACCTCGGCACGAAGGAGCAAGGGGATTTTATAGCTAGGGGCATTTTGAACAGCAACCTTAGCCTGTATTTTGGCTAATTGTTCTTGCAGCAGTTTGAAAATCAGCCAGCCGATCACGGCTCCGAGAGTATTCATCAGTAAATCATCTAAATCCGTTATTCTGCTATTGAATAATTGGCTCAATTCTATGAGCAAAGAAAGTGTCAGACCGGATAATGCCGTTCGCCATAACACTTCATACCTGTTCCAAATACAGGGAAGCATCAAGCCAAGGGGAATAAAAAGCACTATATTTTCAATATAGGGGCGAATGCCTTCTGTCAGCCAATACAATGGAATCAGATTAATCTCAGCCGGTGGAAAGTTAAACCCTCTTGGTGTAATTACCCCAAAGCTGTTCGCAACAATATCCGTTAGGGAAGGAATACCCGTAAGACTCAGCACCCCAGTAAGATAGTAGATGAAGATACAAGCACCTACAATATGTTCAATTGACAGTTTATAGCCCATCTTCTTACCCTGAGAGTTGAGGAGGATATAATAGGGAATCAAAAATGGCAAAGTGCAGATAAACCAGGTAAGCGACGCTATAATAAACCTTAGCATAAACATGACAATCATACTGAACACTAAAGCACCTCCGTTGACAATGATTTGTTTATTATAGGCTATTGAAAAATGTAATGCCTTAATAAAACCTTAAGATAGGGTGATTTTCTCCTTAATTTTAAATTCCTCATACCGGGATAAGGAAATCTTAAGGACTTCCTAAGCTGGAATTCAGACATCGTTTCTTGTTCTGTGGTTGAATATTATCAGCACAGGATAAGGAGCTGTTGATTTTGGTCCGGAAAGCAAAAAAGAAAAAGTCAGGGATAAGCCGAGTAGTAACACTTTCGCTGTTGGTTATCCTTATAGTTTTTGTATACAAGGCCGACCTGAGTTCAGGAATTCTTACCCTATTCGAAGAAAAGTATGACGCTAAAACCACGTCATATTCTTCTTTAGGGTTAAGCACCAATGCTAATGAAGACAGAACAGGATCTATTCCTCCATCAAAAGAAAAAACCGATCCTGTTGTTATCATATCTCCTGATAAGTTGAAAAGCTCTAATGCGATTCTTGTCCGGATCGAGGATTACAGTATTCAGCTGCAGAAAAACAGCGAAGAAAAAATCTATCCTGCTTCTTTGACTAAAATGATGACAGCCCTGGTAGCCATGGAGAATCTACCTGATCTGAGGGAAAAAGTCAGATTAAACCACTCGGCCTTTCAGGGAATGTATGAAGCGGATGCATCCATGGCCGGATTCCAACCGGGTGAGCAGGTCAGGGCAATCGATCTCTTATATGGTGTAATGCTACCCAGTGGCGCGGAATGCTGTATCGGGCTTGCTGAGAAGATTTCGGGATCGGAGCAGGATTTTGTAGCACTTATGAATCAGAAAGCGGCCGATCTGGGCATGAGGAATACCCATTTTGAAAACGCTACCGGACTTCATCATAAAAACCATTACACAACAGTCAAAGATCTGGCTATTCTCCTCAGCTATGCCTTGCAGAATGACACTTACCGGGAGATTTTCGCTTCCTCCCGTCATTCCATACCACCAACGAATAAGCACCCTAACGGGATAACTCTTTACAGTACCATATTTGAAGAACTCAGCCAACAAAACATTCGGGGTGGGGAAATTACGGGGGGGAAAACCGGATATACGAACGAGGCCGGTCTCTGTCTGGCGAGTCTCGCTAAGGTGGGCAAAGAGGAATACATGCTCATTACAGCCGGTGCTAAGGGGGATCATTATTCAGAACAGTATAATTTCACGGATGCTGTAGCTCTGTACAGCAGCTTGTACAACAGCTTGGGAAAAGAATAAGTCCATCATAAGAAAATAATAAGAATTTCATAAGGGAAAGTTCCAACATCGCCTGCCTGATTTCGGTAAGATTGAAACTGTCGAATCGGACAGGCTTTTATATTCCTGAAAGGGGTTTCTCAAATGAAAAGGAAAAGGATTACCCAGCTGTTTCCATTCTTGCTACCAATCCGCAAGGCCCAAAGAAAGCTATTTTTTTATACAAAGATGGACTTTGACTCAAACCACTATGCCAAAACAAAGGCTTCGGAGTTTTTGCCTTTCTGCATCTATGAGACCAAGTCAAAGCTTCTCAATGAAAACACCGGCTTCGATATGAAATATCAGGAGAACAAGGTGTTCAATCTGCGTCTTGCTGCCGAGCCTCTCAATGGCTTATTAATCTGCCCTGGTGAAACATTTTCGTTTTGGCAGCGGGTGAGACATGCCGAGAAAAATCAACGCTATAAGGATGGTTTGTGCGTGGTCAATGACGAATTAGTCACGGTTCCGGGGGGTGGTTTGTGTCACCTCAGCAACTTGCTGTTCTGGCTGTTTCTGCATGCTCCCCTCACGATCGTCGAACGACATCCTCATGAAATTAAGGATTTTCCTTCGCCTGATGAAGATGAACCGGATGGTGTGGACGCAACAATCCACGAAGGGTGGTTGGATTTAAAGGTCAAAAACGATACCAGCCTTACCTTCCAAATCGAATTAGCCATCGATGGTCCGTATATGTATGGCCGGATTTTGGTGGGTCAAGCCAACGGGTATAGTTATGAAGTCATCAATCGGGATAAGAGCTTTTTCCGAAAAGAGGAGAAAATTTTCGAGCGGGTTTCAGTTTGTCGACAGGTGATCGACAACAAATCCCAACAACCCATTTCTGAAAATCTACTTTATACAGATGTATTCGAAATCGGGTATCCACTTCCGGAAGGAACCCCTATCAATGAAGGACCCCCAATCAATGTTTGAAATTTGAAAGGAGAAAATGCATGGCTAAGTTAAAAATCGCAATTATCTTCGGAGGCTGTTCCGAAGAGCATCCCGTCTCAGTAAAATCTGCCCACGAGGTCGCGAAGAACCTTGACTTGGAAAAATATGAACCGTTCTATATCGGTATTACCCAAAGTGGTGTTTGGAAGCTTTGTCACTTTCCTGAGGCAAATTGGGAAAACGGCAGTTGCCTTTCGGTTATGCTATCACCGGACCGAAGCATACATGGGTTGCTTGTTCTGGAGCAAGGACAGTACAAAACAATCCGTTTGGATATGGTTTTTCCCGTTCTGCATGGCAAACTTGGCGAGGATGGAGCGATGCAAGGTTTGTTGGAACTTTCCGGCATCCCTTATGTAGGCTGCGACATCCAAAGCTCTGCTTTGTGTATGGACAAATCCCTTGCTTATATCGTGGCGGCAAATGCCGGAATTGCTACGCCAAAGTTCTCGACGATCACGACTAACGATAGTTTGGATGCCGAGGAGTTTATTTACCCTGTTTTTGTTAAGCCGGCCCGTTCGGGTTCATCCTTTGGGGTCACCAAAGTAGGTGACAAAGAGGAATTGTTGAGGGCGGTGAAAATTGCTAGACAGTATGACTCGAAGGTATTGATCGAAGAAGCAGTTGTCGGCAGTGAGGTAGGCTGTGCGATCTTAGGTAACGATAGGGACTTAATTGCCGGCGAGGTAGACCAAATTCTGCTATCCCAAGGTTTTTTCAGAATCCATCAGGAGAATGAACCTGAAAAGGGTTCCGAGAATTCTACGATAATTGTTCCCGCTGACATTCCGGACCAGGCGCGTCAGCGTGTTCAGGAGACAGCCAAAGCGATATTTCGCGCTTTGGGATGCAGGGGACTTGCCCGGGTGGATATGTTCTTGCAGGAAGATGGCAAAGTAATTCTTAACGAGGTTAATACCTTGCCCGGAATGACCTCGTACAGCCGTTATCCACGCATGGTGGCTGCTGCCGGGTTGGACTTTGCCGAGGTGATCGACCAGCTTGTGTCCTTGACTTTGAAAGGAAGAACGTGATGAATAGTAGTTTTGTCTATGTCGACGAATTTGTAGCCGGAATACGCTGGGACGCTAAATATGCCACCTGGGATAATTTTACCGGCAAGCCCGTAGAAGGATATGCAGTCAATCGAATTGTTGGTTCAAGAGCATTGTGTTCAAGCCTAGAAAACGCTCGAGATAAGGCGGCATCCTTGGGCTTTGGTCTGCTGCTATGGGATGGTTATCGCCCGCAAAGCGCTGTCGATAGTTTTCTACGCTGGTCCAAGCAGCCGGAAGATGGCCGGACAAAGGGTAAGCACTATCCGAATCTGGGGAGAGCCGAGATCGTTGAAAAAGGATATGTGGCTGCTAAGTCTGGCCACAGTCGGGGCAGCGCAATAGATTTAACCCTTTATCATTTAGCTGATGAGACACTTCTGCGTATGGGGGGTAGCTTTGATTTGATGGATTCAATCTCCCATCATGGAGCAAAAGAAATCGGGAAAGTGGAAGCGAGAAACCGCCAATATCTGTGTTCGATCATGGAGGCCTGCGGTTTTGTCCCATTCCCTTGCGAGTGGTGGCATTACACACTGAAACACGAACCTTATCCAGACACCTATTTTGATTTCCCCATCACCTAGTTTACAGTGGTACCCGACAGTTGCTTTTGAATAAAATAAGGTGACTTGGGGTGTCGAACGCTAATATCGTCCAGAATTAGAGGAGATGAATTGTTTGAATAAGGAATTCAGTTTATAATGTTTGTGTGGTCTTAGGCCAATGGTTATAGTAAGTCGGATCATGAAAATTGATTGAAGGAGCTGTTGTTTATGTTAAATAGATTA
Organism: Desulfitobacterium sp. THU1; assembly: GCF_038181555.1. NCBI lineage: Bacteria > Bacillati > Bacillota > Clostridia > Eubacteriales > Desulfitobacteriaceae > Desulfitobacterium > Desulfitobacterium sp. THU1. Next base: position 267,068 of record NZ_JBBWUA010000003.1, on the reverse strand, counting down.
ATGGATATTGTAGTTAAGGGAGGCGTATACGAATAATCGAGTATAAACCTCCCATAAAGGCATGGTAACAAACAGCTTTTAGGAGGAAAATAAGAATTGAGTAAAATCGATATGGGAAACATTGGACTCAGTGAAAGATTTGTGAATGAATCTACACTATATGAGGGGCTGTATATTGGGAGAATAGCTTCTCAATCTAAAGGCCTCTATAGGGTTATAACCGAAAATGGTGAGTTAACCGCAGAGGTTTCAGGAAAGTTTCGCTTTGATGTAAAGAGAGTATCAGATTATCCTGCCGTAGGCGATTTCGTCATGGTGGACAGGAATCAAGATCGGGAAGGGAAGGCAATTATTCACCATATTCTGACAAGAAAAAGTGTTTTTGTCAGAAAAGCTGCGGGGACATCCAATGCTGAACAAGTGGTCGCCGCCAATATAGATAAGGTATTTATCTGTATGTCCCTCAATAATGATTTTAATGTTCGCAGAATTGAGCGTTACCTGGCAATCGCTTGGGACAGTGGGGCAATGCCGATTATCGTGCTTACCAAAGCCGATTTATGCCCTAATCTCCCTGAGAAGTTGGCAGAGCTTGATGCTGTGGCCATGGGAGTGGATGTTGTTGTCACTTCAAGTCTGAGTGAGGATGGCTATCTCTCGGTCAAAGGTTATATTGGCAGGGGGAAAACTATTGCCTTTATTGGCTCTTCAGGTGTTGGGAAATCTACCCTAATCAATAGACTTATCGGTGAAGATATTATTGAAACCAGCGGAATTAGAAATGATGACAAGGGAAGACATACCACCACCAGTCGGGAGATGTTTGTTCTACAGGATGGTGGCGTAGTAATTGATACCCCTGGAATGCGAGAAATCGGGATTGAAAGCGCCGATTTATCAAAAACCTTTGCCGATATTGATGAGCTATCCCAAAAATGTCGCTTTAGCGATTGCACCCATACTAATGAGCCAAACTGTGCCGTACTAGAGGCCATAAATTCCGGTTTCTTGGCGAAAGACAGATTCGAAAGCTATTTAAAACTCAAGAAAGAAATTAAGTATGATGGTTTGGACTCCCGGGGGATCGAAAATGTCAAGCTTAATGAAATGTTCAAAGATATGGGTGGAATGAAGAATGCACGCAAGTTTTTGAAAGAGAAGAAGAATTTTAAGTAATCTAATCTATTATGCGTTGCTTAAATCATTGCTCTAGATTAATATACTGCCCCGCTACCTGTCGGCTTGATCCGCAGGTGGCGGGGCTTTTTTGGTTGCTTGTGTTCAGCTTGACGAAATAGGAGCGGCAACGGGCTTAACTGCTAAAACTGTATATATAGCATCATTAATTTTACTCTTCTTCACAATTTTAAAGCCAATTAGTGACAATGTTTTTACGAGGTCCTCTGAACCAATACGAATCGACATGGGTGGCCCTTCGTTTATTAAGTCGTCCTTTTCATACTCCAGACAGAACAAGTGCCCTCCTGTTTTTAGTACCTCAAATATAATAGAGAGTGCTTCTGTAAGTGAACTTACTTCGTGGAGTATTAAGGATGCCATAACAAAATCGACACTGTTATTTTGAATGCGGATGTTTTCAATATAATCTTGGATCAATTCAATATTTGTAAGTCCTTTTTCCTTTGCTTTTTCTTCAATAACGTTAAGCATACGTGCGTCAGGATCTAAAGCGTACACTTTGTTAGAGGTGCTTTCTGCCATAGGGATTGTGAAAAAACCTGTACCGGCGCCAATATCCAGTAGGGTGTGATTGTTTTGAAGGGGCATTTGGCTAATAAGTGCTTCAGGTGGTATGAGATGCTCGCGTTGCCTGCTATCTAAAAAGGCAATTTTGGTTAGAAACTTTTGATCTGGTTGGTTGCAATGATGCATGTGATTCATAATAAGACCTCCCATAAGGTATAATACAGACTGCAATTATCTATGATTGTGTCAAAAGTTCGAGCCAGTTAACTGCCCATGGTTTTAGCTCATCTATTTTCACACAATATCATAAATGCGTTTTTCTTTAAGGTGGTTGACCATTTTCTCTTCGGCGTTTCTCATGACCTTTTCTATTTGACAAGCGCGATTTTCGTCCATTTCACAAGTGAAAAGAGCTCCGCTTCCTTCAATGGCTTGAATGACGTCATAAAAGCTTATTTCAGTCTTAGGTTTCCTAAGGCTATAACCGCCATTAACTCCAGGTGTAGAGTGAATAAGGTCAGCTTTCACTAATTGAGTTAGTATCTTGGATAGGTAGGTAGGTGAAATATTCATGTGGCTAGCTAAAGGCTGAAGAGTCAAATTGTCTTTGCCTTCTTGTTTAACGAAATAGGCCATTATATGCAACGCATAATTCGTTGCTTTTGTATACTTCATACTATATCCTCCATAGAGATAATACAGACCGTATTTGTCTGTAATTATACTGGATGAATTTTGTTATGTCAATGAGAACTTTAAGCGCTTTCTGCTTGAGACGATGGATGAGGAAAGCTAACTAAATATATTGCTCTGCATGTGCGATAAACTCTTTCAGCACCTTCAAACGGGCGAACTTCTTATCGTTGCCCTCGACGATTATCCAAGGAGCATGCTTCTGATGAGTTTTGACCAGCATTTCATTCATTGCTTCGATATAAAGGTCCCATTTAGCTCTATTGCGCCAGTCCTCTTCGGTGATTTTATAGACTTTATCCAAATCATTTTCTCTATCCCTAAACCGGATGAGTTGTTCATTCTCATCGATGACTAGAAAAAATTTAACGATCAGAGCACCATCATAAGATAGCTGTCGCTCCATCTGGTTGATTTCTTCATAAGCTCTGTTCCATTCCCATTCAGTAGAGAAACCTTCGATTCGTTCAACCATGACTCGGCCATACCAGCTACGATCGAATAGGGTAATTTTACCCCTTGAAGGGAATTCTTTATAAAACCGCCACAGATAATGATACTGCAATTCAGTTGGGGTAGGAGCGGAAATCGGCACAACATCATAAAACCTAGCGTCCATCAGGCGCGTTAACCTTTGAATGGCTCCCCCTTTTCCGGCAGCATCCATGCCTTCAAATACTAGGATGGTTGGGATTTTCTTGTTATAGAGTTGATAGGTCAGATCCTGTACTTTCTTCTGGAGTTCCTCAAGTTCGGCTTGATACGGATCCCACTCCACACTAAGAGTTAGATCTATATTACTTAAGGGCAGCGAGCCGGCATAAGGTTCCCTCTTGAAAGCAACTGTATCTTGTTCCAATGTATCGATTTTTTCTTTAACTGCAGCGGTTGTCTTGCCGATGATTTCTTTGGCAGCAAGCTTTAAATCCTCGGCGGATACAATTTGCCACGGAGAAAAATTAAAGTTGGTCTTTTTTAGTATTTTATCTATATGTCCTTCATAATCCTTATAGTTTTTCGATTGCTTTTCATCTATGTCAGTGATGAAGAAGGAACGGTCCTTGTCTTTCTTTAATTCCTCAAGTCTTTCGCGATGGGTCTTCTTTTTTATATGTAGGAAAAATTTTAGGATTAGCATATGGTCATCGATTAGCTGTTGCTCGAAGGTCTTTATTAACTCATATCGCTTATGCAAATCTTTTTTCTCGATGGTGATGTCGCTAAGTAAGTCAAAATAATAGCTTCGGTCCAGGATTGTCAAGTCACCTTTTTTAGGAAGCAGCTTCCAATACTTCCACATGACAGGTTTGTCCTTTTCCACAGAGTGTTCATAATCATATTCGCGGACATGGTGGTTCCTGGGATTAAGCTCGCGGATGAGATCGTTGATAATATGCTCATTACCGGACGACTCCCAGCCTTCGATGATGATCATGACCGGAATCTTCAGATCGATAAGCTTTCTTTGGTAGCGAGCAAGTTCTTCTCCCATGCTGGAGACTTTCTGATCCCCATAGGAGCTTGCAATACTATCAAAATCATACTCCTTGATCATAGTACCACTCCTCTCTAGATACCAATCTATTGAATACAGATGAGCTATTTGTACCAATTATATTGAAAAATGAGGAACTTTGATAGGCTTAAAATCACTCACTCGTAGCATTTGTAGTCGTGGCGGCAGGGATATAACCATCGATTTGCTGTCCGCTTGCATCATAGCAGGTGTACATTGCATCGTGCAATGTTTCAGGAAGCTTTATTACAGTCATGCTTGCATGAGCATCAGAAACATCAGTCAGCCTGAGGAAGGAAAAAGACGAGTTAATATCTTCCGTATACCCCATATAATCATTAGGTATTGTACAGATAGTCGATTTATTACCTATAATTAAATGTGAAAGTTCTAATTATGGCAATATATGACGAAAGTAGGCTAATAATGACATGCTCAATGGCTATTTCTTAATTATTACTACAGCTATAGGCTATGCGGCTTTGCCCATATTTATAAAATGGGGGTATAACCAGGGTTTAACGATGGATGATATGTTGTTCTCACGATTTTTTATAGCCAGTATCTTCATGGTTTTGATCCTATCGTTCAGTAAGAAAAAGGGCTTTAAGGTATCAAAAGCCAGTTTGGTTCCCATAGCTTTCCAGGGTTTATTGTTTTTTGGAAGTTCATATGCCTATTTTTTATCCATTAAGCATATGTCTGCTTCGATTACAAATATTTTACTCTATACCTATCCTCTCATGGTTGTTCTTATGTCTACCTTGATTTATAAAGAGAAACTATCCTTGGTTAAAGGAGTCACTTTGCTGATTGCTTTTTTTGGTTGCTTGCTGGTTATCGATATTGTCAACCTGTCCGGCTCAAAAATGAGCATGTGGGGGTTTTTCTACGGTATAGCATCTGCTTTGTTTTATGCCTTATACAATATCGTGGGTCAGTATGTCTCTGAAAAGGCCGATCCCTTTACGGTAGCCACTTTTATTACCATGATATGTTTGGTGGCTACTTCCGTTATTTATCCTCCCACCAATATCCTTTCCGGTGACATTCAAATGTCCCTCTGGATCGTTGGCCTGGGAATGGCCATATTATGTACGGTTATCCCGCTCTTTTGTTACCAGAAAGGGTTATCCTTATTAGGAGCCAGCCGAGCGTCTCTGTTAAGCAACATAGAACCGGCGATAACAACCGTGTTAGCTGGTTTCATACTAGGTGAAACACTGACAGTCAGCCAACTTTTTGGAGGAATGCTTATCATCGGCGGCGTTTTGCTGCTTAAGTTTGATAAATTAGATGAACCCTACCTTCTTAAACACCATTTAAGCGATAAAGCATAGTTTTTGAAGTTTAAAATGCAGGTTAAATCCCTCACTACGGATTTTAACCTGCATTTTTTCGCCTGGTTTAAGTTATAAGTAAACAACATCTTCCTGAATAGGGATATGTAATTCAATATAGGAGGTACCCTGGTTGTTTTTTACCGAACTAAATAACAATTTGCCGGTAATATCTCCCTGAATAGCATAGCGATTTTCCTTGATATAATCCAAAATCAAGGTTCTTGAGCTACTTAGTAAATATTCATTATATTTACCGGGTAAGACAATAGATAAGCAATGCTGAGGCGGTGTATATTCGATGTAATCATTGATATCTAGATTCACATACTCCAATTCATTTTCAAAAATCGCCTGTCCCCAGCTATAGTCATAAATCTCCATCCCGGATAAAAACTCCTCCGTTTCGACTTGAAAAAAAGAAAATGTATAAGGCAAAGCATTCATCCAATGACTTGCGATATTTTCAACGTAAGTGTTTTTCAATAGCTTATTTTGTTCTGTCTGCTGAAAGTGGTACATGCCGGGCAGGGTTTTCTTTTCAAATTTATATAAAGATGAATTAATCGCAGTCAATTCATTCTGCAACTCTGTCATTTTGTTCAGAAGTAGAGTGTTCCTATGAATTTGTTCCTTTAAGGCCAGTCTAGCTTCTTCCATTGTTTCGGCGACATCCAGCGGTGAATCACTTTCGACTAGCTTTGCCACATCATCTAAAGCAAAATTCAGGCTTCTGAGCGCTCTGCTCTTCATAATCACTCTGGCATCATAGTCGTCAAAGTATCGATAGTTATTTTTATCATCCTTAAGAGGTTCGATGATTTGCAATGATTCGTAATGCTTGATTGTATCCACTGTCACCCCGAGAAGCTTAGCAAATTCGCCGATACTGTATCTCATGACTATTCACTCCTTGCTAATATTCTAAAGAGGAATATAAATCCATCATACAACAATGTAATTAAAAGTACAATTTAATGAACATTTTTACACAAACTCCTTGACTCAGGTGTTACCCCCAAGTTTACTATTTAATTATAGGATACAGCTTTTACCAGTGGTAAGCAAAGGGGGGGATATTCAGACCTAATGAAATGACATGGGTGATTTGACAAAGGCTGTATCTTCTATAAAAGCGTAGAATGGTAAATCTGCAAGGAGAAGAAAGGAAAAGAGATGATGAATAGAATGAAAAAGCATTATTACACCCTCTTGGCCTGCCTGCTGATGCTGAGTCTGGCCCTGACCGGCTGTTCCCAATCCGTAGCCAAAAAAGGAGTGTATACTGCCGGCACCTATACTGCCCAAGCCATGGGCTTCGGTGGTAAGGTCTCCGTTACGATGACTTTTGACGCCAATGCCATCACCGACGTAAAGATTGAAGGAGCCGATGAGACTCCTGAGGTCGGCGGCAAAGCCATTGAGGAGTTCCCCGGCCTGCTCATGGCTGCACAGTCCCCTAGCGTCGACGGGGTAAGCGGCGCGAGCTTCACGAGCAAAGCAATTTTGGCAGCCGCTGCGAGTTGTGTTGCTCAGGCTAAGGGCGAGGATATCGATCAAAAGACAGCGGTAGCCGATGGTACCTACAGCGGTGAAGCACCCGGCTTTAGTTGGACCGGGATGATTAAGGCTGACGTGACCTTTAAGGACAACGCCATCACCGATATCAAAATTGTCGAGGAACAAGAGACCTACACCGGCGAGATTTTCTATACCGTTCTTGACAACTATATTCCCCGTGTCCTCAAGGCCCAATCGCTAGCTGTGGATGGTATCAGCGGAGCCACTATTTCCTCCAACGGCGTGCGTGGCTGCGTGGAGCAAGCCATTGAAGCTGCTGGCGGCAAAAGCTCCGAATGGTACAGCGAGGTTCCTAAATCCACCAATATCGTGAAAAAAGAAGGCTACGATGTCATAGTAGTAGGCTTGGGTGGTTCGGGTATCACCTCCTTCTTGTCCGCTGCCCAGGCGGGGGCTAAGGTTTTTGGCATTGAGACCGCCGCCAAGCTGGGTGGACAAAGCGCTACCACCAGCGGCCCGATGGCCATAAACTCTAAGGTTAAGATGGATGAGGAATTCGGCGGTAAGGAATATATTGACGCTGACGCCCTTTATAAGGATTGGAACAACTATTGTGGTGCTGATGCCAAGCCTGAAATGATTCGCATGACAATTGATGAGTCCGGAGAAACTCTGGACTGGATGATTCAGGACTGGGATTTTAAGTTCTCCCCGATGAGCAGCTTTATCCTCAGCCCCTATCCTGATTGGATGATTTGGTGCTACTATGGCGGCGAGACCAAGAACCGTTTCGGCACCAACAAGACCTATATGTTTGACAATGCGGTTAAAAAAGCCCGGGATCGCAACCCTGCCGCTGAGTATATGCTGGAACTCACTGCTCAGGAACTCCTTAAGGAGGGCGACAAGGTAGTGGGCGTGAAAGCAGTTTACCATGACGGTACCACCTATGAAATCTACGGAAAGACTGTCATCCTTGCCACCGGTGGTTTTATTGGCAATGCTGATATGATGAACGAATACCTGGACGGCCCAACCAATACTGTGGCCATGACGGTGGATGACGGCGATGGCATTAAGCTCGGTGTCTCTGCTGGTGGTGCACTGATGAACCTTGATATTCCCCCGATGGTACACATCAACCAGGTTGCCAACCTAATCAAAAACAACGATCTGGATGCTAATGGCAAGCAGGTTCTCACCTCTCTGGCCATTGCCACTGACGCCCTGGCGGTGGATGGGACCGGTAAACTGTGGAATACCAAAGAGGAGATCTGTCTGGCACCCCAGTATCGTTATTACAATATCTACACCGCCGCCCAAATCGAAGCTATTAAGACCAAGGGCCTGACCAAGGTCAATAAGTCCATGTTCATGGACCAGGGTGGAACAGTGGAAGCCGGTCAACCCATCCCCAATATTGAGGAGATTCTAAAGGTGGGAACCGACTATAAAAATGTCCTCAGGGCTGAAAGTATCGACGATCTGGCCAAGGCCATCGGCTGCGATGGGGCGACCCTGAAAAACAGCCTCAATGGCGCTGAAGGTCCCTACTACGCAGTGATCTGCTCCGGATACGCCTACGCCACTTGCGGTGGCTTGAATGTGGATGCCGATATGAATGTGTTGCGGGCCGACGGCTCGGCTATCGAGAATCTTTATGCTGTGGGTCAGGACTCCATGGGTGTTCTGTTCTCCAGCGGTATTCCTTACACCTCTTACGGCGGGCAGGCTCATAGCTGGGCGCTGACCTCCGGTCGCCTAGCCGGTGCTAACGCAGCTAAGTACGCCCTGGGCAAGTAGTGGCGTCGGAAAGCAACGAATAGCATATCAGACTAAATTACTAGGAGCTTTAGAAGGGAGAAGAATTATGAGTTTATCAAGAAGACAATTTTTAGCTGGTGTCGGAGCAGCTGGTTTGGTTGCTGCAGGGGCAGCAGGACTTAGCGGGTGCTCCCCCGCAGCACCGGCAGGCAGTGACCCGGTAAGCACCGCAGGTGGTGCCGCTGAAAATATGGCCGGCGCCCCAAGCGGCGAACTGATCCCCGCGGCCTATCTCAATCCCCAGAATTACGATTACCGTCAAAAGACCACCGGCTTCAAGACCCTGTTGTCACCGCTGAAGATCGGCCCCCTTAACCTCAATCATCGTATGATCAAATCAGCGGCCGGATCAGCTACTTACCTGGCTGGGCTTAACGATGAGCTGCTCCAATACTACGTGCAGTTAGCTAAGGGCGGTGTTGAGTTCATCTGGATCGAAGGGATTGGTCAGTTAGAACCGCCCTTGGACGGTAGCGCTGTTCCTCAAGCAACGATCGAATTCGGCAAGAAGCTCGTTAAGGAATGTGGCAAATACGGTGCCAAGCTTGGTTATCAATGGGCACAGTTCCCCATGAAGGCAGTGGGCGATATGACGGCCCAAGATATTGCGGGAGCACAGGCCCGTGGGGTGGCTATCGCTCAGTTGATTCAAAAAATGGGTTTTGTTGCTCTGGAGATTAACGCCGCCGGCTTCAACCTAGGTGAGCAGTTCCTTTCCCGTTACCACAACGTCCGCACTGATGAATACGGCGCAGGCAGTCTGGAAAATCGAGCTCGCTTCGTCACAGAATGCCTCACTAAAATCAAAAAAACCTGCGGCAAAGACTTTGTGGTCCAACTCTTGATTGACTGCATCGAAGAAACAGATAACCTTGACAACAACGCCACCCTAATGTGGTTAGATAATCAGGTCACTGCTCCTCATAATAAGGTGACGACTATTGAAGAAGGCATCGGCTTGGCTAAGCTGTTTGAGGCTGCCGGCTGTGATGCCATGCATCTGCGCTTAGGCCCCCTAGGCAACCACCCCTGTCAATTCGGCAGCGACCTTTACTTTATCTTGAACGGTATCGAGGGCGCTACCGGCTACGGGACTCAGTGGGATTTCTCCAGGCATTGGCAAGGCCAGCTGATCGGCAACCACAGCGGTGCCGGTATGCTGATTGACATCGTCGGGCGCTACAAAGAAGCTCTCAGCATTCCTTGCGGAACTGTCACCTATATGGATCCGGCCCATGCCCCGGATTTATTTGAGAAGGCGCTGGCCGACGGGAAAGTCGATTTCTATCTCATGAATCGCCCGCTTACGGTTGACTCCGAATATGTCAATAAGTTGAAAGCGGGGCGCCTCGATGAAATTGCTCCCTGCACTCGCTGTCTACACTGCCACATCGGCTCTAATGAAATGAACCGGGCAATGGGTTATTGCCGCGTTAACGCGCTGACCCAACGGGTAATGACTGACAAGGGTCCGAAGACTTATGAGCTTCAACCGGCTACAGTTGCCAAGAAGGTCATGGTCATCGGCGGCGGTCCTGCCGGTATGGAAGCCGCCCGCATCGCCGCGGCCCGTGGTCACAAGGTCACACTCTATGAAAAGAGTGGTAACCTGGGCGGGAATCTCACCTTTGCCCGCATGGTCAAAGGACCTCACGAAAACCTTGACGACCTTAAGGCTTACCTGATCAAGCAGTTAGAGCTCAACGGCGTCAATGTAGTTGTGAGCAAAGAAGTAGACACCGCCCTGATTAACAGCGAAGCCCCTGATGCAGTAATCCTGGCAGTCGGCGCTTTGTCGGGTGAGGTAGGAGCAAGTGGCGGCAATGTGCCGATTCTCGACTTTAGCCAATTCATGGGCAAGGACACCGGCGAAAACGTCGTGGTCTTTGGCTCCAACGCTCAAGCCTTCGACTGCGCTTTGTGGTTGACGGTGCACAAGAAGAAGGTCACCATTGTGACGCCAAACCCCAATGAGGATCTGGACAAGGAACAGTCTCAGCACGCCATGCGCTTTATGACCTCAGCCCTCTATTCGCTGGGTGTCAAAGCCTATCCGGGATCCACGATCAAGGAGATCGGTGACGGCAAGATCACTATTAAAACTGATTATGGTGTAGAGATGGTTATCCCCGCCGACTCAATCATCAACGCGGCCGACTTATTGCCGAACAAATCCTTACTTAATGGTATTGCGGTGAAAGAGACTTACGCAATCGGTGACTGCAATGAGCCTTATAACATCGCTTTAGCGATCCGTGCCGGAAACGATGCCGGTAGAGCAGTGTAGTTAAGCATTGCTTGTGCTGCCATAAAAGATACTTCATTAGAGGCTTCCTAGGTTTTTCTAGGAAGCCTCTAATTTGCCTAATAGCAGATGTTTGCTTTGTCATACTGTCCTAAATTGATCTTTAATTTTTTGAAATTACAATCTAAACTTGAACTATTGAAATTATCCAATTATAATTTGAGCTAGAGATTAATTTAAGAAAGGCACAAATATATGGAAAAGATCGAGAATGTCGTTGAGTTCGTGAGTGGTTCGCCACAATTTAGGATTAAAGAAGTATTGGATGATAAAGCGCCACTCTATACCTATTATGGACAACAAGATATTGAAGATGATTTGATTGGGATTGATTCTAATGGTAGTAATAATAAACAAGTGAGAACCTTTGATAAGGTTAACACGCTATGTCAAGGTGATGTTGTTTTTAGTTTGATATCGGGAAGGTGTACTATAGTTAGTTCGAGTCATCAGGGATATCTTTATACGCAAAACTACGTTAAGTTAGTAACTGGTGACAAGGTAGATTCAAGATATCTTGTTTACATACTTAATGAAGATAAATCCATTATGAAACAGTTCCAAATGGGATTACAGGGTTCACAAGTTCTAAAATATACTTTGAAACAAGTGAAAGAACTTGAATTACTAGAGTTGCCAACAATAGAAAAACAGCGGATTATTGGTGAACTTTATTTAAACCAATTACGGCTGGAAGCATTGAGAACTAGAGCGGCAAATTCAGAAACCACCATAGTCTTAGAAAAGCTAAGGGAGGCAAGTAATAGATGAACGAGAATCAATTTGAGACAGAACTAATTCAATACATTACCAGCGGCATAATTACAAAACCAGTGCTAGAGGGAATTGGCGACAATGTTCTCAAAGAATCACATGCTGATTATGTAGTAAAAACTAAACTTTGGAGATATGAACCAAATATTAAAACTACAGAACAACTCTGGGATAATTTCAAGATGATCTTGGAACAACACAACCAAAACACCCTTGACCATCCTTTAAGTGCAGTGGAATTTAACCAAGTTAAGAAAATTATCTCCAGCATTCAGACACCTTACCAAGCAGGGCAGTTCTTATATGGTTTAAATGGTGTGTCGCAAATCGAGATTGACTTAGACGATGGGCGTCATGTGTTCCTGACTGTTTTTGATCAGAAACAAATAGGGGCCGGGGATACAGTTTATCAAGTGGTCAATCAGATTGATCGACCGGCACTTATCACCGGAAAACAAAATCGCCGTTTTGACACGACTCTTTTAATTAACGGTCTGCCAATCATTCAAATTGAAGAAAAGCGTGACACTCGCGATGTTAATGAAGCTCTCAATCAAATGCAACAATATGCTGATGAAAATCAGTATCGTGATATTTTCTCAACTTTGCAAATTTTGGTGGCAATCACCCCAAACAACGTGAAGTATATGGCTAATACTACGTCAGATAAATTTAATAAGGACTTCGCTTTTAACTGGCAACGCAAGAGTGACAACACCATTGTGCGCAACTGGAGGGAATTTGCAGATTCAATGCTTTCAATTCCGATGGCCCATCAAATGGCTACAAACTATATGATTTTGGACGGAACAAAAAACAAACAAACGTTGAAAGTTATGCGTCCTTACCAAGTTTATGCGACACAAAACGTTATTGAGGGTTTGAAACGTGCTGACTTTGAACTAGGCATGAATAAAGTCGGTTATATCTGGCACACCACCGGTTCCGGTAAAACCATTACCAGTTTCAAAACGGCATGGCTAGCCAGCCGGATGCCTAAAGTGGATAAGGTCGTTTTTGTTGTGGATCGAATCGCTTTAACCAAGCAAACCAATGAAAATTACCAAGCCTATGACCCTGATGCGACAGAAGACACATTTGGCAGCGTTCAAAACACAGACAATACCACTGATTTGAGTCGTAAGCTTAAAAGCAGGGACAATAACATTATTGTAACTTCTGTTCAAAAACTCGACACTTTGGTGAAACGCAAAGCCTTTAAAGCCCCAGATAAGAATATCGTGTTCATCGTGGATGAAGCACACCGTTCCACTGGGGGTGACTCCTTCAAGAATATCCAAAAAGCCTTTAAGAAATCTGCCTGGGTTGGTTATACTGGAACACCGATGTTTGATGAAACAACCAGCGGGCTTCGCACAGCAGATATTTTTGGTCCACTATTACATGCCTATACGATTCGTGAAGCGATTGCGGACCGCAATGTTTTAGGCTTCAAAGTCGATTTTGAGACAACAATTGATGAAAAGCAGATGAAAGAAAAGTATCTTCCTGGGTTTTACCGTGAACGTTATCCCAAATGGACCGAAGAACAAATTCAAGAAAAAATCAACAATCTTTCTCAAGAAGATATGGACGATGCGGTTGAACCAAGTTTCTATGATGAAAACCCCGATCACATCAAGCTGGTAGTGGAAGACATCTTCAAAAATTGGCGTAACCGTTCTAATGAAGGCAAGTATAATGCTTTGTTGACATCTCACGTGGGTGGTGGTAAAGCAAGTACGCCCATGGCGATGATGTATTTTCAGGAGTTTCAACGTGTCAACGAAGAAAATAAAAAGAAGGGCGGCCAGACTTTAAAAGTCGCCGTTACATTTAGTCAAAATTCATCGAATAATGATAGCATGCTTGCTACTAATCAAGGTTTGCACGATGCAATTAAAGCGTATAATGCTGAATTTGGCACATCCTTTGGGATGGATGATGTTTCGGGCTATACCCAAGACGTAACCTCGCGCTTAAATAAATCTGCCACTGATGGTAATTTTCTGGATTTGGTCATCGTGGTGGACCAATTATTAACTGGTTTCGATGCCCCTGAACTGAACACCCTTTATGTGGATAGAACCTTAAAAGGCGCTGGATTAATTCAAGCCTATTCAAGAACTAACCGTATTGCTGATATGCAAGAGAAGCCATGGGGACGTGTGGTAAATTACCGATGGCCTGCACAAAACGAGAAGTTGATGAATAAAGCCCTTGCTGTTTATGCGAATAAAGATTCAGCAGTTTTATCTGAAGATGAACAACGGGAGTCTAATCAAAAAGACGGCATCATTGCCAAACCCTTTGAAGATGTGTTTAAGGTTGTGAAAGAAGTAGTTGGGAAATTAAGTAGCTTGACGACTGAATTTCAACAGCTGCCACCCTCTGAAAAACAAAAGGAAACTATGCTTGATTTGCTCCGTGAATATAACAGCGGAATGGCAAAATTAAAGCAATATGATCCCGAGGAAGTTGGCGGTGAAAAAGTCGGATTTAACTATGATAATCCAGATGAGTTAGTAGAGAAATTAGGGATGACTTCAGAGCAAGAAGTCATGTTGACAACAGTCTTAACTAATGAGCTTAAGTCACATATTGCTAAAGAGAAGAAAATTCCTTTTTATCAAATCGAACTCCGGATGACACACGTGAAGGATATTAAAGTTGACTATGATTATCTTACTGAGCTTGTGGAGCAATTATTGAACCAAGTTCACGAAGGTAAGAAGGAAGAAGCCAAAGAGACTCAGGAGAAAATCAACCAATTTGCCAATGGGTTGGATGATCGTAGCTATGCGGCGAAAATTATGAATGCAGCAGTAGCCATCATTAAAGGTCACTACCCACCGGCAGGTTCTAATTTTAGATATCCAGCAAGGTTAAGTGATAGCGAACAAATCATCCAGCAAGCGAACATTGTTAGCCTGGATAGAATGTTTCTTGACTTCCGGGTGAAATGGGGAATCACGGATATTATCACAAGTGCGGGGATGCGTGAATTGTTTAGCCGCCATCGCTACGGCTTGCAAGATCTGGATGATACCGGACAAATCCGTGATATCATCGCTCAAGCAAGTTCTGAATATAAAACGCTTGCCCATGATGGAGAAGTACAGTCATTGTCTAAGATAAAATATCGGAACGGTTTGCGTGAAGCAATATACGAATTAGCGGATGAATTGGTGGAAATTTAAATTAAAAGGAGGGACATAATGAAAGAAATACAATTTCTAATGTATGATGCCGATGAAAAAGTGGAAGTGCTTGTTCAAGAAGAAACGATCTGGGCAACACAAAAAACAATCGCAGAATTATTTGATGTCGATAGAACATCAATTTCTCGTCATTTGAAAAATATCTTCGAGACTGATGAACTCGATGAAAAAGTGGTTAGTGCAGAAATTGCACATACCACTCAACACGGTGCAATGGAAGGGAAAACACAAACAAAGCCAGTAAAATATTACAACTTAGATGCGATTATCTCAATTGGCTATCGTGTGAATTCGCAAAAGGCGACGAAGTTCCGGATTTGGGCTACGGATGTCTTAAAAGAATACATTCAAAAAGGTTTTAAGATTGATGTTGAACGTATGAAACAAGGTGAGAATGTTTTTGGCAAGGATTACTTCCGTGAGTTACTTGAAACTGTCCGCTCAATACGAGCAAGTGAACGACGGATATGGCAACAGATAACAGATATCTTTGCCGAGATTTCATACGATTATGATAAGAACTCAGATATCACAAAGAAGTTTTATGCGACAGTACAAAACAAGTTTCATTATGCGATTACAGGGAAAACTGCTGCTGAAATTATTTATGACAGTGCTGATAAAGACAAAGAACATATGGGGCTAACTACTTGGAAGAATTCACCTGACGGGCGGATTTTACAGTCAGATGTTGTAGTTGCAAAGAATTACCTTTCTGAAAAAGAAATTCGCAGTCTAGAACGTAACGTATCAGCTTACTTTGACTATGTAGAGCGTTTGCTTGAAGATGAAACATTATTAGGAATGCAGGAATTTGCGACAAGTATTGATGAATTTTTGAAGTTCAACCGCTATGAAGTCTTGGAAGGGCATGGGCGTATTACACAAAGTGCTGCTAAGGAAAAGGCCATTGGCGAATATAAAGAATTCGATAAGCATCAGAAAATATTTTCTGATTTCGATAAAGAAATTAAGAAAATACAGGGAGAGCAGAAATGAGCGAAAAGAAAGAAAATGTACCGAAGATAAGGTTTCCGGGATTCACCGATGATTGGGAACAGCGGAGACTTGAGGAACTTGCAGAATTTTGGAAAGGAAGCGGTTATGCAAAGAATGATTTAATCGAAAGTGGCTCACCAATCGTTTTATACGGTCGTCTATATACTAAGTACGAAACTGTCATAAATGATGTAGATACTTTTGTAGAGATGAAAGACAAATCTGTAATCAGTGAAGGAAATGAAGTTGTTGTCCCTGCATCTGGTGAAACAGCAGAAGATATTTCAAGAGCGTCAGTTATTGGTAAATCTGGACTTATACTTGGGGGAGACTTAAATATCATCAAACCCAATCAAAAAATTGATCCTATTTTTTTGGCTTTGACGATTTCAAACGGCACACAGCAAAAAGAAATGTCTAAATGCGCTCAAGGGAAATCTGTTGTTCATTTGCATAATTCTGATTTGAAACAAGTGAACTTGCTCTATCCTAAATTGGAAGAGCAACAGCAAATTGGGAGGTTTTTTATTGAAATCGACCACCTTATCACCCTTCATCAGCGTAAGTTAAATAACATTCAAAATTTGAAGGCAGGGCTGCTTCAAAAAATGTTTCCGAAAGATGGCGAGGATTTTCCGGAAGTTCGTTTCTCTGGGTTCACTGACGCTTGGGAACAGCGGAAGTTAGACGACTTACTCGTAGAATATGACAATAAAATAAAGGGTGGAGAGTATCCAATAGCTACCTCTTCCCGACAAGGAATCTTCCTGCAAGCTGAATATTTTGATGGTGCAAGAAGCAATATCAACGATTCTCTGACATTTCACTTGGTACCTGAAGGCTATGTTACCTACCGGCATATGTCAGATGACTCTACGTTCCATTTCAATCAAAACACCGTGGGAACGCCTATTCTTGTTAGTAAGGAGTATCCAGTGTTCACCTCAAACAGGAAAAGTGACACCAAGTTTATTCTGTACCATCTAAACAATTCTTCCAGCTTTGCAGCTTTTTCGCATATGCAAAAACTTGGTGGAACCCGAGTGCGTTTGTACTACAGGGTATTGAAAGAATACCAATTATTGGCCCCAACTGTCGATGAACAGAGGAGAATTGGAGCTTTTTTTAATAATCTCGACCACCTCATCGCTCTTCATCAGCGTAAGCTGGAACATCTGCAACTACAGAAGAAAGCATTACTGCAACAAATGTTTGTCTAGGAGGAAAATAACATCATGAGTAATAATCTACAAACCATTACAACAAAGCTGTGGGCGATGGCCAATGAGCTTCGTGGAAACATGGACGCCGCTGAATACAAGAACTATATTTTAGCCTTTATGTTTTATCGTTATCTGTCCGAACATCAAGAACGATATTTAGTTGAAAATAATGTGATTGATGTTGCCATCGGCGAATCCGTGAATAAAGCCTATTTAGAACAGGCCAATGGTGACGATTTAAATGACTACTTAGAAGATATTTCTTCAAGTCTAGGCTATGCCATTGCACCCCTTGATACTTGGACATCTTTAATACAAAAGATTGATAACAGTATGGTAATTCCAAGTGATTATCAGACTATTTTTGATAACTTCAATAAAAACGCCGAATTAAATAAAGAAGCTGTCAAAGATTTTCGTGGGGTGTTTAACGACATCAACCTTGGCGACTCACGACTGGGTTCTTCGACAAATGAACGTGCGAAATCACTTAACCGTATTGTCAAGCTTGTTGATAGCATTGATTATAAAGGGGAAGATGGCAAAGATATTCTTGGCGCAATCTACGAATATCTAATCGGACAATTTGCAGCAAGTGCAGGTAAAAAAGGTGGGGAGTTCTATACACCTCATGAAGTTTCGAAAATTTTGGCTAAAATCGTTACTAATGGTGTAGAGGAATCGGATAATACTTTTTCGGTATATGACCCAACTTGTGGATCGGGGTCCTTGCTTTTAACTGTTCAAGATGAGCTGCCTGGTGGGGATAAACCGGGGGCGATTAAATTCTTTGGTCAAGAAAAGAATACCACAACCTACAACTTAGCTCGTATGAACCTGATGATGCATGGAGTCTCATTTAACAACATGACCCTGTCTAATGCCGACACCCTTGAAAGCGATTGGCCCGATGGACCTGATGCCAAAGGAAACGACCACCCACGCTCTTTTGATGCTGTAGTTGCGAATCCTCCTTATTCAGCTCATTGGGACAACAGCGAAACCAAACTAAAAGATCCACGCTTTAGAGACTATGGTAAACTCGCTCCTAAAACTAAGGCGGATTATGCCTTCATTTTACACAGTTTGTATCACCTGAATGATACTGGAACAATGGCGATTGTATTACCCCATGGTGTCTTGTTCCGTGGCGCAGCGGAAGGGACGATTCGTCAAACCATCATTGAGAAAAACTACCTTGATACCGTTATAGGGCTACCTGCCAATTTGTTTTACGGTGTAAGTATCCCAACTACGATTTTAGTATTCAAGAAAAACCGAAAAACAAAAGACATCCTGGTTATCGATGCAAGCAATGAATTTGAAAAAGGTAAGAATCAAAATAGGCTTACTGATAAAAACATTGATAAGATCATTGCAACTTACCGAGATCGTGTGGATGTTGATAAGTACGCCCACGTGGCATCACTTGAGGAAATCAAAGAAAACGAGTTTAATTTAAATATTCCTCGTTATGTGGATACGTTTGAAGAAGAAAAAACCATTGACCTTGATGAAGTAAATAAATTATTAGAGCAAGATAAAAAAGAGATTGCTGAGTTGGAAGCCAAGATCAATGAGCAGTTGAGAATAC
This sequence comes from Desulfitobacterium sp. THU1, assembly GCF_038181555.1. Classification (NCBI taxonomy): domain Bacteria; kingdom Bacillati; phylum Bacillota; class Clostridia; order Eubacteriales; family Desulfitobacteriaceae; genus Desulfitobacterium; species Desulfitobacterium sp. THU1. The sequence goes on along the minus strand of NZ_JBBWUA010000003.1, from coordinate 248,351 downwards.
TAGGCATTAATGTGTAGGAATTGATGTGAAAGGGTCAAGAATGTTGTTTCTTGACCCTTTTGTTGCATTCGCTTGGGACGCTCCGTCCCTTGTCCGCATATTCTGTCATTAGACGGATTAAAGAAAGTACGGGCATGTGGAGTGAATGATTTATCGGTCGCCGTCTGAAAGACCACCGACCTCTACGACCCACCGCAAGCGTAGGAGCGCAGTATCGGCTTAAATGATGAAGAGCGGGGGCAGGCTCTAGGAAAGTAAGATTTTCCCGTGCCTCTGCCCCTCTCTTATTTTTTACACTAAATGATATATCTGTGAGCAGAAATTATCTCTATACTATTGACACGAATGCTACTAAGCATTACTATATAGTGGTAGTAAGTATTACAGGATATATGTGTTACTATATAGTTGAGAGGTGATTCCTTTGGAAAACATTACAGAGATGCTTAAAGGTGTTCTAGAAGGCTGCGTGCTTGAAATCATCAGTCATGAGCAAACCTATGGTTATGAGATCACGCGACGGCTGAACGCCCTCGGATTTTCGGATGTTGTGGACGGGACAGTTTATACCATCTTAGTCCGGCTTGAGAAGAATAAACTCGTGGACATTGAGAAAAAACCGTCAGATATGGGACCGCCGCGAAAGTTTTTCAAGCTTAACGACGCGGGGCGTGAGGAGCTGATGCGGTTCTGGGAAAGATGGGAATTCGTATCATCAACAATTAATGTGTTAAAGGAGAGGAAATAATGAATTTCTGGGAACAAATCACGGGAAGTGACATGACTAAAGAATTTAAAAGCTTCGAGTCGCGAGTCAAAAAACTACCGACTGATTATCAAGGGGCATGGGAGAAAATCAATGGTTGCCTTTGGCAAAACTCAGATTTCACCGGTCGCAATCTCATGCCGATTTTTGACGGTGTCCTTAGCCTGCTAGAAGAAGGGGCTGCAGATGGTCAGAGTGTCCAAGAGGTTTTGGGTGACGATATCAAAGGCTTCTGCTCAGCCCTGGCCAGCGAAGCAGGGGCAAAGTCTATCCGCGATAAGTGGCGTGAGCAGCTCAACAGCAATATCGCTAAGAAATTAGCTAAATAGGAGGGTAAAATGAGAATACAAGAAATCATCGAAGGCAAAAAAGAGTGGCGGACGCACGTAGCGCGCGTCAAAGTGCTCCCGCAAGATTATCAGATTGTTTATAAAGAGATTCAAAAATACCTTTTTAAGGTCGGCCCGGTTGAGCTAACCGACGGGATAGGTTTGCTCACGGGGATTGTCGATCTTTTTGAGGAGGGCGTGGCCTCGGGGAAAGGCGTGCTCGAAGTAACGGGCAGGGACGTAGCGGCATTCTGCGACGATCTGATCAAAGATTCGAAAACTTACTTTGACATCTATCAAGAAGCTGTTGACCAAGAAGTTTTTAAGGCCATGAAAAAGGTTACAGATTAAGGGTATCGTTTCCTTATTGGCAGGTTATTCTGCAAAGTAAGGAGAATGTTCTGTGCTCAAAATTGGATTTGATTAAAGTTTGGTTTACAATATGAAATATCGAGGAAGCCACAACGTTTATAAACTGTTATACAAGTCCTTGATGGTTCCAAGAATGATCGAAGGGAGAGTGAAAAATGAATATCATGTCAAAGATGCCAGTTCTATTTGTCGGGCATGGCTCCCCCATGAATGCCATTGAAGACAACGAGTATTCAAGAACTTGGCAACAAATAGCGGATAGGATACCCAAACCAGAGGCGATATTATCTATCTCTGCTCATTGGTATACAAAGGGTACCAAAATTATGAATGAGGAAACACCTAAAACTATCTATGATATGTATGGCTTTCCTGAAGAACTGTATGAAATTATCTACAATTCACCGGGCTCACCTAGGTTTGCTAAGTTATCTAAGGAGCTCATTTCCAAGGAAACAGAATATGATAACACTTGGGGAATTGACCATGGAACATGGTCAGTGTTAGTTCATATGTATCCAGATAGAGAGATACCTGTCTTTCAAATTAGTATAGATGCTGATGCTCCCCCGGAAGCACATTATAATATAGGTAGAGAATTAAGAAGCTTAAGAGAAAAAGGCGTTCTTATCTTTGGCTCAGGGAATATAGTTCATAATTTAAGATTAGTTGATTGGAAAATGGGTAATAAGGGCTTTGATTGGGCATATGAATTTGATGATTATATATATGAGAGTATTGTAAATATGAATCATAATAATATCCTGAAATTCAATGAACAAGGTAATATTGCGAAGCTTGCCGTACCAACTCCAGACCATTTTTATCCTTTGTTGTATGTACTTGGAGCCACAGATGAAGAAGACAAGGTAAGTGCTTTTAATCGATCCTGCGAACTTGGATCATTAACAATGACAAGTTATCTGTGGGAATAATACTTATTTGTGGGAGGTGAGACTATGCCAGACTTTACATCCGAAGAATTAAGCGAAGCGTTTCGCGCCTTGCGGTCCACGCTCCATAAGTGCGAAAAGATAGATGCCACAAAGCTGGGCAAGTCACAGCAGACTCTTCTTGAACGACGAATCGCCGCCTTGAAGGTTGCCCTGACCCTAATCGAAAAGGAACATGACCAAAAAGTGCAAGGAGAGAAAACACTATGAAACCGAGAATATTTACCACTGCATTTTCCAAAGTCTACCCACTACTCGTCCAAAAGGTGGAGAAAAAGGGCCGCGCAAGAGATGAGGTCGATGCGGTCATTTGTTGGTTGACGGGATATGACGAGCATGGCATGCAGGCGCAAATTGAAAAAGAGGTTGATATTGAGACGTTCTTCGCAGAAGCCCCGCAAATAAACCCAAATTCCCACAAAATCACAGGAGTAGTCTGCGGCGTTCGCGTCGAAGAAATTGAAGACCCACTTATGCAGAAAATCCGCTGGATGGACAAGCTGGTTGACGAATTGGCAAAAGGCAAAGCACTCGAGAAGATTTTGAGAAGTTGAAATCTTAAAAACAAAAAAGAAGCAAAGAGGATTTATAAACCTTTTTGCTTCTTTTTTGTTTCTTCTATGTTAATTGATAATTTATGAACTAACTATCTATTTTCGATTCCAACGATCATCAGTGAAGGATGGTCGACTAGGTTATAATCAATAGGAGAAAATAGACGATTATAAAAATCATGAGTCATCCGTACATAAGGACGGGTTGGGAAGCTGGGATTTTGCTTTACTACATTACCCCTTTGTCCGTTGCTTAAGCGGATACCTGTACCGGTGGGATAGGGGGTTATACATTTAGCAAAGACCTTCTGCACTAGAGTAGGTTCAAAGAGTCGATCAGAATTGGCAATTAAATATTCATAAGCCTCATAAGGCTGATGAGCATTACGATAAATCCTTTTGCTGGTAAGTGCTTCGTATACATCAGCAACAGCTGCCAGTCTTGCATATTCGTGGATCTGTATTCCTTTTAGTCCCCGTGGATAGCCACTACCGTCCCAGCGTTCCTGATGTTGAAGTGCTACATGTGCTGAAACTATATTGATATCACGGTTTCTTCGAAGAATCTCAAACCCGTAATCTGGATGCTTTTTGATCTCATCAAATTCTTCCAGTGTCAAAGGCCCTGTTTTATTGAAGATTTCATATGGAATCTTAATCTTTCCTACGTCATGCATGAGTACACCCATGCCGAGCTCTAATAATTTATCTTCTGACCAACCCATGGAAATCCCCATGATCAAGGCAATGATCGTAGTATTTACAGAATGGTGAAAGGTGTAATCATCATATCCCTGGATATCAACGACATTACTTAGCAATCCTTTGTTATCAAGAAGGTCGCCAACAATATTTCGTACAGCGTTCTTAACCCCATCCAACTTACCTGAGCGAAGTCGCGACTCATCGATATTCTTACTTAAATTAAGAACAGCTGCATAAGCTACTTCTCGAGTCTTTAAGGACACAGCTGAAGAAACCTCAACATCATCAAAGGTAGAATCCTCGATAAACATTGAATCCAAACCTAGGCGAGCTAATTTATCGATATAGCTTCTTGAAAGTGATATTCCTGCCTGTAAAAGTATTTTGCCATTAGGAGCTATCAAAGGCCTGGCAAGCACAGCACCTTCATCGACAAACGCGATATTTACTAAACGCATTTATATTACCCCTATTCGATTATAATAGTTACAAATTATAGTATAAATCCATAATATTTAGAAATTCGCCGAGAAATTGCCAAATCCTCTTCTTATATTGATTCTATAATTTAAGAATTTTTTTTCTTAAAAGAAAAAGTGCTACTTGCTAGAGAAATAGAGAAGAGCAAAATTCTTGATAAAGAGGATATCTTCGGGATCCTTGCTAATTAATAACTGCACGAGCTCCTTCAAGTCGCCGTTAATTTCTTGATTATCAGAGAGCATAAGGGCACCTGTCAAATCCAAAACCTCGGAAATTTTGGCAATCATTGACACTGATGGAGTTTTGAGGCCGTTTTCCAATTGGCTGATATAACCGACACTGACCAATAACTCTTCGGCTAATTTTTCCTGAGTATATCCTCTGAGCTGTCGGTATCTTCTCAAATTGTTTCCTATCTCGCGGGCTATATGCTCCATAGAAAATCTCCTTTATAGAATCTATATGTTATTTCAGTATAAACTACTAGTTTTAGTTTGTTAAGCAAAATCTTACTTACAGTTTATGTCCAGTTAGAAAAAAATGGTGTATATTAATTAATAGTGACGAGCGAGCTCGAATAAGAGCAAATTAGTGTTCGAGCGGGGTCTATTTTGATAGTATAAGTCTGAAATAAGATGAAAAGTATCGGAAGATATTTGATTCTGCCTCAATTGATTAGAATTGTTAAATGAGGTATAAATATGTGTAAAAGAAAAATACCAGAAAGCAGAGAAATTGATCAAAATCTAATTTTTTTATTGAATATAGATAGTCTCAATTTGATTTTTAATATAATTTCCATTGGATTAATGGTTGGTAGTGTCCTCAATCTCGTAGGGCACTTTTTTTGGGAAGATTCTTTATCTAGCGTTCTGATTTTAAGTGGCATACTATTATTTCTCGGTTGTTTTTTACAGGTGCTCATTCGGTTCAAGGTAAGGGAAGAGATAATTGTAACTTTTTTGATCATTATCAGCACCTTAATCACCCCGCTTTTTTCCTTAAAGTACATAGAAGTAGGAAGCTTAACAGTATGGGCGATTCCCTTTATCCTGATTATCATTTCGCTTGTATTTATCTCACCTACGATGCTTTTTTGGGTAGGCCTATCGGCACTTTTCACCCAAATTTTTGTTTGGGTATTTGCGCCCCCGACTCCGGTTGTGGTGGTTGATGATTCTGATTACATACTCAGGATAGGTTTTTTGGTTATTGCGCTTGTTGCTGCTTATTATATCAACAGACTATATGTTGATAAGCTGAAGGAAAATGCCTATTATACCAAAAGAATACATGAGCTAGCCTATCATGATTATTTAACAGATTTGCCAAACCGGGTATTATTTAGTGATCGTCTTAATCAAGCGATCCTATCAGCCAAACGAACGAATGAGAATTTTGCCGTGATATTTTTAGACCTGGATGACTTCAAAAAGGTTAATGACACCCTGGGACATGACCAGGGAGATCTACTCTTAAAGGAAATTGCTAATAAATTGACTGAGACCCTGAGGGAGGAAGATACCGTTTCCCGCTATGGCGGGGATGAGTTTCTTGTTTTAGCTCAGAATATCTCTGCTGAGGCAATTGAAGAGCTCCCCCGAAGAATTATCGAAAGCCTAGAACGCCCCTTCGACCTCGAGGGACAAAGTATTTATATTACTGCTAGTCTGGGGGTTTCAGTTTACCCAGTCGACGGAGAGACAGTGGATCAGTTAATAAAAAGCGCGGATATAGCTATGTATAAAGCTAAGAAGAATGGCAAAAGTCAATATGTAATTCTTTCACAAGTATAGCAGGATATTTATTCATTCCTCGATAATTCTCTTATTTTTAACTATTATTTAATAGACATGTTATATAATAATAGTATAGATAGATGATTAAGGGGGAAGGAAGTTGGGTAAGGATAAGGCGACAACACTCGGGTCAGATGGGGCAGATAACACCAGAGTATATAGAACTGATGATTTAATCGTTTATTGGGATGCTCGGCAATGTTCACACGCCGGCAAGTGTTGGAGGAATTTACCCCAAGTCTTTAGACCTGATGAAAGGCCTTGGGTAAACTTGGCATCGGCAACGCCGGAAGAAATCATTGCTACTGTGGATAAGTGCCCCACAGATGCCCTAAAATATGAATTGCCGGAAGGATCTAAGGTAAATCCTGAAATTGCCCAGGGAATGGGTTCAATAAATTATAAGAAACTTGAAACTACCTCGATAAAAGTTAAAATGACACGTAGTGGGCCGTTGCGTGTAGAAGGTTTGGCTCAGGTTTTTGATGCGGATGGAGAGTTGATCAAGCAGTCTCACCGTATTATCCTGTGCGGCTGCGGAAAGAGCGGTAACCGACCTTTTTGTGACGGAAGCCACGCTAGTCAGTCGTAATCAAGAAAACACTGCAAGGAAATAAACTACTTTCAAATAATAAACTGCGAGAAGGGCGAGACCCTTCTTTTTTATATGCATTTATATGATTACACCCAGGTGACAACTTAGAAAATATGCGAGTGTGGTAGTAAATATAAGGATACGCTACTATTTGCTAGGAATTATCCTGCCATTCCCTGGAGATGACCAATAATCACCAATTAGCCTTTTTGACCTCAGAAACCCAAAGTGATAAACTAATCAAGTGACAACTTATGAAATACATGAAGTTGGTACATTGAAGTTTCGCTAAGGGGGGATAAATTCCTATGATTAAATTTGAAAACGTCAGTAAGAAGTACGAAGATGGCACAGAAGCCGTAAAATCGCTTAATTTTGAGATAAATGATGGTGAATTGCTGGTACTCATCGGCCCCAGCGGGTGCGGTAAAACGACAACAATGAAAATGATCAACCGTCTAATTCCGCATACCGGAGGCAGAATTACCATCGACGGTAAGGACATCGATGCTATTGACCCGGTGCCTCTCCGTCGTAATATTGGGTATGTTATTCAACAGGCAGGTTTGTTTCCTCACTATACTATCGAAGATAATATAGCGCTTATACCAAGGCTTAAAAAATGGAATGAATCTGAGATCAAGGAACGCGTCAATTATTTGATGGAAGTGGTCGGGTTGGATCCCGCTGTATTTGCTGGACGATATCCAAGGGAGCTTTCCGGTGGGCAGCAACAGCGGGTTGGGGTAGCTCGAGCCCTGGCCTCCAACCCAGATATTATTTTAATGGATGAGCCTTTTGGCGCACTGGACCCCATTACCCGCGAACAGCTTCAGGATGAATTAGTGCGTATTCAGTCGGAAATGCATAAAACCATTGTTTTCGTCACTCATGACATGGATGAAGCGCTCAAGCTTGGGGACAGAATTGCCGTAATGAGGGATGGCGAGTTGTTGCAATTGGATACTCCGGACCAATTGCTGAGTAATCCTTCCCACGGTTTTGTCGAAGAGTTTATAGGAAAACAACGGATCTATCAAAATCCGGAGTACATTCCCGTTACTGATATCATGCGGGAGAATCCGGCCATAGTCCTACCGACTAGAACACCTACAGTGGCTATCAGCTTTATGCGTCAACGTAAAACCGACACCTTGATTGTTTGCGACGAAAAAGTCAAATTGTTGGGGATCATACCCAGTTATGATTTACATGCCAAAAAGGAAAGTATCCATACTTTGGCAGAGATCGTGCAGCCTATAGAAACGATTCTTGAGAGTACGGCCACAGCCAAGGATGCCTTGCAAATGATAAACAAGGCCATCTATGGAATTATCCCGGTTGTCAATGAGACTCGTAAAGTGATCGGTGTTGTTACCCGTGGCTCGCTGTTAAGCTTTTTTGCCAATCAGTGGTCCGGGGAAGGAGTGGATTCAGATGAGAAATGAGTCATTATGGACACAAATTATGCTTCAATTGGAAATGCGTTGGCCGGATTTAATACAGGCATTGGGTCAGCATATTCAGCTAGTTCTCTTTTCCATGCTGATCGCTATCGCCATCGGCATCCCTCTCGGAATTTTGATTACCCGCATTAAATCCCTGGAAGGGCCTGTTCTGGGAGCAGCGGGAATCTTACAGACTATTCCTAGTCTCGCCTTGCTGGGCTTTATGATTCCCTTGTTTGGCATCGGTATCAAAACTGCTGTGTCAGCGTTATTTCTCTATTCTTTGTTGCCGATTATCCGCAACACCTATACAGGGATTAAGGATGTGGATAAAGCAACCATCGAGGCGGCTAGAGGGATGGGGATGACAGATTTCCAGATTCTCTTCAAAGTTCAATTGCCCCTTGCCCTGTCTGTTATGATGGCGGGAATCCGAACGGCTACAGTTATTAACGTCGGTACGGCTACCCTAGCGGCTTTCATTGGCGCCGGCGGTCTGGGGGATTTCATCTTCCTTGGCATCTCGAGAAACTTAGATGCTCTGGTGTTAATCGGAGCTTTTCCGGCTGCGCTGCTAGCACTGCTGCTTGATTGGCTGCTGGGCAAGTTGGAAAAAGCAACAACACCAAGAGGATTAAAGGTTTAATAAGAAGTAAAAGGAGTACAACATGAAAAAGAAAATTCTAATACTGGGTTTGGTAGCTGCGTTATCACTTGCCCTATTTGGCTGTGCCGGGGGTGGAGCTAAGAGTGGTGAAACCATCACCGTTGGTTCGAAAAACTTTACGGAGAACATCATCATTGCGCATATGATGGCTGATCTGGTGGAAGCTCATACGGATCTCAAAGTGGAAAGAAAAGTTAACCTCGGGGGCTCTAATGTTGCGTGGACAGCACTAGAGAACAATGACATTCAGATGTACCCTGATTATACTGGAACCATCGTGGCCAACTATTATCAGGAGAACACAGGAACAAGTGAGGAAACCCTAGCTATGACTAAGGAATTAACTGCCGGAGATAGTCTAAAAGCATTAGAACCTATGGGTTTCAACAACACCTACACCCTTGCAGTGACACAAGAAACAGCTGAAAAATATAAGCTGAACACCTACAGTGATTTGGCTAAAGTAGCTAATGACTTAATTATTGCTTGCGAATTTGAATTTATTGATCGACCGGATGGATATCCGGGGCTTCAAAAGACTTACAACATGAACTTTAAGGAAGTTAAGGGTATGGACCATGGGATCATGTTCCGCGCTTTGAATGAGAATGAGGTAGATGTGATTGATGCCTTTAGAACCGATGGTCAGATTAAAGTATTCAATTTGAAAATACTCGAGGATGATCAAGAATTTTTCCCGCCCTACGATATTTTGCCTTTAGTTCGTCAGGACACTCTTGATAAATATCCGGAGCTCGAAGGAATTCTTAATAAGCTGGCAGGAAAAATAGATGATAATACTATGCAGGAATTAAATGCTATGGTAGATGACCAGGGCATGAAAGAAGAAGTTGTTGCCCATGATTTTCTGGTAGAGGCAGGTCTGATCGAGAAATAGTAATCCTTTAATTAAGAAGACCCAGTAGCTTATCGTTAAGATAAGTTGCTGGGCTTCTTTTATGGTGTCGGGGTGACTTTCTTTTCTGCTTTCTTTTTCTGCTTCGCAATATTCTTCGGACTTTTATCTCCCATGTTAAATACCTCCAACGCGTCATTACCCCTAGTATAGTATTTATATGGGAAATTTATACACTTACTTTACTGCTGAATTTGCCTACTCAGGCTGTTCAAGAGGGAATATATGCCTGCATTTGGTTTTGCGATTATGAATGATTTCAAAAAAGTGCACATAGCTTACACTAGATACTCGTCAATACCTTCTGATCTATATTAAATGGGGTGAGCTACTATTGAAATTGAAGAGATTTTGGGTGGGCATTTTTTTGGGCTTGGGGATAGTTGCAATCATCGCAGGGGTTTATGACTGGAACCGGCAGACAATCCATCACCCGAAGGTAGTGTATCAACCTGAGGTAGCACCAATAGAAAATACAGCAGCAGGGCATGAAAAAGTTGATATGTCGCCCTTGCCAGAGGCAAAAGGGAGAGTGAATTTCCTTGCTCTAGGTATCGATAACGAAGGAGACGAGCCAGGAAGAGCGGATTCTATCATCGTCGTTTCAGCAAATCTGGACAGTCATCAGGTCTCGGTTATCTCTATCCCCCGGGATACCCGTGTTAGCCTTTCCGGGGTTGGGTTAACCAAAATTACACATGTCAATGCTGTGGGTGAGGTACGGGGTGGTGTTCACGAAGGAACCATGGAAAGCGTGAAAGCTGTTGGCGATTTATTAGGCATAAATATCAACTATTATGCAAAAGTAAATTTTAGTGGATTTCAAAAAGTAGTTGATGCACTTGGGGGTGTGCAGGTCAATCTTCCGAATGCTGTAAATGACGCTTCATCAAACCTCCATTTATCAGCGGGTGCGCATTATCTCTCGGGTGAGGAGGCCCTAGTGCTAGCACAGGCACGTCATGATTTGCCAGGGGGAGATTTTGACCGTCAGCAAAATCAGTTTTATATCCTTCGAGGTCTAGCTGGTCAATTGCTTAAGCCCTCGACCATCTCTGACTTACCCCAGTTATTATCGGTTATGCGGGAGGATTTAGTAGATACCAATATGTCAATTTCTGAAATGGTAATGCTGGGACTCGAATTCAAAGGGATAGATAAAGAAACTATAAAGTACTACCAGTTACCAGGACAAGGAATCTCTGCGCCTGATCCGTTAGTGGGAGCATGTGTTTACTATTATGAACCCAATCAGGAAGGCATTAAGAAAATTGTACAAGAAGTCCTGACTAGATAATTTTCCGGGGACGTAGTAGCCGTCATTTTGCACTTATAGATGATGGGAGTTTTGCGATCGTAGAAATTGGATAAATCAGGAATATTTTATAAAAAAATTTTATATTGTTTAGAAGGAAACTGTTTTGACAGCCTATCTCAAGTAGAAAGATAGTGTTATCAGGGGAGCGGGGAGGCAGTCATGGAAGAAGGAATAGATTTAAGGCAGTATTTGAAAATACTACGCAAACGCTGGAAGATCGTCCTAACGTTACCGCTTATCGCCGCAATCATCAGTGGCGCAATTAGCTTCTATGTCTTAACACCAGTGTATCAGGCTTCTACTACGCTGATTGTTGGGGAAAAAACTACGGGCATGATGCAAGAAGAAGGACGGAGTATTGATTATGACGTCCTTCTGGCGAATCAGCAGCTTACCAAAACCTATAGCGCAATTGCCCAAAGTCGAACTGTTAAGCAAAATGCCCTAACAAAATTAAATTTGCCTTTGGGTGTTGAAGAACTTGGCTCAATGATTTCGGTTAAACCAGTCCCGAATACAGAGATATTGGAGATTCAAGTAAAGCATTCGAGTCCTGAACTGGCTGCTTCAATCGCGAATACGGTAGCTCGGGAGTTTTCCAAAACGGTTATAGAAATAAAAAAAGTAGATAGTGTTAGTATAGTGGATCGGGCGGTGATCCCAGAAAGACCTATTGCGCCACGAAAATCACTGAATGTTTTAATTGCTTTTGTTGTGGGCTTGATGGCTTCGCTAGGACTCGCTCTCTTGCTTGAAGCTATGGATAATACCATTGTGAGCTCTGAGGATGTGGAGAAGTATTTAGGAATCCCAGTGTTGGGGAGTATTCCACAAGGGTAAGGGGGATGGCTGTAATGCCAAATTCATTAATGAACTTAGAAAATTCTAAATCCCCAATCTCTGAAGCTTATCGTACACTCAGAACAAATATTCAGTTTGTGAGTGCAAATTCGGGCGTCAAGAAAATAATGATCACAAGTGCCTGCCCTGAGGAGGGGAAATCATTCGTGGTCTCAAATTTGGCAGTTTGCATGGCGCAGTCAGGAAAGTCCGTTCTTGTGGTAGATGCTGATTTGCGCAAACCCACTCAGCACAAACTCTTCGAGGTGGAAAATGGGGAAGGGCTTTCGGTTGCTTTAATGGAGGTAGTAGCCCAGAAACCTGACTTTAAGGGCTATATTCGTGAAACCGCAGTTCCAGGTGTTCGGGTTATTACAGCTGGACCCATCCCCCCGAATCCTGCAGAACTTCTCAGCTCTAAGTCGCTAAAGTATTTAATAGGGGTACTTAGTGAACAGTTTGACGTGATTCTCTTTGATACCCCTCCCATCCTTGCAGTTACTGACGCGGCTATTCTTGCCCAAGAGGTTGATGGGGTCGTCTTAGTTCTTACCTCAAGCAAAGTGACTAAGGAGCAGGCAAAACGGGCCAAGGAATTGCTAGATCAAGTCGGGGCCAAGATTCTCGGAGCTGTCCTAAATAAAGTGAAGATAAAAGCCAATGAATATTACTACGATTATCATTGAAGGCTCAACGAAGAGGTATCAGTCCGATGATGGATATTCATAGTCACATTCTTCCTGGAATAGATGACGGTGCGAGCAGCATGGATGAGACCCTAGGAATAGTGCGTCAGTTGCAGGAAGCAGGATTTAATACCCTTATCGCTACCCCTCATGTCATGGATGGAAATAGTTATGCGAAACCGGCGGAAATCCTGGCTGCGACAGAACGGGTAAAAAAGTGTATCTTAGAGGCTGGCATCCATGTGGATATTTTACCGGGCGCAGAGAATTATATATTCCCAGATATGGTGAACTGGGTTCTTGAGGGAAAGCTACTCACCTTAGGGAATACAAAGAAGTATTTACTTGTTGAGCTACCCCTGCTAGAAATACCCCTCTATACGGATCATGTATTTTTCAACCTACAAGTTAATGGAATAACCCCGGTTCTTGCACATCCGGAGCGCTATAAGGCTTTAAGTGAAAAGCCGGAGCGTCTACTTGAATGGGCAAAGAAAGGTATCCTCTTTCAACTGAACTTAAGAAGCCTAAGTGGAAAATACGGTCCACAACCCTTGCGTCTAGCTAAACTTCTGCTTCAAAATCATTTGATTCATTTTATTGGATCTGATGCTCACCGGGTATCCCGAAATCCATTTGCATATAAGGAAGTACTCCGGCATCTCCACGAAATTCCCGGAGAAAAGCTGTGTCATGAGTTCTATGTCCCAAGGCCCGCAATGCAAGAGCCTCAATAACAGAGGAGTATATAAAGGTAAGGTGTAAGTGTGTGAAAGTTCTCGTAACTGGTGGAGCCGGTTTTATCGGATCCCATATTGTGGATTATTTAATAAGGGATAAATATGAAGTGTTGGTTGTCGATAACCTATCCACAGGTAAAGAAGAAAATATCAATGCTTCTTCGGTCTTTTACAGGGTCGATATACTAGACTATGCGAGCCTAGAAGCAGTTTTTCAGCTGGAACATCCGAATTATGTAATTCATCAGGCCGCTCAAATCAATGTTCACAATTCAATCCTTAATCCCTCTTCAGATGCGGCAACCAATATTTTAGGAACAATTAACCTTCTACGTTGCTGCGTAAAGTTTCATGTTGAAAAAATAGTCTATGCATCCTCAGCAGCTGTTTATGGTAATCCAGCTTATCTAGGGATTGATGAAAAACATCCTTTAAGACCACTTTCCTTTTATGGAGTTTCTAAGCTGACACCAGAGCAATACTTGAAGAGCTTCTCTGATTTATTTCAATTGAAATATACCATCCTTCGTTATGCTAACGTTTACGGTATACGCCAAGACCCGAAAGGGGAGGGGGGAGTTGTTTCGATTTTCATGGATAGGCTTCTCCAGCGTAAGCAACCGGTTATTTTTGGAGATGGTACTCAAACTCGGGATTTTATCTATGTAGAGGATGTAGCTTTAGCGAACTTAGCTGCTTTGCACCTAGGAGATGGTCAGGTATTTAATATTAGTACGAACCAAGCCACAGAAGTGACAAAGCTGTTAGAGAGAATGAACGAGATTTGTGGTACCGAAATCAAGCCCGCCTATTTGGAAGCAAAACCCGGAGATATAAAAACTTGTTATTTAAATAACAATAAAGCTCAACAGTTGCTCTTTTGGAAACCAGGTTTCTCTCTGACAGAGGGATTGGAATTGACTCTGGATTATTATAGCCAAATGTATTCGGTTAAGAAAGGTGATCTCCATGCTTGAAGTTTCAATTATTATTCCAACCTATAATGAAGAGCGGTTTATTAAAACATGCTTAGATTCTATTTATGGACAGAGTTTCCCTGTTAATAAAATGGAGATCCTCGTTATCGACGGTAAGTCAAGCGATCAAACGATTCAGGTCGTAAAGCAAGAAATAGAAGCTGGGAGGAGTAACCTAAGATTGCTTGAAAATCCTCAACGTATTCAAGCCAGTGCGCTTAATTTGGGTATCCGGGCCTCCACTGGAAAATACATCGTAAGGATGGATGCTCATACGACGTATGATTGTGACTACGTGAAAAAATGCGTGGAGATTGCCAGGGACACTGGAGCAGATAATGTCGGAGGGATTGCCATTGCAACTGGTAAAACTCGAATCGGGAAGGTCATATCTCTTGCTCTTTCTTGCTCCTTTGGAGTGGGGAATGCTGTCTTTCGTTTGGGCGGAATCGACGGGGAAGTAAAAACAGTTCCTTTTGGAACCTTTCCACGCGAGACTTTTGAGAAGTTTGGTTTGTTCAATGAGTCATTGGCTCGCTGCGAGGATAAGGAATTTAACTACCGCATACGCAAGGGAGGCGGCAGGATTTTTATGTCCAAGGACCTTAAGGCTTTTTATAATAACCGGGAAACGATTCGTGGTCTTGCGAAACAATGTCACGATAATGGACTTTGGAATATGTTTACTTTAGTCCTAAGTCCAGGTTCATTATCCATTCGGCACTTCGTACCATTTGTTTTCGTCAGTTCATTGATTGGTATCGGTACGGCAGTGCTCGTGGGGTTATTGACAGCGTCTTGGTTACAGACTCTTGCTTGGGTTTTAGTGATAGAGTTGTGGCTCTATTTTATTCTTAATATTATATTCTCCATGAGATTAGCCCAGCAGGAAACGTATCATCAGCTTCCATTACTGATGCTGATCTTTTTTGTGATGCATACAAGCTATGGCTTGGGATCGATTGTAGGGGCCTTTAAAACTCCTTGGTTCAGGAATAAGGTGCATAAGGCTACCCAAGCCAGAGTTAGTGTTTGAAGTCTCGTTCAAAGAAAAAACTAGAAGCTTTGAGGAAGTGCTGCAGTATCATGGGAAAACAAGCCATGGTGACCTTGTCTTTTGATGACGGTCGAGAAGATACCTATCGAGTAGCATTCAAAATTATGAAAGAATACGGCCTTGTTGGCACAATTAACGTCACCACAGGCTGGGTAGATGGCTCTTGGTCAGTTACTAATTGGCCCTCGGCTGTTGACGGAGCCATGACTATCGAACAGGTTAAAGAATGCTTTAACTATGGCTTTGAGATAGCTTCCCATGGGGATACACACATCACTGAGGTTAATGATCTAAGAGCTTGTTTGATAAAGTTAAGAGGATGGGGCGTCATTGATCCTGATTATCCAGGTTTTGCCAGCCCATATTCAGAGCTAACGGCTCAAAACCTAGCAAAGACTGCACCGATCTTTATGGAGAACAACATTAAGTATGTAAGAACGGGCCATTCTCACAAATGCAAACGATGGCCGATGCGAATCCTATTCATTTTACAGTGGCTCACAGGATCAAGTTTGCTTTTCCAAACATTCTTTAAACATAATAGTATTTTATTGCCAATGAACCAGCCCTTTATGCTACCGGCTAGTGAGATTAAAAGGTCTCATTCAGCAAATCAAGTCATAAGATTGTTGCAAAGAAGTATTAGCAGTAAGTCCTGGAACATATTGATGCTACATAGCATTCTTGAATCTAAGGACAAAGGCTATGGTCAAGATGTCTGGTATTGGGATGCTGATGAATTTCGGCAACTGTGTCAATGGCTGAGTAAGCAAGATAAACAAGATATTGCTGTAGTCACCACAAAAGTGGGTCTGAAAAATCTCTTGGAAAACTGGGAGGAGTCAAGGGATGTGGTCAATAGAAGTGTTGGTAGCCGCTATGCATCAAAAAGATGCGGAGCTTTATTTTAAATTAGGGTTAAAGACCAATGCGGTGATTGCTAATCAGACGGATCACTATGAGTATGAGGAATACAGCATTGATGGCAATACGTTGAAGGTTGTATCAACCAAGGACAGAGGGGTCGGTAGAAATAGAAATATAGCGTTGCTTCATGCTACTGCTGATCTTTGCGTAATAGGTGATGAAGATCTGATTTACAATCCCGATTATCCCCAAGTGGTAAGTCGTGCTTTTAATGAATTATCAGATGCTGATATAATAATTTTTCATCTTGATTTTTTGCCTGCTTCCAGTGTTTCAATAGTTGATAAACGATGTATTGGCAAAATTAAGAGGGTTCGTTTATTTAATTTTGCTAGATATGGTGCACCGCGGATTGTCTTTAAACGGGAGAGCATAGCCAAGGCAAATATTTGGTTTTCCTTATTGTATGGGGGAGGGGCAAGGTATTCGGCGGGCGAAGATACGTTGTTTTTACGGGAAGCTCTACGGAAGGGCCTGAAAATTTATACTTATCCCCAAAAAATCGCCGATGTAAGACAAGAGGTCTCCACCTGGTTTATGGGATATACTGAAAAATACTTCTTTGATAAAGGTGTCGTCATAGCCAACGTGTTTCCGAGGGTAAAGTATCTGGCAGGTTTATACCTAGCCATACGTTTTAAAGCGAGGACAGAATTTTCCTATCGACAACTTATTAGGCAGATTTATGCTGGAATCAAGGCATTTAGAGATGGGGCTTCCTATGACCAATGGAAAGAAAGAGAAATTAGGGGAGGGGAGAAGAATGATGGGGAAAAACCTCTTCTGGAAGCGAACGTCCGAAAATAAGAAAGTACTATGTGTTGGCAATTCAGCTTCAGAAACGAGGTTATTGAAGGAAGAAATGGAGATCATCAACACCTGCTTAGAGAGGGGTGAGGAGGTTCTTCTCGTCCCGGACCTAATGGAAATATTAGTCTATGGTGCTGAACTTCAGTATGTTGATGATAGCTTAATGTTCAAGCTTAAACCGCTAGGATTAACTCCCACACAACGTTTTATAAAAAGAGCTTTTGACTTGATCGTCGCCTTGATTCTCTTGGTTATAATAAGCCCGTTTATGATATTTTTAAACTTATTGATTCCTATTCTATCGCCAGGATCTCCGATCTTTAGCCAAGAGAGGCTAGGTAGAAGTAACTTTGTGTTTAAGATGAAGAAATTTCGGTCCATGGTAGACAATGCCGAAGCGAAGACTGGTCCAGTGTTGGCTATTGAAAAGGATCCTCGAATTACTGAGTTTGGGTCCTTTCTTCGGGGAACACGATTGGACGAGTTGCCACAATTATTTAATGTCCTTAAGGGGGAAATGAGCCTCGTTGGACCTCGGCCGGAGCGGGAATTTTTTGCTGGTCAATTTACAAAGACCATACCATATTACAGCTATCGCACGATTGTAAAACCAGGAATTACGGGATTGGCTCAAGTCAAGGGAAAGTACACCACGAGTCCGGAGGATAAATTGCGGATGGATTTAATATATATATGCAATTATTCCTTAGGGTTAGATATAAAGATTCTACTGCAAACGGTGAGGGTGGTGTTAAAGAGGGAAAAGGCAGCGGGGGTGAGAGTTAGGAGAGAAGGTAATGAACCCAAAGATATCGATAGTTGTTCCTATTTACAACGTTGAAAGGCATTTGGACCAGTGCGTCGGGAGTATAAGGGATCAGACCTATTCGCACCTAGAAATAATCTTGGTGGATGACGGGAGCCCAGATGGTTGCCCGGAAATGTGTGATGACTATGCTAAGCAGGATTCACGAATTAAAGTGATCCATCAAATAAATAGCGGGTTGTCTGAGGCCAGGAACAGTGGTCTGAGTGTCGCAACGGGAGAATATATTCTATTTGTCGACGCAGATGATTATATTGATCTTAATGCCTGTGAACGTTTGATTGATATCATGAACAATCAAAAGCCTGATATTGTGGCGGGCAATGTCAGAAGAATAGAAGGTAGCAAGGTATTCGAAATGAGCCATGCCTTAGATACCCAAGCAAAGACGATAGCAGGAGCGGATTTTTTAAAGAACGAGCTTAAAACCAAAACGATGCATAGGGTTGTCTGCCCTAATCTATTTAAAAGGGAATTTCTTTTAGCGCATCAATTAAAATTCAAAGTTGGAATTCTTCATGAAGATGCTCAATTTACGCCTAGAGCTTTTCTGAGGGCCAATGAAGTAATGGGTACGAATTTAACTTTCTATAATTATTTAATTCGCGAGGGGTCAATTACCAAGAAGGCCGACTTGACAGTTAACGGAATCGATCTTATACAAACGTGTTATGAGTTAGCGGGGATATATAAAACTTTAGAAGATAAAGAGTTAATACGTCTCTTAAATGATGATTTAGTAACCTTGTATTTGTATGGATTTCAAATAGGTCGCCTTTATCGAAAAGAATATAATCCGTTGATTAGTAAGGGGTTTCTTATCAAACGAGCACTATCCTTAAGAAATCGCGGCAAAGTTATTTTGTTTGTGATTAGTATAAGGTTGTATTTTTTCATAAATGCATTTCTCAAAGCACTCAGGAGGTAAGCATGTGGGGAAAGATTATGGGCTATGGATATTTGCCCCCTTTACCATAATAATGACATTAATATTTGCTAAGAATATGCAAGTTCCCTTAAATCCTTATGTAGTACCATTTGGTATGCTAGTCATTGTATCTATAGGTGCCCTTATCCTTTTCTTATTTACAATTAAACATAAATTGCCTTATATAGTAGTTCAACTTATTCTTTTTGCTATTTTAGCAATTCTATCCACATATATAAACGGTGAATATATGGATGGAGATTTTTTACTAACCATTATCTCTATAGTGCTTTGGATCTTTGTCTATATTGCTTCCTATATAGTCACGAGGAAAAGCCAAAATTCACGAGGTCCCTTTTACATTGTTGCTCTTACCTTGCCATTCATCGCCTATTTGTATTATCTAATTTTTCAAGTGCAGGTTAATGGTATATATTATGTACTTATATTTCTACCGATTATCTTAACCTTACAAAAAACTTATCTTAAAGTATTTGGGATATTTGTTATATTTGCCTGCGTGATTGTTTCGCTAAAGAGAACAGCGTTAATAGCAGCCGTATTAGCAGTTTTTTTTTACTTCTTTATTACATCAAGTCAAGCCAAAAAGCAGGAACATAATATCAAAAATACACTAATTGCCTTAGGGGTTGTGCTAACTGTCAGCATTGGGGTTGCTTATTTGTACGAGTACCTAAGTCAATATTTTAATTTAGACTGGCTAGCTCGCCTGCAAGCATTACAAACCGACGGCGGATCTAATCGAGATATAGTATGGAAGACTACAATCAACATGCAGTTTAACTCCACTGCTTTGGAGTGGCTATTCGGGCATGGCTATAATGCAGTACTAAGATATTCTCCTTTTGAATTAAGTGCTCATAATGACTTTTTGGAAGTGTTATTTGATTATGGACTTTCAGGGTTTGCTTTTTACATTTCGTTTATTATTTCTCTCTTTAGAGTATTTAACAGAATGTATCGAGATAAATTTGTCTTAGTAGCACAATTTGCGTCTTCACTAATCATATTTTTAGTAATGTCGACAACAAGTCATTTAGTCATTTATCCTACCTACTTTATTTATCTGGCTTTTTTTTGGGGAGTTTCAATTGCCCAATATGAGAATCAGAAAAAGGGGGTGCTTAAAATTGTGCAGTGATAATGGTATTCCCCGGATCATCCATTATTGTTGGTTCGGAGGAAGTTCACTACCACTTCTTGCTGTTAAATGCATAGATAGCTGGAAAAGGGTGCTTCCAGATTTTGAGCTTCGAGAATGGAATGAAGAAAATTTTGATTTGGCATGTAACCAATATGTGCAGCAGGCCAACGAGAGTAGAAAATGGGCTTTTGTGACAGACTTTGTTCGCTTAAAGGTACTTTATGACTTTGGCGGAATTTACATGGATACCGATGTCGAGGTTATCAAACCTTTGGATGAATTCATGAAATTGCCCGCCTTTTCGGGGTTCGAAGGTGAGGCTTATATAAACACGGGAATTATTGGGGCAAAGAAAGGGAATAAGTGGATTAAAGAGTTAATAAAAGACTATGATGATAGAGTGTTCATCAAAGAGGATGGTAGCTATGATCAAACGACGAATGTAAAGATAATTACCAATACTACTAAAAATATGTATCCCATTAATCTGGATAATACGCTGCAAGCGTTTGACGATGTGTCATTTTACCCTTTGGACTGGTTCTGTGCTAAGTCCTACGAAACTGGAGAAATAGTCAGGACCGAGAACACACATACCATTCATCATTTCTCGGGTTCGTGGCTGCCTTGGTCACATAGATTAAAAAGCTCTCTAACACGAGCCATTGGCAATGAAGGCATGAGAAAGATGTCACATGTAAAACAGTTTCTTTTGAGAGGTATAAGGAAATGAATGTAGTGACAATCTTCACTCCTACCTTTAATCGAGCATACCTATTGTCTGATCTGTATGAGAGCCTGCTTCGCCAATCCAACAGAGGTTTTGAGTGGCTAATTGTTGATGATGGGTCAAGTGATGACACAGCCGAACTCGTCGCGAATTGGATTAACGATGGTGAAATTCTTATACGCTACTATAAACAAGAAAACCAAGGTAAGCATATAGCCCATAATAAGGGGGTGGAGCTTTGCCATACACCCTTGTTTTTCTGTGTCGATTCAGATGATCGTTTGCCTAGGGAGGCTGTTCAGTTCATATATGATTTATATGAAGAGGAAAAAGGAAAAAGGATACTGGGGTTTTATATGCGCAAAAGTGACTTTAGCGGTCATACTCAAGGAATGAATTGGCCACATCATGTCCAATATGCAACGTTAAATGAACTTTATCAAAAATACCGGTACCGCGGCGAGGCAGCCATTATTCTCTTTACCGAGGCGATTAAACCGTATTCATTTCCACAGTTTGCGGGGGAGAAGTTTGTGACTGAAACAGTGTTCTATGATCAGATCAGTGCTATTGCCCCCATGCGTTTAGATAATCGTATATGTTATCTATTTGAATATAAAAGGGATGGATATACTCTTCAAGGAATGAGACTTCAATTTAATAATCCAGTAGGTACGGGGTATAATTTTTTACACCATATTGGTTATATGAGCGGGTTTCTCAAAAAATGCAAAACTATGGGTCAATTTTTGGCGTGGACAGAAATGTTTGCTATTGATGAGCCGCTCTATAAAACAATCCAAACGCCAATGTATGTTAAATTCTTTGGGCACATCCTCAAGTCACATTATTTAAAGCTATTTATTAGACATAGAGGGGCGCTGAGTAATGAGGCTTGAGGCATCAATTAAAAACACCTTTTCCGCTATTACGATGCAGCTAGTAGCCATGCTCATCGGATTGATATTGCCACGTCTATACTTATCGAATTTTGGGTCGGAGGTCAATGGGTTAGTGAGTTCAATTACTCAGTTTATTGCCTATTTCACTTTGGTTGAGGCAGGTTTAGCAAGTGCTACGACAACGACGCTTTATCTGCCTTTGGCTGAAGATAATCATAATAGAGTCAATGAAATATTAGCTGCTGCCAAAGAGTTTTACTTTCACATTGGCTATATTTTTAGCGGCTTAGTCTTATGTCTAGCTCTCATTTACCCCTCTGTCATTAAGACGAATTCCTTAACTAATATAGAGATGGGAATTCTGGTTTTAGTACTGGGTTTTAATGGAGCCTTTGATTTCTTTACTCTTTCTCGATATCGAGCACTACTCACGGCAGATCAGCGATATTACATTGTCGCAAATGCATCAACGCTTGCGAGTATTATAAATTTCCTTCTGGTCGTCCTTACTATGTATTTTAATTGTAGCGTTGTTGTCGTAAGAACAGTGGCTTTAACTAGCTTTATTTTGCGAAGTCTTCTTTTAAATATCTATGTGCGTCGAAACTACAAATATGTAGATTATTCGGTTACCCCTGATCATCAGGCCTTAAATAAACGTTGGGATGCCATGATTTTACAATTGCTTGGGTTAGTCCAGAATGCGCTGCCGGTTGTTATGCTCACCTTCTTTAGCAACTTAAAAGTTGTCAGTGTCTATAGCATATATAATATGGTGGCGGCAAGTATTCTTTCGATACTGGCGTCAATTACGAATGGGTTTTCAGCATCGTTCGGTGATATGATCGCCAAAAAGGAAACCGAGGTGTTACAAAAAACATATATACAATATGAACTCCTATTTTTCATGCTTATGATTTGGGCCTATTCCTGCATGAATATTCTCTACCTATCCTTTATTCGGATCTATACAGCGGGTATCCATGACGTTAATTACCTAGAACCCTTAGTAGCGTTTCTATTTGTGTTAAATGGTCTCGCTTATAGCTTTAAGACACCCGCAGGAACACTCATCGGTTCGGCTGGGGTTTTCAAAGAGACTAAACCTTCGACGATGATTCAAACGGCTATCGCCATAGGATTATCCTTGCTTTTAACACCCTTTTGGGGTATCGTCGGGGTTTTAATTGCCCTCATAATATCTAATCTATATCGCGATATTGACTTGGTAATATTTATGTCAAAAAATGTAACGAAGCTGCCATGCAGACAGTCCTTTATACGTATACTTAACGGTATCCTAATGTTTGGTATCACAAATTTACCCTTTCATTTCCTTGTTATTGATACAGGAGGTTTTGGGCAATGGTTTCTCACGGCAATAGGAGTTGCCCTCTGGAGTATGGTCGTAGTAATAACCTATAACTTAATCGCTGATAGAGAAGTATTATTTCAGATTTTGCGAAGGCTAAACGGTTCAAAAATAAAGCTTTACAGGAGAAGGAAGCTTTAAAGGAGAGGGAAGTATGAAAATTGGCATAATGACTTTTCATCGAGCCTTAAACTATGGGGCACTCCTGCAAGCGTATGCCTTGCAAGAAACCATGCTATCTTTAGGGGCTGATTGCGAAATAATTGATTATCGCAATCCCTTAATGGAAGACTTATATAGGGTTAAATCCTATAGGGAATGTAGTGGCATAAAAGAGCGCATATCATGCGTATTACATGCATCCTCGGACAAAAGAACTCATGAAGCTTATGAAAAGTTCAGGAGGGATTATCTTATACTTTCTCCTAAAATGAACCTGGATAGCAAGGACTTAAGCTCCTGCAACAACGAATATGATAGGATCATCTGCGGAAGCGACCAAGTTTGGAATTACAGAGCGCTTAATTTTGATAAGAACTACTTCTTGGATTTTATAACTGATCGGGATATGAAGTATTCCTACGCAGCTAGTTTTGGTGTGGACACTATACCTGAGGAATATTACGAAGAATACAGACGTCTTTTACTCGATTTTTCGCATTTATCAGTAAGGGAGAGCCAAGGATGTGAGCTCGTTTATGCTATATGCGGCTTGAGACCGGAACAGCATATTGACCCTGTGTTCTTGCTTTCGGGTGAGATGTGGGCAGAGAAGATGGGGTGTACTCCCCCTCAAGAAGATGATTATATTCTTGTCTATTCATTTGAACTTACCGATACAATGAAGAGGTTTATAAGTGATTTAGCAAGGAGGACTGGGAGCAAGGTTTTGGTGTTTGGACGTTCATTTAAGAAAATACTGAATGCGCCCTACGAAAACATCCATAGTATATCTCCTCGTGAGTTTGTAAGGTATTTTTTTAATGCGAGATACGTGGTAACAAACTCTTTTCATGGCACAGCCTTCTCCATTCTCTTTAATAAGGAGTTTTATACAGAATTGCTGGTTTCAAGTAACCAGGTAAATAGTCGTTTAGAAAATATATTAAAAGTAATGAACCTCGAAGATCGGAAAATAACTGAAACTTATGAAGAGGACCATCTTCTGGCTAGTAGGGTGAAATGGGATGAAGTGAACGAGATCGTTAGTGCAGAGCGACGAAAAGCACTACATTACTTAAAGTCTTTAGCACAGATCTCTCCTGGAGGGACTGAAACAATAGGGAGGGTAATGTAATGTGGTTACTATATTCGTAAAAAGGGAAGATTGTTGTGGCTGTACAGCCTGTTTCAGCGTGTGCCCAAAGCTGGCTATTACTATGAAACCGGATCAGGAAGGGTTTCTATATCCTCATATTGACTATGGTTTATGCGTAGAATGCGGGCTCTGCCAAAAGGTATGCGCCTTTCAAAATGGCTATGAAACATTGGACAACTTTTCCGAGCCAGAGGTTTATGCGATTAAACACAAAACAGAAGAGATCCGTGCTGTAAGTACGTCGGGGGGGATGTTCACAGCTCTGACCGATGAGATCTTAGCTTGGGGTGGCGTGGTCTATGGTGTTGGCTACGATGATAATATGGTGGTATATCACCAACGGGCAGAAGATGCTGATCAACGAAATACATTGCGGGGTTCAAAGTATGTTCAGAGTGAAATGAGACAGACCTTCTCGGCTCTTAAGAAGGATCTCAGAGCGGGCAGAAGGGTTTTATTCACGGGTACTCCCTGCCAGGTTGCTGGACTAAGAGATTATCTGTATCAATCTGGTGCCGATATCTCAAATTTAATACTGTGCGATATAGTTTGCCATGGAACCCCTAGCCCGTTGATATTCGCTGAATATCTAAAAGTTTGCGAAGCTAAACGTGGTAAGAAGATAGTTAATCACTTCTGTCGATCTAAAGTTGAAGGGTGGCATGCCCATGTAGAGATGAACGTTTTTTCTGATGGGCAAGAAGATTATAAGTCATTTTTATCACAGCTTTATAAAAAAATTTTTCAATCTCATATCGCCTATAGACCTGCTTGCCACAATTGTAAATATACTAATCTAAGGAGACCCTCAGATATAACGATAGCGGATTTTTGGGGTGTTGATCAAACACTGCCAGAGGTTGACGATAACAAGGGCGTGTCCTTAGTGCTCATTAATTCGGGAAAGGGGAAGAAGATATTTGAAAAAATATGTTCCCGAGTTTTGTACATACGAAGCAATGCAGCAGCCTGTTTACAACCCAACTTGGAAAAGCCAACCCAGCCATCGCCTAAGCGAGATGAATTTTGGCAGAATTATAAGACGTATGGATTTGCTTATGTGATTAAGAAATACTTCGGATATGGGGTTAAAGGAGATATAAGGCGCCTTATCTCGAAGATTTTGCGTAATACTGGGCTTTTACCTACAGTGAAGAAGGTGCTGGGGAAATAATTGAATATCCCAAATGAAAAAGTCAACTGCTTGGGGATAAAGAGGATAATTTTGGGAGATATTATTGATATATGCCAAGGGAAGTGAGGACATATATCATGGACTTAAGTATCGTCATTGTCAACTGGAATTCCGCCGAGTTGTTGATGAAATGTTTAATTTCGATGGAAAAATGGTTTCAGGGTTTAACCTATGAGGTATTTGTGGTAGATAATTGTTCCAGTGAAGACGATATTGTCATACTCAGGAATGAAATCCAACCCCGGTTTCCTAAGGTTAATATTTCCTATAATGCAACGAATATTGGTTTCGGACGGGCTAATAACCAGGTTCAATCCCTATGCTCAGGAAAATACACCTTATTTCTAAATCCGGATACCTGTTTTATCAGCACCGGGATGAAGGAACTGTTGACAACCTTTGACCAAGATGACATCGGTTTGGTGGGCTGTAAGCTGTTAAAGGGTGATTATACTGTGCAGTTATCCTGCTTTCATTTCCCGTACTTTTGGAGTGTTGTAGCCAACTCCTTGTTAATAAGCAAGCTATTACCGATAAAAATACGAAGAACCTTTAGCTATGGTATTGCAGACCAAGCAAAGTCATTTCACCCAGATTGGGTACTGGGTGCTTTTATGGTATTACCCACAACGGTCATAAGCAGGGTGGGCGGGTTTGACCCCGCTATCTTTTTGTATGGAGAAGACATGGAGCTTTGTTACCAAGTAAGAAAAATCGGACTGAAAGTATGCTATGTCCCAGATTTTGCGATTGTCCATTATGGTGGTTGTTCTTGGCGCAAAGCTTGGTCAGAGTCTAGAAAAGAGGCTAAGGTGCATAAAGCAATCCTCTACTTTTACCATAAACATAAAGGTAGAGGGCTAGAGTCGGCTGTACGGGTTATTTTCGCCCTCGGTGCACTTATTCGGATAATCATTTATACCTTAGGATATATTCTGCCAAGGGATTTAAGGCAGAGTACAAAGAAAATAAAAACCCAGTGGTTAATTCTATTAACCCAATTCAGAAGGGAATTTTACAGTGATTGATAAGTAGCTTGCAGAAGGCTACTTTTTTTGCGCAAATTTGTGTGTACTAGTCAATTGGCCAAGAGCATAAAATGTTACCATATTAAGATTTCGAGGAGGACCCTAGCTATTGTTAGATTAGATAGCTAAGGAGGATTTGCTGTGAAGGTTGTTGTGTGTGGTGCAGGTGGTATGTTGGCTTCTGATGTCAGTACAATTTTTGACCAAAGGGGACATCGCGTAACCAACTTAAGTAGCGAGGATTTAGATATAACTAAGCTTGAAGCAGTCAGGGTCAAGCTGAAAGACCTACAGCCTGACTTGGTATTCAATGCAGCAGCCTATACCAATGTGGATGCGTGTGAAAGTAAACCTGAGCTTGCTTATCAGGTGAATTGCCTAGGGACGCGCAACTTAGCAATAATTGCTGATAAAATCGATGCTGCTCTGGTCCATATTAGCACTGACTATGTGTTTGGAGGTCAGGGCAACAAGCCTTATCGGGAGTATGACCCGGTTAATCCGCAAAGTGTCTATGGTAAGTCGAAGCTTGATGGGGAATTAATGGTGCGCCAACACTGTCGACGACATTATATCGTAAGAACTGCCTGGCTTTTTGGTTATTACGGTAACAATTTCGTGCGGACGATGCTTCGTTTGGCAAAAGAGCATGAATACTTAAGGGTGGTTAACGACCAAAGGGGTAGCCCCACTTATACACGAGATTTAGCCATAGCTATTGCTGATTTGGTCGAAAAGGACACTTATGGGACGTACCACCTTACCAATGGTGGTAGCTGCACTTGGTTTACATATACGCAGGAAATAATGGAATTGGCAGGACTCAATAACGTTAAGCTAGAGCCTATCACGACCCAGCAGTTAGACAGACCGGCAGAACGACCAAGGTATTCTGTGCTGGACAACTACGTGTGGCGCCTAGATGGACACCAACCGTTACGCCCCTATAGGGAGGCATTAGTAGACTATCTCGAGCAAGAGGGCTTGATTAGGGGGGATAGACATGAAGGGCGTGGTATTGGCCGGGGGGACGGGATCAAGAATTTTTCCCTTAACGAAGGTGACCAATAAGCATTTATTGCCGGTTGGTAAATGTCCCATGATTTATTATCCAATAGCCAAACTGAAAGAGGCTGGGATAACCGAAATATTAGTTGTGACCGGTAGGGAACATATGGGGGAAGTCGTCAATCTGCTGGGAAGTGGCAATGATTTGGGCTTGAATTTTACCTTTAAAGTACAAGATCAGGCGGGGGGAATTGCCCAAGCGTTGAGTTTGGCAGAAAACTTCGCAGTTCAAGATGCGGTGACCGTGATCTTGGGTGACAACGTTTTTGAGGAAAGCTTGCGGGATTATGTAGAGGAATTTCGAGGGCAAGGACATGGTGCGAAGATATTGCTGCAGAAAGTGCAAGATCCTGGTAGATATGGGGTGGCTGAATTAGATGAAAATAATAAGGTCCTATCCATTGAAGAAAAGCCGACGACGCCAAAAAGCAACTACTGTGTAACTGGAATCTATATGTTTGATGCTGAGGTTTATAGCATAGTGAAAACCTTGAAGCCTTCAAAGCGTGGGGAGTTGGAGATAACCGACGTGAATAATGCCTATATTCAAGCGGGTAGCTTGTCTGCAGATATTATTTCGAGTTGGTGGATCGATGCAGGGACCTTCGACTCCTTAAAAACTGCCCACGACCTGGTGCATGAATTTAAATTAGATGATCGAGTACTTAAGATACTAGAAGCTTAATTAAGCATAGCTAATTAGAAGCATAGTTAATTAGAAGCTTAACTATTAGGTGGTTAGGGGGACTCAAAAATGGTTAGAATTGAAGGAGTAGTAACAAAGCGACTGGTGAGACATTGCGATGACCGTGGATTTTTTATGGAAATCCTCCGTGACGATGATGAGTTGCTGGCGCGTTTTGGTCAGGCATCCCTATCCATGTCTTATCCCGGTGTGATTAAGGCCTTTCATTATCACGACCGCCAGGACGATTTGTGGTTTTTTCCTGTGGGCAGTGCCCAGGTTGTATTGTATGACTTGCGTGAAGGATCGCCAACTAAGGGGGCTACCCAAGTTTTTTACATGGGGGAAACCAATCCGTTACTGTTGGTGATACCTAAGGGGGTTGCTCATGGCTATCGGGTTTTAGGGCCAAACCCGTTGATTATTACCTACTTCACTACGGAGTCTTACAATCCAGCCGACCCTGATGAACAAAGACTGGCTTGGAATGATAAGGGTATTAACTTTGATTGGAGTACCCAAAATCGCTAAGGCTTCATGGAATAAGATATGGAGAGTTTGGAATCTGAATGGGCGAATTTAGAGCAGATTTAGGTATAGGCAGAAAAAAACAGAGTTTTTGGGATCCTAGTTCTATGGTCGCAAGTCTATGGCAAAACCACGAGTTAATTAAACAATTTGTTAAGCGTGAAGTGATTGGCCGCTACAAGGGGTCTTATTTGGGTTTGCTTTGGTCCTTTCTCAATCCACTATTTATGCTTGCTGTGTATTCCTTTGTATTTAGCGTGGTGTTTGAGGCTAAATGGGGAATGGGTACAGGAAGCAAAATTGAATTTGCATTAGTCTTGTTTTGTGGCTTAACCACCTTCAACATTTTTGGGGAAGTAATCTCCCGTGCTCCTCATTTAATTATTGCCAATGTAAACTATGTCAAAAAAGTGGTGTTTCCACTAGAAATTTTACCCGTCGTAGCCTTAGGCTCTGCTCTAGTACAAGCTGCAATCAGCTTGGCACTTTTAGTCGGTGCCTTGGTTGTTTTCACGGGGATATTTCACTGGACAATGATTATGTTCCCGCTGGTGTTATTACCGCAATTATTATTAGTCTTAGGAGCGAGCTGGTTTTTAGCCTCCTTAGGCACTTTCCTGCGTGATATTGGTCACGTGGTTGCAATCATAGTGCAAGTTCTGATGTTTATGACACCGATCTTTTATCCCCTTACCGCTGTGCCGGAAAAGCTGCGTTGGCTGTTTGAGATAAGTCCGATTTACCATGTGGTGGACGATATGCGTCGTATATTTATCTGGGGCCAGCTGCCCAGCTGGAGCTGGCTTATCCTTAATATCTTGCTCAGCAGTTGTATAGCTATGCTGGGCTACGTTTGGTTTCAAAGAACACGAGGTGGCTTCGCTGATGTCCTCTGATCTTGCGGTATCCCTTAAAAATGTGAGTAAATGCTACCATATTTATGATCGTCCCAAGGACAGGCTATTGCAGGGACTCTGGCGCGGTAACAAGCAATTCTATCGTGAATTTTGGGCGCTCAGGGGCGTTTCCTTTGATGTGAGAAGGGGCGAAACCATCGGCATTATTGGGCGCAACGGCTCTGGTAAGAGTACAATTCTGCAGATTATTGCGGGAACGCTGACGCCGACTGACGGTAGTCATGCTACAAGGGGCCGGGTGTCGGCCTTGTTAGAGCTGGGCAGTGGTTTTAATCCTGAATTTACTGGACGGGAAAATGTCATCATGAGCGGGGCGATTATGGGGCTGTCCAAACAAGAGATTCTCCAGCGTATGCCGTTAATCGAGCAGTTTGCGGAGATCGGGGAATTTATCGATCAGCCCGTAAAGCTCTATTCGTCGGGGATGTACGTTCGTCTAGCTTTCGCCTGTGCCATCAACGTGGACCCGGATATCTTAGTCATCGATGAAGCCTTAGCGGTAGGTGATTTGCAGTTTCAGCTGAAGTGTATCGAAAAAATGAAAAGCTTCAAGCGTGCAGGGAAAACGATCGTGTTTGTCAGTCATGATGTCTACACCGTGCGTAATTTTTGCGATACAGCTATTTGGATGAAGGACGGAAAAGTGCATCTATATGATGATGTTAATACCGTCACGGAGCGCTATCTGGATTATATGCAATATACGGGCACAACGAAGGAAGAGCCGAGGGATGTAGCCGTAGTAAAAAAGAGTAGTATTTTAACCATTGATAACGTGATGTTTTTAAACGAGAATCGAAATCCGCAAAGGGATTTCTACTTTGCGGAACCGGTTACAGTGCAGATAGACTATACCTTGCACACTCCCAAGGAAGGAATTGTGGGTGGGGTGGCGATATATGACAAGCAAAATACCTATGTCTGTGGTTTAAATACAAAACTTGATAAGCAGGCTTTACCCAATCAACCGGGTCGATACCGATTAGAATTGTCCTATCAAGAAATGTCCCTCTTGCCGGGCACCTATTTCGTTGATGTAGGATTCTTTGAGGATTCTGCAGTAATCCAATTGGATTACAAAAGCAGAGTAAAATCCTTTCGCATTTTTTCAGGCGAATATATCGGTGAAGGGTTAACCCTGCTTAAACACGATTGGAGTTGCAGGTCTTAAGCATGAGTTGTAAATATGATTATCAAATTGATCTAACCGAGAAAACCTCCCATTCCTTGCTTTTGAAGCGCATAACCCCGGGGTCGCAGATTTTGGAATTGGGATCAGCTACTGGGTATATGACACGTTATTTAAAAGAGGAACTAGGGTGTACAGTGACCTGTGTAGAAATCGACGCCATGGCGGCAGCTAAAGGGAGTATATACAGCGCGAAAATGATCGTCGCTGATTTGGACTTGATGGAGTGGAATAAGGAGTTACAGGGGAAAAGCTTTGACCATGTTGTGATTGCTGATGTCCTTGAACACCTCAATGACCCTTGGCAGGTAGTCCGGGTGGCAGTGCAATTTCTAAAGCCGCAAGCTACCCTGTTAATTTCTGTACCGAACATTGGACACAGCTCAATCCTGATGGAGCTTCTGGAAGGTAGATTTGACTATCGACCGACAGGACTACTTGATGATACACATATTCGCTTCTTTACCCGCAAAAGTCTGTTAGATTTGTTGGATCGGGCGGGAATGTGTCCCATTGAGTTAATGGGTACGGAGATAGAGCCGGAAGATACTGAATTTGGGCAAAGCTATGGTTCGAAGACGGCACCGCTGGCGAGGATACTGAAGGATAGAGAGGATGCCCATATCTATCAGTTCGTTGTTGTGGCGAAGAGACAAGAGGAGGTAGCAGACCATGTGTACCCCCGGCATTTGACTATTGAGAGCAGTTCGAAGAGCAAGGATTTTTTGCAAATATATTGGTCCGATTGGGGCTTCTCAGAAAGCAAATCTGTGACGGTTCCCTTGGGCCGCGACCAACAGGAATTTGTAGATCATAAAATTGTACTACCTGAGAGTGTGGGTGAAAACGGGGTGTTGCGTTTAGACCCTACAAATTTTCCCGCTTTTGTGGAAATTAGAGATATTGAACTGAAAACTTGGGATAAGCATGGTCCGGGCCAACTGGTCAGTCAATGGTCCGCAGAAACCGGTTATAGCAATATAAATTTAAGTCAGGGTATGATCAGAATCAGTGATGTGGCTAGTTTAAAAATACTTTGTCCCAATGACGATCCCCAGGTGACCTTGTCTGAGGTGCCGCCACTTAAAGAGCAAAGTGTGCTGTGTTTTAAGATGCGGGTATCAAGGGATTTACAACAAGCAGCCTTAGGGGAAGTGGTCGCTCAACAGGCTAACATAATAGAGTTACGCCAATCCCTTAAAAATCGAATGGCGGATGATCATGAGTTGAATTCTGTTTTGCAAAGAAGTTATGAAGAGCATGATAACCGGGTAGCGGAGATCAAGGAGTTGAATTCTGCTTTAGCTAGAAGTCAAGAGGAGCTCGGTAGGCGGGTAACGCATATCGATGAGTTAAAAAATGCTTTAAACAAGAGCCAACTGGAACTTGCTAACCAAGCAACTGATATTGATGAGCTGAACGCTATTATCGAAAGCAGCCAAGAGGAGTTAAAACAACGGCGGGCTAAGGTTGCTGATTATGAGCAACAGCTCAAGGAAATTAAGAGCTCGACGGTTTGGCGCACCACCTCAAAGTTAATGAGAATTGCCTGCTGGAGTCGTAAGCAAATAAAACTAGGTCGTGATCTGCTTCGGGGTGGATATAAGCAAAGGCTAATCCCCTTAGATAATATTATTCCTTTAGCGGATGAGGGTCCCAGCTATTGGCAAGCGGTGGGAGAAGATCCAAAGTTTTTGTTATCGGGTCCTTTTCCGCACGGTTGGTCGGAGATTCGCTTTAAGGCTGCAAGCCCACTTCCTTTGAAGGTACGGATCTATTTTGACCGGGGCAGAGGGTTTAATGAGACGGAAAGCTTGGTTCTTGAGGTTGTCTGCGGGGAAAATATACAGGATTACCGCGTCATAGTCTTAGTTGGTTATGATATTAAGCAAGTAAGGCTTGACCCGGGTGAGGAGGAAGGAACGTTTGCCATTGATTCCTGTAAAATTGCCAGAGTTACCCGCCTAGGCATTCTATTGCGGGCATTCGGGCTGTTTTTCCAACGTCAAGGTTATTCTGGGCACAGCATGAAGCTGTGGGCAACGCAAATAGGGAGTGCGCTCAAAAGAGGTGGGCCAAAGGGTTTGTGGCGCTGGGCGAAAAACTTGATTAACCCCCAAGAAGATTACAACCTCTGGCTCAAATATCACACCTTAACAGAAGCACGCAAGGAAATACTCCAGACCCAATGCTCAGAATTGACCTTAAAGCCGGTAATCTCTATTTTGGTGCCAGTTTATAATGTGGACGAAAGATGGTTGCGCTGTTGTCTGGATTCTGTACGGGAGCAAGTTTACCCCCATTGGGAGCTATGTATAGCTGATGATGCCTCAACAGATCCCAGAGTGCAAAAAACACTTAAGGAGTACGCGGCTAAGGATGCAAGAATAAAAGTTGTCTATAGGGAAAAGAATGGTCATATATCGGCTGCTTCTAATTCTGCCTTGGAATTAGCAACGGGTGAATATATTGGTCTATTGGATCATGACGATTGCCTAACGGCGGATGCCCTCTACGAGAATGCCCTACTTATCAATCAATATCCTGAGGCAGTGATGATCTATAGTGACGAGGATAAAATTAGCGAGGATGGGGTTAGACATTCACCCTATTTCAAACCCGATTGGTCGCCCGACAACCTATTAGCCCAGATGTATACCTGTCATTTTGGGGTGTACAAGACCAGTGTGGTTCGGGAGCTGGGTGGGTTCCGTCGCGGGTTCGAGGGAAGTCAAGACCACGACCTTGCCTTGAGAGTTTCAGAAACCACCAATAAAATTTACCATATCCCCAGAGTACTTTATCATTGGCGTACTGTAGCAGAGTCCACTGCGGCAAGTGTCGGGGCTAAGAGCTATGCGACAATTGCCGGTCTAAAGGCTGTGGGTGAAGCCCTAGACAGGCGGGGAGAAGGAGGCTGGGCAGAGTCTTTAGAGCACTATCCATACTATAGGGTACATTATCCGGTGAAGGGGGACCCTTTAATTTCGATTATCATTCCGACACGGGATATGGCTCGACTGTTAGGAAAATGCTTAGAGACTATTTTTAATAAAACGACTTATGCCCATTACGAGGTATTGATTGTTGATAATGGTAGTGTCAAGCCGGAAACAAAGCAACTCTTTGCCAAGTGGCAGCAGCTTGAACCGCAAAGATTCCGAGTCATTCATCTCGATATGCCCTTTAATTACTCTCGCTTGAACAATCAGGCGGTGCAACAGGCTAAGGGTGAGCTGGTCGTGTTGTTAAATAATGATATGGAGATCATCACCCCGAGCTGGCTGGAGGAGATGGCCGGTCAGGCAATGCGCCCCAGTATTGGCGCAGTTGGTGCAAAGCTTCTGTATGCAGACCAAACCATTCAACACTCTGGCGTAACACTGGGGATAGGGGGGGTAGGGGGCCACAGCTATCGTGGATACGATTCGGAGGAGCCGGGTTACTTTGGCCGTTTGGTCATTGTGGCTAATTATGCTGCAGTGACAGGTGCCTGCCTGATGGTAAAGAGAGAGTTGTTTGACCAAGTGGGTGGTCTAGAGGAAGAATTGACGGTGGCCTTTAACGATGTTGATTTTTGTCTGAAGCTGTGGGCCAAGGGTTATTACAATGTGGTGTTGCCTCAAGTGAAGCTGTATCATTTTGAATCAAAAAGCAGGGGCTATGAAGATACCCCGGAAAAAATGCAGCGCTTCCTTGGTGAAGTAACCTATATGAAGAAGCACTGGCAAAATTGTTTGGAACGCGATCCTTTCTACAATCCAAATCTGACCCTAGATAAAGAGGATTATGCTATTGATTTTCTAAGGTGGCAGAGTTTACAATAGGAAAAAAGCTTGGGCAAGGAAAGGAATGGGATAAGGATGAAACGAGAGTATAAGTTTAAATATGATGAAGAGTACCTTAGCCTAGCGCTGAATCCGGATCAGATCATCCAGGAGCTCCAGGCAAAAGATATTCAGCCTCTTGAGGATGTAGTCAAGGAAGTCAACAAGGTTCTCGATGCTCCGATTGCTTCGCCGCCGTTTAATACCCTTTTTCAAGCAGGTGATCAGGTGACGATCGTCGTGAGTGATATTACCCGCTTGGTTAAGCTACATGAGTACTTGCCGACCATTGTCAATCGCTTGAATTCCCTGGGTATACCTGATAAGGATATACTTATCTTGACTGCTACCGGTACACATCGCGGGCAGACAGCTGATGAGAAAAAGAAAGTAGTCGGTGCGGAGATGTATGGTCGCTTGGAAGTCATTGACCATGACTGCGATCTTTCCGAGATGGTATATGTTGGAAAGACTCCACGAGGAACGGAAGTTGTGGTTAATCGTTTGGTGGTTGAGCGCAAGGTTATTCTCACAGGTGGAATCGTTCACCACTTAATGGCTGGTTTCGGTGGGGGACGCAAGTCAATTCTTCCGGGCGTAGCCAGTAGAGAGACCATTGCTCAAAACCATCTCCACTCTTTAGATCCCCATGCGGAACAGTCGAACCCCTTGATCGGGGTAGGAGCGCTCATTGATAACCCTTTACATGAGGATATGGTCGATGCCACTCAATTTGTGAATCCGGCCTTTCTCCTCAACGCGGTGATTCATACGGATGGACGCATTGCCAAGCTCTTCGCCGGTCATTGGCTAAAGGCTTGGGAAGAGGGCTGTGTATGGGCTGATGAAAATTATGGAGTACCGATTGAGAAAAAGGCCGATTTGGTGATTGCCAGCTGCGGTGGTTTCCCTAAAGATATTTCTCTTTATCAAAGCACTAAGACCTTATTTAATGCTTCCTTGGCTGTCAAGCCTGGGGGGAGGATTCTCGTTCTGGCAGGATGCCGAGAGGGTGCCGGAGCGGATGAGTTCTTCGGTTGGAGTGAACCTCTTAAGGAGCAAAAGCTTGATCCGGAGCTCCGCAAGAACTTTACGATTCCCGGCTATATTTTCTATGCTGCTGTAGAATCAGCGCGCAAGGCAAAAGTCATCCTATACTCGATGATTGAACCTGAGCTGGTTAAACCCATGGGGATGACCGGAGTGACCTCCCTAGACAAGGCTTTAGAATTAGCACAAGTAGACAGAGAGAATCAGGATATAATCATCATGCCTTATGGGGGAGCGACAATTCCCCTCTATCAAAAACGGTAAACTCTTCAAGAGTAAATTCTTCTTATTGATACTTATTTTTGACAAAAGCCGATTCGAATGATGAATCAGGCATAACAAATTAATTAGTAACAAGAAAACCGAGGCGGACCTCGGTTTTTCTGTGTGCGACAGGTAGTCGCACCGACTTGTTTAACATGGAAACTTTGTGAATTATGAACTTGGCTTAATAGACACTTCCTGTTTTAGGCGGATGCCTTGGCAAGCGCGTCATTAACTGCGTCATTGAAGCCTTTCATAGTTAGGGTCGCGCCGGAGATTACGTCAATCCCAGTGGACTGGTTAGCAATGACCGCTTCAACGTATTTAGGCAACGCTGCGCCACCAATGGTTTCGGTCTCTTTTTGTTCGTCTACAGTAATGGCTGTGATCTTTCCGCTGGCAATCGTGACGCTCACTTTAATATCGTCTCCGAAAACCCCGGCACCAGTGCCTTGATAGGTACCGTCCTTCCAGTTGCCGGAAGAACCGACGGAGCTTGCCGTAACGGCGGTGGTGCCAGACTCAGAAATCGTTGCGTTACCGCCGGAAAGGGAGGAGGCGTGCTTCCCGGCCAGACGACCAAAGGTGTAGCAGCGGCCGATGGAAAGACCTGTAGCATGGAAGGGATAATCTGCCCCGCCGTAGAACTGTCCGCCGAGGTTACCGGCGCAGTAAAGTCCTTCAATAGGCTTCTTATTTTCATCAAGTGCCTGTGCGTTGGCGTTTGTATAAACGCCGGAGCAGAGGGCCGAGACACGTAGATGGCGTCGGATTCCATAAAAAGGAGCTTTCTTAATTGGATTCAGCCATTTTTTATCCTTGCCGAAATCTTCATCTGATCCACTTTCGCACAGTGCATTGTAGCGCTCGACAGTAGCAAGAAATGCTTGCTTATCCTCAATGCCAAGCTTGTCAGCCAGCTCTTCAAGGGAGTCAGCACGCCAAGTATCGATCAGGTGAGAGAAGACGCCAGTGCGGGCTGAACCATTGTGGGAGGCAGCATATTGTTCATCGGAAATCTCCGGCATGTATTTTTCCATGACGGTAGGGGGGACAACGGATTCGAAGGCTTCGTTATTCATATAGTTGCTATCGTAGACTTGGCAATACCAACCGAGAGAACCCTTCTCCGGATCGTCGTAGTTCTTGCCGCCCTTGTACATATCTTCATGGAGCATAAGGTCGTTCATGTAGACAAAGCCAATGAACTCGTTGCAGAAGCGTTTACCTTTCATGTTTACGGAAAGGAAGGGTTCTTCGAACATGAGTCCCGCGTCAAAGTCGTGGAGCATTTTGGTATGCCCAAGTTTTTCCATGACTGCCCCGGCAGTGATCGCGAGAAGGTGACCGTCGCCTGTCTTCTGGTACTGTTTCTTGTCAAAGTTCTCCACATCAGGGCACCAGTGCTTCACCATAGAAGGGTTGTTTTGATAGTCACCGGTGGCTAGGATAACGGCTTTGTTAGCGTTGAATTTTACATAAGTCCCGTCGGAAAGCTGGCCGACGACACCTTTCACCTTACCACCATCCACAATAAGCTGAACCCCAGGAGTGCTGTAATAGATCTTCATGCGGTCAGAATACTGCTGGGCGGCCTCGTCAAGCACATAGCTCAGGAAAGTACCGATATTATTTGGTTTTGGTCCAATCCAGGGCGCATACATATGGGCCTTAGCTGTGCCATAGTCGAACTTGGAATAGCGATGATCGGTCCATTCCCCAGTAAAATCCATGCTGGTGTCCAGGAAGGCGAAGAGTCCTTTGTCATTGGGCTTTTTGGCAGAAGTACCGGTCAGACGCGCGCGGTCGTATACCCATTGCACGGCTTCGCCGGAATTCAATACGTAGGCTTTAAGAAGCTCAGGATCAGAACGCCAGTTGTTTAGACTGTTTGTCTGCTGCACATAACGCAGGAGCCCTTCGGTATCACTCTTGTCGACGATGAGACCGGAGCCGCAGTTTCCTTGAGAGACGACCGTACTTTGCTTTTGCAGTACAGCGACAGAATTGCCCTCCTCAGCAGCAGTGACTGCAGCCGGTACACCAGCTGCTCCGGCGCCGACAACGACGATGTCTACTGTAACCTCGCCGACAAACTTAGTAATGGGGTCAAGCTGTACCAAAGAATCCTTAAATTGATCGAGAGTTAAGGATGCCGGAACCGAGTCGGCGCCTGCCGAAGGGGTGGGGGTCGTTGAGGGAGTCTCGTCGGCAGTAGGGCTACAGCCTGTTAGTCCGACGAGGCCGATGCCAGCCGCTCCAAGGGCGGCAGTTTTGAAAAAGTCTCTGCGGGTGAGATTTGTACTCATTATTTATTCCTCCTCCTAAGTGATTGAACTAATTTGAACAAGTTGCTTAATCATATTTTACTAATCATCACTGGAAATCGCATCGAACAGATTTGGCTTTTTGTCTAAATCGTTTGGACAAACTCTAAAAAATGTCCAAAGGAAACAAGCTCTCGTTGCCCTTTCTCACAGAAAAATTTATTATTTTAAAGGACTATGGTAAAATAAACTTACTTTCGCAACTGGGGGAGGCTGTGATATGGCTAAGCTGAGCGAAGGACAAATTAAGATCTATGATGCCCTGGAAAAGCTGGTTCAGACGAAGAGCATATCGGAGGTCAAGGTGATAGATGTTTGCCGTTTGAGCGGTGTTCCTAGGTCAACTTTTTATTCGTATTTCTATGATATCTTTTCTGTACCCCAGAAGATTTGGGATGATTTGATGGGAGATACCCTATATAAGATCGGTAACGGTCTTACCTGGGACGAGGGTCACCGCATGATGTTTGAGAACATTTTGCAGCACAAGGCTCTTTTCGGCAAGATTTACTGGGAGAATGACAACAATTCGATCTTGGAATATGGTTACCGAGGAGGATATTCCGCGGTGGAGGGTAATGTTGCGGTCCGCAAAAACCACCGGTGGACGGAGGCGGAACTTCTTGAACTTGACTATACCATCCGGGCGTTAGCCGCGCTCACCACAAAGTGGGGCAGAGACGGTATGGTCGTACCGGTCGAGGCGGCGGTCCGCATCTTTAGTACGCATGTGCCGCCTTTTTTAAAAGAGCTGTGCGACACATAAAAATCCACTTGGTTCGGAAATATGAACCCAATAGGGCGATATAGCTATCAAACGAACATAGTGTTTAAGCAGCGAGATAGAAAGAAGGACCAAGGATTTCCCTTGGTCTTTTTTGTGCGCTTCAGACTTTCATTCAGCTTAGGATGCATCACTGATGAAAGAAAACTTTGTCTGGTCAAGTCAAAATTTGATTTAGATCAAAGATTTGGAGTTTAAAAGCATCTATAATTATGTTACACCTTTAAGGGTTCGTTTCTGGAAAGCTTAATAATATGTTATAATAATTATAAATAAGGACTGCTATTATGGTATGTTCCTAGTTGAGGAAAGGAATGTAAGCTGTCCACTAACGACGTCTTCGATATGCATGAGGTGATCAATAAGACTGTATTTTGCATTTCTGCGGTAAAAAGAAGCCTTGGCAGAAGCGCTAATCAGGCAAATTTCACGCTTATAAAAACACTATGAAATAGTGCAACGATTATCACGAAACTAGAATAAGCAGAGATAAGGAGAAAAACAAGATGGATGAAGTAAAAACACCCAAGAAACCCTTGATTTACTACTATATAATTGCCCTCTTGACTATATTGCTGTTCAACTATTTAGCTGCGCCTAAACTATTACAACAAAAAGTCGAAGAAGTGGACTATGGAACCTTCATGAGTATGACTGAAAAGAGAGAAATTGGTAGTGTCGAGATTCAGAATAACCAAATTGTCTTTACCAACAAAGATAATACCTTATACTACAAAACTGGCCTAGTGGATGATCCTAACCGAACCGAACGTCTTTATGAAGCAGGTGCTAATTTCTCCAAGGAAATTGTCAAGGAAGCATCACCATTGATGACCTTTCTCCTTACTTGGATTTTGCCCTTGGTCATCTTTATCGGCATTGGTCAATACATGTCCAAAAAGCTCATGCAAAGAGCTGGTGGTGGTAATTCCATGATGTTTGGCATGGGCAAGAGCAATGCCAAGATTTATGTGAAATCCACTGAAGGCATCAAGTTCTCAGACGTGGCCGGGGAGGATGAAGCGAAAGAAAACCTGGCAGAAATTGTGGAGTACTTACATGACCCTTCTATATATAAAGAGATCGGGGCTAAGATGCCCAAAGGTATCTTATTAGTAGGTCCTCCCGGCACGGGCAAGACCATGTTGGCGAAGGCTGTGGCTGGGGAATCTCAGGTGCCCTTCTTTTCGATCTCGGGTTCAGAGTTTGTGGAGATGTTTGTCGGCATGGGTGCCTCTAAGGTGCGCGACCTCTTTAAACAAGCCAAGGAAAAAGCACCCTGTATCATCTTTATCGATGAAATTGACGCCATCGGTAAAAAGCGGAACGGACAGTTTGGTGGCAATGATGAGCGTGAGCAAACTTTGAATCAACTGCTCACCGAGATGGATGGTTTTGAAGAGAATACCGGTGTGATCATATTGGCGGCTACCAATCGCCCTGAATCCCTTGATCCAGCTTTGCTGCGTCCGGGACGTTTTGATCGCCGTGTGCCAGTAGAGCTACCCGATTTAAAGGGCCGCGAGGAAATACTCAAAGTCCATGCCAAAAAGGTTAAAACTGATGCGAGTATCGACTTCACTAAAGTAGCACGCATGGCTTCTGGGGCTTCCGGAGCGGAGCTGGCGAACATTGTCAATGAAGCCGCCCTGCGTGCCGTGCGTGATGGACGAAAATATACAACTCAGTCAGATTTCGAGGAAAGCATTGAAGTCGTTATCGCCGGCTATCAAAAGAAGAACGCCATCCTTACGGATAAAGAAAAGCTAATCGTCGCTTATCACGAGGTGGGTCATGCCTTGGTCGCAGCCAAGCAAAGCGATTCTGCTCCAGTAGAAAAAAATCACAATTGTCCCGCGTACTTCAGGCGCCCTTGGCTATACCATGCAAGTGGATGAAGGCAATCACTATCTGTTGAGCAGAGAAGAGATTGAGAATAAAATTGCTACGTTTACCGGGGGGCGGGTAGCCGAAGAGGTTATTTTTGGC
Organism: Desulfitobacterium sp. THU1; assembly: GCF_038181555.1. NCBI lineage: Bacteria > Bacillati > Bacillota > Clostridia > Eubacteriales > Desulfitobacteriaceae > Desulfitobacterium > Desulfitobacterium sp. THU1. Next base: position 207,317 of record NZ_JBBWUA010000003.1, on the reverse strand, counting down.
TCAGTGACCACAGGAGCAGCGAATGATATCGAGCAGGCCACGAAATTGGCCCGAGCGATGATTACCCGCTATGGCATGAGCGAGAAATTTGGCATGGTGGCTATGGAAGCAGTTTCAAATCAATATTTGGGTGGCGACACTTCCCTCACTTGTTCAGCGGAAACTCAGGCCCTAGTGGACAAGGAAGTCGTTGATCTAGTGAAAAAACAATATGAAAAAGCCGAGAAGATATTGCAAGAGAATCGCGAAAAACTGGACGAAATCTCTAAGCATCTTTATGAAAAAGAAACAATAACCGGAACTGAATTTATGGAGATTTTGAATTCGTAGGCATATTATTTGCTTTTTCTTCAGCCTGGAATTGAAGGTTGACAAAAGTGGTTTTAAATTATTATAATAAATTAAGTAAATATTTCACATCTATAGAATATACTTTAATACCTGAGCAGGTCATGAACCGATAGGTTTATATGACCGGGTCGGCAACGACAGCAGATGAGAAATCTGTGGGACAGCAATGTTCCACAGATTTTTTTACTGTAAAAATACAATAATTGGAGGATTCTATGCTAAGAGACTGGGATAGACGGGCTAAAGTTGCACTTCTCTCGATCATATCCAACACCCTGTTGATAATTTTCAAGGTTATAGCCGGTATTTTAAGTGGATCGGTAAGTATAATCTCCGAAGCCATTCATTCGGGGATGGACTTAATTGCTTCCTTGATCGCCTTTTTCTCAGTGAGACAATCTGCCAAGCCTGCTGACCGGGAGCATCCCTACGGTCATGGTAAAATTGAAAACATTTCTGGAATCGCTGAAGGGCTGTTAATTTTTGTCGCCGCTGGGCTGATTATCAAGGAAGCAATTGCCAAGATCCAAGCTCCGATTGCCATTGAACAGACGGGGATAGCCATTGTGGTGATGTTGGGGGCCTCTATTGTAAACCTGCTCGTTTCGAGAAAACTGTACCAAGTTGCCAAGGAAGAAGATTCAATGGCTCTGGAAGCCGATGCTCTACATTTAAAAACTGATGTATATACATCATTGGGGGTAGCAGTAGGACTGGTACTCCTTAAAGTAACCGGACTTAATGTTCTTGACCCTCTTGTGGCGATTATCATCGCTTTACTGATCATCAAAGAAGCCTGGCATTTATGTTATAATGCATTTCAATACCTTTTGGACACCAAATTATCGGATGAAGAAGAAGCACGCATCGAAAAGATCATCAGCGATCACCACGATATTTTTAAGGATTATCATAAGCTTAAGACCAGAAAGTCCGGGAACATGAAGCATATTGATTTCCATATTACTGTTGATCCACATCTCACTGTAAAAGAAGTTCATGATATTATTGGCGATCTAAAAATGGATATGTGTCATGAATTTGGCAATACAAGAGTAAATGTTCATGTGGATCCTCTTAGAGAGGATAGAAGCGAAGAAGAGGAATTTGAGCCTTGAAGGAGAAATAATAACGCTAATACGCTTCAATTATAGAAGAGAAGCCGTGGATAAATTAGCAGAAGGTTGGGAAAGGAAAGTAGAAATGAGCGAACACGAATGCGGTCATGGTTGTAATCATGGGTGTGGCCATGGAAGTGACCATGGTATTGAAGGTGAAGGACACGCATCCTGTGTCTCAATAGTGCCGATATTTAATCATCTTGAAGATGAGCAGATGGCTGAAATCACAGAAGCGGTTCGCTCTGCTTCCTATAAAAAGGGCGAGATCATTTATCGAGCCGGGGATCAATCCGATTCACTCTATATTGTCAGAAGTGGGAAGATCAGAATCTATCGTCTATCTGAATCAGGTAGGGAACAATTGGTACGTTTCTTAAGGCCGGGGGATTTTACAGGTGAACATGCCTTGTTCAGTGAATCAGTTCATGAGTCCTATGCCGAAGCAATGGAAAACACGGAGGTTTGCCTGATTACACGTACGGATTTGCAGCAATTCCTTTTGAACTACCCTTCGATTTCCTTGAAAATGCTAGCAGAATTCTCCAGTAGGCTGGAAAAATCGGAGAAACAAACCACAAGAGTTTCGACGGAGAAGGTGGAAACCAGGCTTGCCCTCTTCTTGGCGGAGTGTATCGATAAGGAAGCTTCGTCCACGGAGTTTATACTCCCCATGAGTAAAAGGGACCTAGCCTCCTTCCTAGGGACTACCCCGGAAACAATCAGTCGGAAATTAACAGAATTTGAGGACGCGGGATATATCAAACAGAAGCCCCATAGAAAGATAGAGGTACTCGATTTAGATGAACTGCTCCTAATCTAGTTATTATTTTGTGTCTTTAGAAGCCTTCAGGCCTCTTAGACATATTCTTTTTGGTATCTAATGATGCTATGGTTAATTAGCAACCGATTATGTAGGCAAATCAAGTCTTAGAAACACGATAAGAAGCCGTTCAAGGTAGAATTAATTCCACCTTAACCGGCTTCTTTCAGTACTGAACGCAATCTCATTTAGTGGCTTAAAAGCATGCGATCATCATCCAAGGTGTTTTGGCTTTGCTGGGAGAAATGTTCCAATAAACGGGAAACCGTCATCTCTTCTCGAGCCTTTCCGGCGATATCCAGAAGGATTTTTCCCTGATCTAACATGATCGTACGGGTTCCGGTTTTAAGGGCGGTCTGGATATTATGAGTGATCATCATGGTGGTGATCTGATCCTGACTGACGATGTCTTTGGTAATCGCCATTATCTTTTCGGCAGCGGCAGGATCAAGAGCTGCAGTGTGTTCATCAAGGAGTAACAGGGCAGGTTTAGCAATGGTGGACATGAGCAGGGAGAGGGCCTGTCTTTGACCGCCCGAAAGCAGTCCGACCTTGGTCCTGAGGCGGTCCTCAAGGCCCATGTCCAGCTGGGCGATTTTTTCACGAAAAACCTTTACGTCCTTGGGGTGAACACCGAGACGCAGGCCGTTTCTGCTGCGGCGGTTATAGGCAAGGGCAAGATTTTCTTCGATCGTCATATCCGGTGCCGAACCTTTAAGAGGATCCTGAAAGAGGCGTCCAATCCTGGCGGCCCGCTTGTGCTCAGCAAGGTAGGTAATGTTTTCTCCTTGGAGAAGAATTTTACCGCGGTTGAGCCAAAAGGTACCGCCAATGGCATTAAACAGCGTGGATTTGCCGGCACCATTGGAACCGATGAGGGTGACGAATTCACCTTTTGCAAGAGATAGGGTAACTTTGTCCAAGGCCACATGCTCATTGGGTGTGCCTGCTAAGAAGATTTTGGTGGCGTTGCTGATTTCAAGCATCCAATTCCACCTTCTTTCTCATGTTGTGCAGCTCGAGATGCTTTTTCACCACGGGTACGGCCAAGGCAATGACGACGATGACTGCTGAAACGACCCGAAGCATATAGGCGGGAAAGATGCTCGACTTCAGGGCGGCCGCGATGATGAAGCGGTAAATAAGGGAACCGAAGATGGCTGAGAGCAGCCCGATAGTCAAAGAGCGACGGCCAAAAATCGCTTCGCCGATAATGGCCGAGGCTAGGCCGACGACCATGATGCCAATCCCGGAGCTGATGTCGGCATACCCCTGATACTGAGCGAGCACTGCGCCGGCTAAGCCGATACAGGCGTTGGAAATGGCCACAGCAAGAATTTTCATAGCATCGACATTGATTGAGGAAGCCTTGACCATCTCCTCGTTGTTGCCGGTTGCTCGGATGCAGAGGCCCAAATGGGTCTTGAAAAACCAGATGAGAACAACGGCACAGAGAAAGCAAAAGGCGAAGGGGACAAGAGTCTTAAGAATTTCTTTGCTGACCGGCAGCCAGGCTATTTGTGTGAAAAGAGTGTCACTGCCGATTAAGGATAGATTGGAACGGCTGCCGAGAACATAAAGGTTGATACTGTAGAGACTGCTCATGGTGATGATTCCGGCAAGGATGGGGTGGATCTCCAGCTTGGTTTGCAGAAGTCCTGTCACCGTTCCCGCCGCGGCTCCGGCCACGATGGCCAGCAAGATGCCGAGCAAAGGATGTCCAGCTAGGGTCAGGACAGCCGAGACAGCGAGGCCGAGCGTAAAGCTCCCATCGGCAGTTAGATCAGGGATATTGAGGATGCGAAAGGAAATATAGATGCCCAGTGCTAGCATGCCGTAGATAAAGCCGAGCTGTAGGGAACCGATCAATAAAGTCATTATCTTACCTCCTGCGAGATTAAAAGGTGGGCTGATTAGTCGATGATTTTAGAGCTGTCGAGTACGCTTTGGGGAAGGGTTAGTCCGAGGGCATCCGCTGTGGACTTGTTAATGACCGTGGTAAAATCGGTGACGATTAGGGATGGAATCTGTTCGATGGGTGTACCCTTCAAGTATTTTTCCGCCATTTCGGCAGTGATGCCGCCAATTGTAATGTCATCGATACTGACGGTGGCAAAAGCACCGGATTGGACCATGACAGCTGAGCTGCCATAGACCGGGATTTTAGCATTTTTGGCGATTTCAGCTACCTGAGGCATGGCACTTTGAACCACACTGTCATTAGGAATGAAAAAGGCATCAACCTGGTTAACTAAAGATTGTGCGGCTTGCTGTACTTCCGAAGAGGAGGTAATGATAACTTCTTTATAATTTAATCCCACCGAATCCAGGTATTTCTTGGCGTTTTCAATCGTCGTGACGGCATTGATTTCACCGGTATTATAGATCAACCCATAGGTTTGGCGGTTGGGCGTTAGTTGGTCGGCAAGCTTGAACATCTCACTGACAGGGATAGCATTGGAGGTACCGGTGGCATTCTTATCTGGTGTGTTCATATCGGTGATGACCTTGGCGCCTACCGGGTTGGAAACGGAGATGTAAAAAACAGGGATACCGCTATTCATATTGACAATCGCTTGAGTAGCTGGAGTGCCGATGGTCACAATCATGTCCTTCTTTTCATCAACCATCGTTTGCATGATCGAGTTGAGAGTAGCTGTGTCACCATTGGCGTTTTTGTAGTCAATGATCATTTGCTCCTCAGTATAACCGAGCTCCCGCATCTTAGTGGAAAAACCTTCGCGCATGTCCGTAAAAGCGCCGTTGTCAGCAAGCTGGACTAAGCCGACCTGGATAGCATCCGCTGAAGCCTTGTCTTGGGGAGCTGTCTCCGAACTGCAACCGACAGCTGCGAGGAGAAGAGTAGAGATTAGGAGACCCACAAGTGTTTTTTTCATTTCTTTCATCTTCCTTTCACTTTTCACCACGATGTGGATAAGTCAGTTGGTTTTTCAGGAGAGGCAAAGGCTTTGAAAATAATAAAAGCCTGTCCTTGATCGGGATCATCCCAAAAGGATAATCCGAATCAAGGACAGGCTTAAGCCTGCGGTGCCACCTTGCTTGGTAATATAAAAATATTACCCAACTCTTCCAGAGTGCCAACACACTCCTGCCTGATAACGCTGGCCTGCGTCGCACTATACTAGAAAGCAAAGGCTTTCGTTCCCTGCGCCCTCAGTAGTCCATTTGCCGTACCGCTTTCTGCCGAGTTCCCAGCCCTCTCAGCTCTCTGTAAGTGCGCTTAACGGTTTAATTTCTACTTCAACGGTTTTCATTACATTATCACGATGAAAAATTCTTGTCAAGATTTTCTTGAGTGCGTATTGCCCTTGCTGTCACTGTTACAGCTCATGAAAAAGATGCTTCGGTTGAGAAAGAACTAATATTCTCAGGAAAAATGTCGATATATAGCTATAGAAGATAAAAATCCCGTTAGCACAACGATAGTTCCGATGTTATCTTATATATAGATTTGTATAGCTCGAAGGATTCTATTGAAGAATTGTGCTGCCTGAAATTTTAACGAGGTATAATATGGACTATTCAACATTCTGGGGAATGCTCCTCATAGCAATTGGTGGTATATCTTTTGTTTGCGGCTTTTACGCAACAAATGGAGTCTTTAAAACGACGATCAATCGATTATTGATGATTATGTGCTGTGCTCTTTTAGTTTGGTCTTTAGGCCTTGCAATTACTGCGGCAGCGGATAATAAAGGGATTAGTATGATCGGCTATCTGGTTGCGCCTATAGGCTGGGGACCAATGTCCGGAATGCTCTTGCATTTTACTCTATTGCTAACAGAGCAAAATAAGCTCTTAAAAAAGTGGTGGATCTATCCCGTACTCTATGTGCCTGGTCTAGTGATGATTTATGCCTTTACGATTCTTCCGGCCATGGGTCTATACGCAGATGATTTTATCCACACCCTATACGGATGGGTACCGGCAGTCAATTATGATTTATGGGATTATACTTTTTATGTTTATTATATTGCTTTCACCATTATAAATCTCATTCTGTTGCTGTCAACGAGAACAACCTCCCAAGATAAAAACATACGGACTCAGGTTACGTGGTTAGCAATCTGCTATATCATAGCCTATACACTCGGCACGTTATCAGACGTTGTCTTTGGCTACTTAAATTTTACAATCCCTCGTCATTCAACTGTTTTTGCTCTATTACCCATTGGAGCAATAGCCTATTTTGTTAAGAAATACGGACCATTAGGTCCTGTCCCAATCACCCAAAGCGAGGGTTTTCGCACCGAAAAGGCCCATAGCAATGTATACCGAGTTATGAGCTTTGGCTTTGCTATCGGAAGTATTTTAAACATTATTAGTCAAAAACTTTTATACCAGGAAACGGGTTTACCTAACATAAATTTATTTAGCATGTTTTTGATTGTGATAGCTGTAATAACCCTCATAATTAGCGAGCTCAGGATCAATGGATTACTAAAAGAAATGTTAATTGCCATTGTTTATTCGCTTATTATTCCTTATATTACTTTAAGATTCGTCCAGTATGGAAGTATTACAATCTGGGCTTTTGTATTTCTACTATTCATCCTTTGCTTAATCTATAATAGGCGAATCCTGTTGATCACTATCACGATGTCAGCTTTGATGACCCAAATACTGGTTTGGGCGATATCTCCTAGTGTTCAAGTGGAAGTGAATGTAGCAGATTATATAGTAAGGCTTGGTCTAATTGGCCTTTCGGCTATTTTGTCTGTTTTTGTGAACTCTGTCTATGTTGCGAAGCTTAAGGAGAATTATTCTTATGATGAAAAGCAGACCCTATTAGCAGAGATATCACGAGATTTTATCTCTGCCGAAGAGTGGAATAAGGATGAGATACTTCATAATTTATTGGAGAAGTGCGGTAAATTTATCAAGTCTGACCGAGCCTATATCATTGTATTCAAACAAGATAAGGGAGATTTACACTATTCATGTGAATGGCTGGCAGATGGAACACAATCGTTTCTGAAGGACTTTGGAGTTTTAAGTTCTGATATCCATCAGAAGTTTCTTGATCAGTTTGAAACAGAAGGGGTAATGAAGCTTCCTGATGCAAATCTATTACCTCCCCTAGCCGGAAAGTTTAAAAGAATGCTTGCGGAACAAAATATTCGAGGTATGGTCAATTTGCCGGTAAAAGAAAAGGGCGAGATCATCGGCATCATGGGCTTTAATTCCTCAAGACCCTTAAGGGAATGGAATTTTGATTCAACTCATTTTATGGAAATTGTCGCCAATGTCGTTTCCGATATGCTTCTGAAAATTAAGACTGAGAATAGAAATAAATTTCTTGCCTACCATGATCAACTTACCCAGCTACCCAACCGTACTTTATTTAAAGAACACATGGATGAGACAATCAAGCAGGCAAGCAGAACAGGGAAAACCCTCGCAGTTGTTTTTCTAGATATTGATTCGTTTAAAGCAATCAATGATACTATGGGACATGAGATTGGTGATGCGGTCCTCTATGAAGTCGCCCAGATACTATCGGATAACATCCGTTATTGTGATGCAGTTTCTCGTTTCGGTGGCGATGAATTTGTCATCATCTTAAATGAGATCTCCACTAAAGATGAGGCTAGCAAAATTATGGATGAGCTCATAAGTGCAATTTGTATGCCGCTCAATTTACGAGGTCAGGAATTTCATGTGACCTTCAGTGCAGGCTGCGCTTTATATCCAGAGGATGGAGAGGATTCTGACGCCCTGCTCAAAAACGCTGACACCGCTATGTATTATGCGAAAAGGCTGGGAAAAAACCAATATCTAATGTGTAACCAGGCTATGAAAGATCAGGTTGCAGAACAATTGATGCTCACGAATCATCTTCACCGGGCACTTGAAAGAGAAGAGTTAGTGGTTTATTATCAGCCTCAAGTTGACATTGCCACAAAATCTATTGTGGGCTTTGAAGCGCTACTTAGGTGGTCAATTCCCGAGCGAGGTATCATCAGCCCTGGGCTATTTATTCCTATAGCAGAACAGACAAGACTGATTAATCCAATCGGTGAATGGGTTCTAGAAACTGCCTGCCGGCAAAATAAGCTCTGGCAGGAAAGAGGATTTTCCGGACTGCGGATGGCTGTGAACGTATCTGTAGTTCAGTTAGGCAACCCAAATTTAGTGCAACAGGTGGAAGGAATTTTGAAGAAAACGGGCTTGCCGCCAAAGGATTTAGAACTCGAAATTACCGAAAGCGCCGCCAGTAATGATGTCGATAATATTGTTTCCGTTCTTGCAAGCCTGAAAGCTCTTGGGCTCACCTTGTCCATCGATGATTTTGGTACAGAATATTCCTCCTTAAGTCGTTTGAAGGTTTTGCCCATTGACCGCATAAAAATGGATATGCAATTTGTGCATGGTATTGAGGGAAGTGAAAAGGACCAAGCCATCGCCAAGGTAATAATAAACCTTGCCAAGAGCATGAATCTTCAGGTTATCGCCGAGGGTGTCGAAACTAAAACTCAGCTTGATTTCCTGAGCCAACGGTCCTGTGATGTGGCGCAAGGATATTATTACTACAAGCCGATGCCGGCTGAAGAGATCGAAAAAATATTGGATTCCCTTATTTAACCCGGAATGCTTTTTTACTGATGATACAGTGATGACTTTCCCTTATCGAAGGCTTGCAGGAGAAGTTTCGGAACACAACAAAAGCACTCTAGTTAGAGTGCTTTTGTTGTGTTTTATTATGTTTGCAATTGTATTTTTTATATCTAGATGCTATTCTCAAAAATCTGACTCAACTGTTGCAACAGGTGCATTTTTGCGGACGCTCTCAATTCCATTCAAGCAACCAGCTTTCGCCTTATACCCTTCGGATGTTGCAATAATTTCACCATTTCTTGCCTTAAGTCGAAAACGAAACTCGCCTGCCTTATCTTCATACATTTCAAACTTAGGGTTCACAGCTTGCTTTACAGGATCTTCAGTCAAATCCTCAAAATTAGCAATTGGCGCGTTAACTTTTACACTTTCAATGCCATTCGAACAGGATTTTTCAGTAGTATATACCTCGGAAGTTGCAATTGTCTGTCCATTGCCTGCTTTTAAGTCGAATTTGAATCCAGTTGATATCTTCTTAAGAACAAATTTGGCCATGGTTAAACCCCCTTCAGAAATACTATTTTTCTACAGTTTAACACATTTTTCGAAAGGGACACAATTATATTTTACTTGTTGTATTATTCATTCGACATGAAGATCTGAAATTAAATTATTATGGTGATCAAGAGCTGGCAATGGCCATCGGTGAAGAGATTTCAAAAGGTAAGTCTTATATGGAAAGAATCGGTCCAGTAAAAACTGTAATTGGTGAACGCTTACAACAATGTAAGGAGCTTCTCCACAGGGATGAAGAGGCTGAAGGGTAGATACACATCAAATTCCCTTTACTAGCTTGACTTATTTTGACTTCAGATATTTTTCTTCAAATTTATGGAGGGTTTCATGCAGCTTTTCATGGGTTCCTTTACCCATAATCTCTTCTTCAAACCCTTCAAACTGCTCGAGTAGCTGCGCTTGCACGTCCATTGGTATTTTCTGATCCCCCATGGGAAATAGCACGGAGTTTTCCTTTTCAATGTGCGCACGCATGAGATTGATGTAGCCTTTCGCTGCTTCCACAAATAAGCTTCCTTGCAATGTGTTGTTTTCAGTGGATTTTCCCATTTCGGAAATATAATGCCTGCCTTGATTGTGCTCTATTAACATTTGTCCAATCGGTCCTCTTTCGTTAGGTATACCAACCTTCTCCATCGCCGGAAACATCAGACCTTCTTCTTTTCCATGGTGACATTTATCGGCAAACAAACGCAAGAAATTAACCATTTCGTCAATATCCTTGGTGTCTACCGTGTCTGACCGTTTGAAGGTATTGACCATTTGTTCCAGAATTTCAAGTCCGAAGAGAATACCCTTGTGTTCGTTCCGTAAATCTTCACTGGCATACATCATTTGTTTTGCCTCCCTTGTTATTTAGTTTCATCGTTCACAAGAAATTCCTTAAGTTATGTACATGAATTGTCGATACTAAATTATACCATATATCAATCTTATTATACTCACATCAATATATTTCGTATCTGATTTTTATGAAGTTTTGAATGATTCATAGAGTAGAACGTTATGAGTCTGAGAAAATATTTAGATAAAGTAAAAATAACTCGTAAAATTAAGTATTGTGTCAGTTTTTTGTGAATGTTATAATTATCTAATATATATAAACATAATCTTCTAAAATTGCTATGATTTTTCTAATATAGAACGAGTAGAGCAGTTTTAGATTAAGAAATGATTTTTTAGTATAATCAAAATTTATATATAATGATCCTACATAAATAAAATATAAAGAGGTAAAGGAGAGTTGTCATGTCAATTAGAACGAAGCTACCATTGTTCATCTCCCTTTTAGTTGCTATCGCCCTTGTAGTAACTGGTGTTTCCGTTTACTACTCCGTCTCGAAGGTTGTAACTGAACAAAGTCACCATGAGTTAGAAACAAATGCATTACGTGTCGGGCAGGATATTGATAATCTAATTAAACAAGAGAAAACAATTGCTTATGCTTTATCGCAAAATAAAGTTTTTGTCGAACTACTCGAAAATCCCACAAATCAAGCTGCTCTTAATGAGGCGAATGATTTCTTAGCTCAAGTCTTCAAGCAAATGCCTAATCATCAACATATTCAAGTGAATAATCGCGATGGCATAATTATCGCAGATAGCGACGTCAAAAACATCGGTTCAAATTCTTCAAAACGAGAATACTTTAAGCAGGCCATCCAAGGGAATGAAAATATCAGTGAAGTTTTGCAATCGAATGTTGGTAATCATGACAACATCATTGTTATTGCCGTTCCGATAAAAAATGCTGCCGGGGAAGTCATTGGCATTTTGGGTAATGTAGTGACGACAAATTTCTTTAGTAGCAATTTGGCAACGGTAAAACCTGGTGAAGAAGGATATGCTTTTTTACTTGACCCCACCGGAAAAATGTTAGCTCACCCCAATGCAGAATTGATCAATCAACCGGTTCCTGTTCCGGAAATACAGGCTATTTCGGATAAAGGAGAAAAACCTACCGAGTTAGTCGCTTTGTCTAGTCAATATACCTATCAAGGCCAAGAAAAAGCCATGAGTTACGCTATTATTCCGGGGACAAACTGGTTATTAGCGATTACGGATAGCGTAGCGGATATTAATGCACCGGTTCGTGGGGTCATGGTTACCATGCTGATTATTCTCGTGGTTGTTACCGCGCTGGCAGTTCTAGTCGGAATTCGTATTTCACGCACCTTCACTAAGCCGATTGCCGCCCTTAATGAAGCTATGGCCAAAGTTGCCGACGGTGATTTTAGAGTAGCAATAAGCATTGATTCAAAGGATGAACTGGGAACCTTGTCCCGTAGTTTGAACAATATGGTGGAAAAGGTTCGCGGGCTTTTAGTGAATATGAATGGAGCCATTACTAACTTAAACGGTTATAGCAATAATTTAGATGAAGCCGCGAGAACTACTGCTGTCTCAGTAGAGCAAACCTCGATGGTTACTCAACAAATTGCCAAAGCCATTGAGTCACAGGCATCAGGAACAGAAGCGGCCTCGATGAAGGTTTCAGCACTCGGGGTAGAAATCGATCAAATCAATGAACAATCCGTATATATGCAACAAAATTCAAATGAGATTGGCGAAATCGTCAATCGCGATAAGGCAGTGGTAGAAAAACTCTTAGAAATTACCGATCAAAATGGACGAGAGGTAGAGAAGATTCAGGTTGTAACTCAAGAGCTTGAGAAGAGTTCGAAAAATATCGGTGATATTACCCTAGTCATTAGCGGGATAGCTGAACAAACGAATCTCTTGGCACTCAATGCCTCTATCGAAGCTGCTCGTGCCGGTGATGCTGGGCGAGGGTTTGCCGTGGTTGCTGAAGAAATTCGCAAGCTTGCTGAACAATCAACCGATTCAGTGAAGATGATCGATTCGATCATCAAGGAAGTTCAGGATGGAACGATGAAAAATGCCACCTCGGTGAATGCCATCCAATCTATTTCCCAAGCACAAATGAAGTACGTCACCGAAACCCAAAGAGCCTTTGACGAGATCATCAATAAGATTCAAGAAATATCCGCGCAAATTCTTTCCACGGCCAACGCCTTAGACAACATGAATCGAAGTAAAGAAGATGTCGTAGATTATATGCAAAACATTTCGGCATCGAGTGAAGAAGTTTCCGCTTCAGTAGAAGAGGTTACAGCGACTGCCGAAGAACAAACGGCTATGGTCGAACGACTTGGTCAGTTAGTTCATTCTATTAATGGTATGTCTAATGAGCTCATGTCTCAGAGTTCTGTCTTTAAATTTTAACAACGGAGCCTAGAAAAAGCAGAAGCCTCACACTGGAAACCAATCCGGTGTGAGGCTTACTTATATGAGGCTTACTTGTTTTTATTTAGGAATCAGGAACATTTGACACTATTTTAGAAATTAAACGCAGGTATAGCCGCCATCGATGGGTAATATTACCCCTGTGACATATGATGACTCATCAGCTGCTAAGAAACATGCAGCTGAATTTAATTCGCCCACGTTTCCGTAACGTTGAAGAGGTACAGTACGCTCCATATAGGCGGTGAATTCTTCGGTTTTCAGAGTATCGGCAGTTAATTCTGTTGCAAAATAACCTGGGCAGATACAGTTGACTGTCACACCGCGGGTAGCCCATTCTGCTGCCAAGGCACGGGTAAGATTTACGACACCGCCCTTAGCTGCATGGTAAGCAGAAGCTGGGGCTGCGGAATTGCCGACCATTCCATACATAGAAGAAATGTTGATAACACGTCCATAACCAGCTTCAAGCATCACTTTGCCAAATTCCCGAGCAGTACGGAAGACGCCGGTCAGGTCGATGGAAAGGTTGTATTCCCATTCTTCATCTTCCATTTTTTCAGCGGGGACCATTGTTCCGACCCCTGCATTATTAACGAGGATATCGACTTTGCCAAACTTGGCTAAAGTAGCTTGAACAGCAGCTTTAACAGAATCTAATTGAGTTACATCGCAAGCAACAGGGTGGACTATAACCCCATATTTGCTTTCGAGCTCTGCGGCGACTTTGCGCAATTTATCTTCGCGGCGAGCAAGTAATACAAGATTTGCACCTTGTTCAGCCAAACCATGAGCCATTTGGGTGCCCAATCCACTAGATGCACCAGTAATAACAGCGACACGACCTTTTAAATTGAACATTTGCTACTCCTCCTAGGTATATAATTATGAAACGTTGTTTCATTTTGGTTCTCTATATTATAGTATGCCCTAAAACGGTTCAAAAGACAACGACATTGTAATTAAAAGAACTATTAAAATTAGTCTGAATTAACAAATTATATCTTCAATATATTTAAATAATATGTTATCATAATAGTGAGAATTAACTGAATAAACTTTGAAATCAAGGAGGAATTGATATGGAATCGCTAGCAGTAGCATATGTTTTAAAATGTAAGCAAGAAAAGTTGAGCAACTTGTCTTCGGGGATGGTTCTTGAAGAAGAAAATCTCAAAAATGAAATTTCAAACCTCCAAAAGCTTTATCAGGAACTCTGCGAAAATTATTAAATTGACCATTGAATTTGGATAAGAAGGGTAATTCATCGACGATATGTCTTTGAATTACCCGTTTTTTTTTGAAATAACTCTTCTTTTGCATATATCACTAATTAGTGATATAGTTATATTGAGGAGGCAAGATCATGCTTTATAAAACAGAAGATAAACTGGATTTGGCTCTTCTTATTGCTTTAAGTAGGGCCACACAGGCAGTGCATAGGAGATCAGCGGTTATTTTCAAGGAAGGGGATATGACCTTAGCCCAGTTCGCGGTTTTGGAAGCGTTGTACCATAAAGGAGATATGACGATCTATCAAATCATTGAGAGCGTACTTTCCACAAGTGGAAATATGACCGTGATCATCAACAATCTTGAAAAAGAGAACCTGATCCAACGCCATGCAAACCCCAAGGATAAACGGTCGTTTTTGATTGCAATCACTGAAAAAGGAAAAGATAAGATTGAAACCACCTTCCCGAAGCACCTACAAGATCTGAAGAATTGCTTCTCAATATATACTGAGGAAGAAAAGGATCAGCTAGTTAGTTTGCTTAGAAAAATTGTCTAATTAAGAGTAAATAAAATAAGAGTAAATTAAATGAAAATAAGGTGAAGATGAAATGAAAGATAAAGATATAGTAGAAATCGTTCAATTTACAGATCCTGTTTGTACATGGTGCTGGGGTAGTGAGCCATTGCTGAGAAAGCTCGAAACGAGGTTTGGTGATCAATTAAAGGTTAAATTCATTATGGGCGGGCTGGTCAAGGATATTAGAGATTTTTATGACGGCTTTAATGATATCGGGGGAGATGCCGAACACTCCAACAGGCAAATTGCCAAGCACTGGCTTGAAGCTTCGGCAAGGCATGGTATGCCGGTGCAAAGCGAGGGATTCAATCTATTCTCTAATGAAAATCCCTCTTCTTATCCTCAGAGCATCGCTTATAAGGCAGCACAGATGGAAAGTGATGAGCTTGCCGACAAATTTTTAAGACGAATCAGAGAAGCAACAGAAACTGAGGCCAGACAAACCAATCGTCTAGAAGTCTTGATCGAATTAGCTACAGAGGTTGGGCTTGATGTGGCGAAGTTTATCGAGAGATATACAGATGGCTCTGCTGAAAAAGCTTTTATGGAAGATTTGCAGCTTGTGGTCCGTTATGGGGTGCGAGGCTTTCCTACTTTTCTAGTCAAGTATGGTGAGAAAGAAGTGCTTATGCGGGGCTATCAGAATTATGAGGCTATTAAGTCGGTAATCAAGGCTGTATCGGCAGATAAGGTTAAAGAGTACAGCTCGGAAAAATCAATAGGAAATGTCATGACTTTTATTCAGAAATACGGCAAAGTGGCACCCGTTGAGATTCAAGAAGCCTTTGCTTACACCTCAGTGGAAATGGAAGCCCTAGTCAAGGATTTACAGGAAAAGAAAATGATATCTGTTATCCCGGCAGGAAATGGTCTCCTGCTCGAAGAGAAAAAACAAGGATTATTCTGCGATGAAGAAACCGGCGTTTGTAAGATGAATTAGAAAGGGATGTGTAGAATGAGTGAATTGAGAACAGTGCAGAAGATTACTCAAGGGGTGCGGGCTGTAGATGGGGCTGGGGTGAAGCTCGTTCGAGTGATTGGCTATCGTGACACGAAAGAATATGATCCGTTTCTGATGTTAGATGCTTTTGACTCAAGTAACTCTGAAGATTACATTAAAGGGTTCCCTTGGCACCCTCACAGAGGGATTGAAACCATTACCTACTTGATTCAGGGTGAAATGGAGCATAGTGACAGCCTCGGCAATAAGGGAGTTATCAAGGATGGGGATTGTCAATGGATGACTGCGGGATCTGGGATCATTCATCAGGAGATGCCTAAGCCGGCAGAACGAATGCTGGGAGCACAGCTCTGGTTAAATCTGCCCGCCCAAGATAAAATGACTCCTCCACAGTATGGGGATATAAAAAGCGAAAACATCCCTGTCCTTGAGGAAAACGGCAATAAGGTCCATGTGATCGCCGGAGATTATCTGGGCACCCCTGGGGCTTTTGCAGGGAAGCATGTGCAAGCCAATTACCTTGATGTGGAGGTCGCACCAAATAGTGAATGGTATTTAGATAGTCAAGAGGATTGGACACTTTTTATCTACATCGTTCAAGGTGCAGGTAAATTTGCACCAGACAGTGAGACGATCATAAATGAAAAGCAGGCAGTCTTATTCAACGAAGGGCGTAGATTCTGGGTTAAGGCAGGGGATAATGGGATTCGCTTCTTGCTTCTCACAGCTAAACCCCTCCACGAACCCATAGCCTGGGGAGGTCCTATCGTGATGAACACAAAGGAAGAGCTCAATCTAGCCTTTAAGGAGCTAGAAGAAAACACGTTCATCAAATAAATATTTTGATATTGCTATAAATTTCCCTTAGACAAAAGCTCTAAGGGAAATTTTTTGTGAAATATCTTGACGTCGTAAGATATTAAAGGTATATTTATTCATATACCATATACCCCCAAGGGGTAGATTTACCAAACGTAAATAACCTGAGATAGTGCTAATCATGTTTTGCACGAAGAAAGGAGGACAATAAAATGGCCTTGAGCCGAGAACTCAGGAGCAATAAAGAATCTTTTATAGAAATTGGTCGCTATATTAATAAGTGCAGGATACAAAGAAAGAAGTCAATTCAGCAGCTGAGTGTAAAGTTAGGAGTGAATCCTTCTTATCTGAGTGAGATTGAACGGGGAGAGCGAGTTCCTGACGATTATTTCATACGGAGTTTGAAAGAACACTGTGGACTTGATGAAAATTATATATTTAATTGTCTGGGTAGATCTCCATTGGTTGCTCGAGAAGAACTCGATCAGCATTTGGTTTTGCAAGAAACCCTGAAGGAAATAGGAATGTCCGGACTGTCCAAGGAAGAAAAAGAAATAATTTATCGTAAGTTTTATGAAATTGCTAAATCCATACTATAAATTACCAATTTAGTTCATCAAGGTTGGGAGCTATTCATATTTGAACCGCCTGAATTGGAGCCTAGTAATGTGAACTGAATGTGCAAGAATTGTGATACTTGGAGGAAGAGTGGAGGAGGCGGAGCTTAGATGTCGGCGTATATCCTAGAAAAGCTATGTCTTGGCTGTCAACGCTGTGTTCGCGCCTGTCCACAAAACTCAATTCATATGGTTGGCCATACGGCGCATGTCAACCCTGAACAGTGTATAGAATGTGAGGAATGTGTGGAGGTATGTATGCAGGGGGCAATCACCTTTCGAGAGGCTGAGCAAAATCTTCAAAGGCTAGAGAAGGAATTAGACGAACTTCGTTCTCGTTGGCCGGCTCATTCTGTCAAACCCGAGATGGTCAATCAACAAGAAGAATTAGAAGAAGAAATAGCGGATTTGAGAAAGCGACTAGAGAATAATTAAAATAGAGTAATTAAAGATTTTGAGGTGAACACGATGATACAAGTAACTGAAAAAGCAGCAGAAATGCTCAAAGATTTGATATCAGGACAAGATAATCAGCAAAATAAGTTGCTGAGGGTTTCCATGGGTGGCTATGGCTGAGGCGGGCCAAATTTTAAATTAACTCTGGATGAGTTAAAGAGGGAAAATGATATCATGGTAGAATCTCAAGAAATTAGGGTCGTTTATTCGTCCACATTCGAAGAATATCTTACTGATTCAGTTATTGATTATGCTGACGACTTCTATGGTCGAGGCTTTTATATTAGAGGGTCGGGGCTATCATCTTGTTAATTCAGAGATTCAACTTCATTTCTTATGGTGTTAATTAACTTAAAAAGTGAGCAGGTTCTTAATCATGTTGCTTAGTTAAATATTAGGTATTTACCCGGAAGCTTAGATATGCTGCCGGGTTTGTTTATGTTTTGGGGGTAGTAGCAGTAATAGATGCTGTTTTTAGGATTTTATTGTTTTCGTGCTACTGGAAGTTTTGTTAGAATATGTAGTTCAAATTAGAATGATTGAAGAGGAAATAAGAAATATTTGGAGAATCTACAATAATAAGTACTAATATTTCGACAATTTAACATTGCCTTTATCAAAATGCTAAAAACAGTATGGTGTGGAGGGATGTGAGTATGCAATGAAAAAGCTTGTACTTATTGTCGGTATTCTTTCTTTAAGTTTTGGTTTGCTGTTACTTACTAAACACCCAGCTTTGGGCCTGGATGGACCGGTTTTTTGTGGAAGCTGCCATGTCATGGAAGAACAAGTAGAAACCTATTTGCATTCAGCCCATCGCCTAGGCACAAAATGTGGTGATTGCCACGTGCCCCATAGCTTGGTTCCTGGAGCGATAAATAAGGCCTACACTGGGACCAAGGACTTTATTGGTGTACTTAGGGATAAAGATCCTTACACAATTGAGGTAAGTCCACTTGGCCAAGACATCATTCAAGAAAATTGTCTGCGGTGTCATGGCGATCTTCTTCATGTGGTAGGAGATACAAAAAGGGATGGGGGAAGGTTTTGTTTTGACTGTCATCGCGATACTCCTCATCTAAATTAAGAAGGAGGTAAAAGGTATGGAAAAGAGGTCTTTATCCGGAAAAGCCTTAGTTTTGATCATTTCTTTAATAGTGGTTTTGGTAGGGAGCATTGCCGTAGTCATCTGTATCTTTGACTCTAACAACCAAAAACTAAAGACGGAGCAATTAGGCCAAATTGCCGCGGATGAAGTAGATCCTGCCGTCTGGGGTCAATATTATCCAATGCATTATCAGTCCTATCTGCAAAATGGTGAGAACACGGAGATGCCTTCTCATTTTGAGACCAAGCCATATATGAAGATTCTGTATGCAGGGTTAGGCTATGCCAACGAATTTAATGAGCCAAGGGGTCATGTCTACACCTTAGAAGACATTCGGGCGGTTGATCCCTCCAGATATAAGGTAGGAGCCTCCTGCAATACCTGTAAATCAACCCAAATACCAGGGCTCATTGAGAAATATGGCGCAGAATATTATACATCTTCCTTTGAAGAGATTAATTCACAACTGGAATATCCCATCGGCTGTCTGGATTGTCATAACCCCGAAACCATGGAACTCAGGATTTCTCGTCCCGCTTTGATCGAGGCCTTTGCAAGGCAAGGCAAGGACATCACCCAAGCAACCAGACAAGAAATGAGATCCTTAGTGTGTGCTCAGTGCCACGTTACTTATTATTTTGAGCCTGGAACCAAAAAAGTGATGTTCCCATGGGACAAGGGAGTGAAAGCAGATCAGATACTGGAGTATTTTGATGAAAAGAACTTTAACGAATGGAAGCATCCTGATGCAGATACGGGTTTAGTAAAAGCAAGGCATGCTGAATATGAAGTCTTTCAAGGTAGTACCCATGAATCAGCTGGACTAGCTTGCGCAGATTGCCATATGCCTTATATGAAGATGGGTAACACGAAGGTCAGCTCACATTATTGGACAAGTCCTTTGAAAAATATTGAAGAAAGCTGCGGTGTCTGTCATCGCGAAGGTGCTGAGTGGTTAGAGAGTCGCGTCGATGATATCCAAGCCAAGACCAAGGAAATTCAGGATATCGCCGGAGAAACCATGGTGCAAGCAGTCGAAGAAATTGCCATCGCTCGCCAAACACCAGGTGTCAATGCGGATTTACTTGCTCAAGCCCAGCAAATGCATCGCGATGGTCAATGGTATCTGGATTATGTTATGGTCACCAACGGCTATGGCTTCCATAATCCGATGGAATCCATGAATAATCTAGGTAAGGCGATTGACTTTGCCCACCAAGCCATACAATTAGCGAGGGATGCGACAGGAGGGAAAACATGATGAAACGTTGGATTTGTAAGGTTTGTGGCTACATTCATACCGGTAATGAACCCCCTGAGCGTTGTCCCCAATGTGGTGCGCCGAAAGAGGAGTTTAGACTCCTTGAAGAAAGTGAAAGTGCTGTAGAGCAAATTCAAGCAGATCTCCCCGCGGAGTTTAGACAGGAAGTTGATGTTTTGGTTGTGGGGTCTGGTGCAGCTGCCTTCTCCGCCGCCATTACGGCAAAGAATGAAGGGTGTTCGGTTATCATGCTGGAAAAAGCCAGTGAGATAGGGGGCACAACCAGACGATCTGGCGGTGGCTTCTGGATACCGAACAATCGTTTTCAACGTAAGCATGGAATTGTCGACAATCGGGAGGAAGCCCTCAAGTACATGGTTCGTTATTCTTACCCCCACTTATATCAGCCCGAGGCAAAGCGCTACGGTGCTCCCCAGAACGAATTCGCCTTAATCGAGGCCATGGTGGATCATGGGGCTGAGATGACCGAATACCTCGAGAATATCGAGGCCTTTAAGCTGATTGAACAAATTAACTGGACGGGAAAGCTCCAGGTGGATTATCAGGATCACCTGCCGGAGAATCGTTCGATCCGTGGACGGGTATTGTTTACCCAGGACGAAAAGGGTGAATTGACATATGGCTATGCTCTGATCAATAGCTTTAAAGCCTGGGCTGAGAAAAATGATATTCCTATCTTAGTTGATCACCGAGTTACGAAAATACTCCAGGATGAATCGGGACGGGCCGTTGGATTGGAAGCTAGGACTAAGGGGAAATTGGTTAGCTTTTCTGCGAAGAAAGGCATAATATTTGGTTCCGGTGGCTACTCACATAATCCGGAATTGATGTTGCATTTTCAGAGGGGTCCGATCTTTGGGGGCTGCTCTGCACCAACCAACACCGGTGACTTTATTCGCCTAGGTGGGGCGATCGGTGCAAAGCTAGGGAATATGAGTGGTGCTTTCCGTGCCCAGAGTGTCTTTGAAAGCGTCTTGGAGAACCCCGATGGCTCGAATAATTTGTTTTTTATTCCCGGTGACGGTGTGTTGGAAGTCAACCGCTACGGCAAGCGGGTCATGGATGAGAAGAGGAACTATACAGATCGTGGTATGGTGCATTTTGTCTGGGATCCCAATCGTGCTGAGTGGACGAACATGTTGCTTTTCATGGTTTTCGACCAACGAACGGCCGATCTTTGGCAGGGTGATCCCCCGTACCCGATGGCTGGCAGTATAGCTCCTTACATGATTGTCGGTAACACCCTTAAGGAATTAGGCGTAGCTATCTCGGCTAGATTAGAACAATTGCAGAGTAAGACTGGTGGCTTCACCTTAGATGAGCATTTTAACGAGTCCTTTGTGGAAACTGTCCAGACCTTCAATGAATACGCTAAAAACGGTGTCGATCTCGATTTCAGGCGCGGCGATTTTGCTTATGATCGAGAGTGGACTACCTACCCGCCCACAAAACCTGGCGTCCAGTGGCCGACTGATATGAATAAAAATTATACCATGGCCCCCCTGAGTGAAGAGGGACCATATTACGCGATCATACTGGCCTCGAGTACCCTGGACACCAACGGCGGGCCGATGATTAATTCGCACTCCCAAGTATTGGATTACGAAGGCAAGCCAATCCCCGGCTTGTATGGAGCAGGGAACTGCATCGCCTCCCCTACAGGTAATGCCTACTGGGGGGGTGGTAGTACAATTGGTCCAGCCTTAACTTTCGGTTATCTTGCCGGACTTCAGGTATCAAAATCATAGTCTGAGGTTCATTTTCTACTAAGGGACCATAGGGGTGCAGGTAACTGTGCCCCTTATTAGTTAGCATTTTCATGAGTTTATGGCTATTCTGTCTGAAAGTATTGGTTCTTAGAAAGTTGTTTCTTATGGATCGAATATAGGTATAATAATTCTAAAGACAGTGTTGAAAAGAAAGTGAGATGGATAATATGAGTAATGTCATAAAAATTTTAGGGATCAGCGGAAGTTTGCGTCGAAATTCATATAACAGTGCTGCTTTAAAAGCTGCCCAAGAGTTGCAGCCCGAAGGGGTGTTTATTGAAATCGCTGATATTTCGCAGATACCTTTTTTTAATGAAGATCTCGAAGCAGAGGGTGTCCCCTCGGTCGTTGAGGAATTTAAAAAGAAAATAGTTGCTGCCGATGCTTTATTGATTGCCACCCCGGAATATAATTACTCGATTCCACCGGCTCTAAAAAACGCTCTTGACTGGGCTTCGCGGGCAGGAAGGCCCTTGGATGGGAAGCCCCTGGGGATTATGAGTGCTTCTACGGGAATGCTTGGCGGGGCGCGTGTTCAATATCACCTCCGCCAGGTTTGTGTTGGGCTTAATCTTCAGCCCCTAAACAAGCCAGAGGTCTTCATCATGAATGCCCATACGAAATTTGACAAAAACGGCACACTTAATGATGATTTTACTCGTAACGCCATCTCCAAGCTAATACAGGGATTAGTAAGCAAAACCTTACAGCTGCAGAAGTAAGTGCAAAAATTATAGATTGCTAATTGTTGGAATCATAGAGGAATTGTGAAAAAAATCGAGAATATTAATGAAAGATATTAGAAATATTTATCACATTGATCATGAAATATTATGCACAAATCTACAAAGAGAAAAATGGGGGTATTAAAGGAATGGATTCAATTTTTTTTGCAGCACTAACTCCAGGAATGGCTGAAGCCACAAAGCAGGTAATGCATGAGCTGAATTTATCTTTTCCCATCAAAGTAGTAAGCTTTGAAGAAGGCCCAGAGGTGGTCAAAGCTAATTCTCATGTGGATGTCATGATTAGTAGAGGTCTTATGGTAGATTTAATGAAAAAGTACACGGATAAACCAGTGGTAGGACTGACCATGACGATCGACGAGATCTTCGAAGCAGTCAATCGACTAATCATTAGTGGAGCAACCAAAATTGGGGTTGTAGCACATCAAGGATATATAGAAATGGGAAATTCGGATTTTGCCTTAGGGGACTTGACGATACATATTCGACCCTGGAATACCCTAGAGGATATACCCAGAATTCTAGAACAGTTGAGAAAAATAGGAGTAGACGCAATTGCGGGAGATAAAGGTGGCTCTACAGCGGCGAAGGAACGGGGGTTTGTTGTAGATACTCTCGAGTCAGGCTTAAATGCCATGAGAAGGTCAATCAATGAGGCCTCAAAGATTGCTAAGGCTCAAGAACGAGAGCGTGAGAAGGAACGGGAGAAGTCACGCCGATTTGAACAAGTGCTGAATGTGCTTTACTCTGATTTGGAACAATCAGCTTCTTCTATCCAGGAATTAACGGCATCCTCAGAGGAGCTGGCCGCTTCAAGTCAGGAATCCTCTGATATTGCCCTCACAGCCGCCCGGGAAGTGAATGGTATTTCCGAAATATTAGATGTGATTCGACGAGTGGCACAACAAACTAATTTATTGGGTCTTAATGCCGCCATCGAGGCTGCACGGGCTGGCGAACATGGTAGGGGCTTCTCGGTCGTTGCGGAAGAAGTTCGTAAGCTTGCCGATGAGAGCAACAAGTCGGCCAGAAATATTGATGAGATGCTTAATCGCTTTCGCGAGTCGGTCAATCTGGTCCAGAAAAATGTTGAGGAGAGTAATGTAATTACTCAGGAACAGGCAAAGGCCACCCAACTTTTAGCACAAAAGTTGGATGAACTTAGGCTAGTAGGTGAAAAACTTAATTCTATGGTAGGATCAAACTGACGATGAACAAGAAAAAGGCTTAGTAATGAACTTAAGGGCATTCTTAAGCCTTTTTCTTTACACTATTTTCAATCTCAGTTGTGAAGCCAATGTAGCCATAAATGAAATAGTTGAGTATTTTAGATAAAGGAGGCTATTGCGCATATAAAAAAGAAATTTGTAAAATATTTAGTTTATTTCTGAAATGTAAGAGGTTAATGGAAGTCGATGCAGAATTATATAGGTAGAAACTAAATAGAATTCAATTAGGGGGATGTTCACAATATTATTCTGAAAGGAAGTAATGCCAATGGAGCAGAACGTAAAACCTTTTGAGAAGTTTTTTTCCGGGAATCATTTGATTCTGGGCGAGGCAGGCTCTGGAAAAACAAAGTTAATATGGTCTATCCTTCAGGACAAAGAGTATGTCAAAGAGAATTCGATCAACATTGTGCTTACAGACTCTGAGAAGAGGATGTGGGAAGAGTCGCGTCAAAATCCCGTTACAATTGTAAATCCATATGATTCAGATATTTCTTGGGCTACCAATCCGAGCAAGCCAGGTGTGTATTATTGTGCTTGTGGGTATGTTCCAAGAATTATTACTTTTCTGGAGTGTTTGGCTACCTGGGCCATTCAAAATGAAAACAGCATGGAACACAAAGTACGCGTTTTTATTGACGTCTCCTCAAAGACCTGGGCTCTTCCTGAATTCACTGAGCAAGTCAATAGACTACATTTCATAGCCTTCAATCAGGACGAAGCCTCTTCAATCGAAATTTGGGCCGCGCTAGGAAGTCTTAAGAAATTGACTGATCAGGCTAAAGCTATGTTTGCCAGCATTAATCTCGTGCTGATGGACCCAATCTCTCCGGCTTGGATCAATGAGATAAAAGATACCGTAGGTACGAAATGCGACAGTCTTCAGGAAAAATTAGCAAAGATCAAGAGCGGGGGAGAAAAAGGATACTATTACGCACCTTGCAATGGTTGCGATCTCTATTTCCAGTCGCAATTCAATAAATGCTAAAAACCATAAATAAATAAGAACCACAAAATGAATTAAAACCACCTGCCTATAAGGGCAGATGAATAGGGTAGGCTGATTCAATCAGCCTACCCTATTGCTTTTTAACGTTCTTGATCTTGCATCGAATAGCCATCTCGCTTAACATCACTCATACTTACAGAGTCATCTTTTGCGTCAACCTTCATCAGCCTTTTAACTACTCCATAAGGCACCTGCAAGGAAAGTTCATCCCCTCTCCCGGAGATAACCCATAAGGTTTTATACCCCTTAGGTAAGGTTTGGAGCTTCTCTTCGCCACGACCATCAGTAAAATAGATTAACAAGTTAACCTTATGCTCATTGGCATATTCAAAAACCGGGGTAAATCGTGTGCCACCTCGGGTATTGATTCGCTCTTTAATATCCTTTGCCGATTTGATAGTATAGACGCGTCTGATCTCGCTATCACATTCGACAATTGTGATTTCGTGATGATAGTTTCTAACAATAGCAAGGACTTCCTGTACGGCCTGATTGAATTCCAGATCGCTGATGCTACCGCTGATATCTAAGGCCACAATGATGTTAGCCTTATGGCTCCTGAGTTGACCTCTTAAATCTAAGCGCTGGGGTTGTCGTCTATTTCGGCGGGTTACAGTCTTCTTGTTATTGCTTTCCACAGATCCCATCAAGCGTTTGAGATAAAGGTTCCAAGGCAACTCCCCCTTGTTATTTTTAAAGGAAGAGATTAGGTTTTCTAAATAATTGGGAATGCTGCCTTTCTGGGCCTGAGCAATATACTGCTCAGTAAATTCTTGCAGGGTTTTAGCATCGATCTCACTGGAATCCTCCCAAAGGTCATGGGTTTTGGCAGGATCATAGGCGGTAGCTATCGCATTAATCAGCTGGTAATCAGCGGCTTCAGTATCATGGCGATCCTCGTCTTCTTCAAGATCACTTTCATCCCTAGATTCCTCATCCACTGCCAATAAGTCCAGAGCCGTTTGTAGCTCTTCAACATAATATTCGAAGGTCTTGAAAGGCAAAAGCTGTAAAGAATAATTCAGATTAACCCATTTCAGAGTCACCGAATAGGGGGGGAGATCCTCTAAAAATGTGTTTACGACGATATTCATGGCCATGTTGATGGCAGTTTTGCTGTGGGTTCCCTTGAATTCTTTGGCTCTAATGAGATGTAGGGATATGATGTGGAGAATTTCATGCTTGATGGTGCTCTCCATTTGCAAGAGTGTAAGATCTAAAAAAATGATGGGATTAAAATAAATGATATATTTAGCCCCTTTGAAATTTACTGCTGTAGGACTGCTGATATCAAAGCGTATTTCTTTAGACATCTGCAACAAGAAGTAGCCAAAAAAGTGATCCCCGTCCTCCATTAGACTCAAATTCACCTGATCCACAAGGCTGAAAAACTCGGCCTCAAACTCAGGGGGGATGCTTAGCTTGGCCTGCTCGCCATAGTTGCGTTTTGCTTGGATAAAGCTACTGATGACTAAATCGGCTTTTTGGTTAAGCTCTTGTACTTGGCTAGCAAAGGTTGTTTCCATAGAGTATCACCTGATTAAACGATAAGCTTCAAAATATGATTCGACAAACGCCTCATTCTCGATGGCAAGCTTGTAGACTTCAGGAAAGCTGTTTTTAATATCCTTCATAATACCGATTTTCAAATCGACAGGATAGAGCTTCAGAAAATCGATCAGCCTGTCCACAGCATAGCTTAAATCATCACCCTCGTTCAAGGTGGCGGATTCTAAGGTTTTGAGAATATTCTTGGCGGCGAGATAGAGCCGGGTGTGGCTTTCTTTCTTTATTATCCCCTTGAGAGATTCAGGAAGGGATGGCCCTGAAAAGACATCTGCATAAGAGATAAGGGCCTGATGATCAGATTCAACAAAGCTTATAAACTCTTCGGCGATCAAGCGTCCCACATTTCCTTTGAGGACATTGAGAAAGACCGAGCGAGGTATGGAGGCTTGACTCTCTAAATAGATCTTATAACTATTAGAAATCCGTTCATAGCTTCTGGGGGTGGCCCTTAGATCATCCTCATTAATTTTATGCAGATATTCTGGGAAGGTAGAGATAAACTCGATAACCTTATCCTGAATTCCGGCCTCCATAGCCCAATCAATCCATTGATTATAATCGGGCTCCATGGGTAACCACACAAAGCGATTTTCTTGGGCGGCATCCATATCCACAACCTGGTAATCAAAATCCGCACCATATTTGCTGGAAGGATTCATGGCAGCTAAGATTTTGACATTCTTAGGCAACCTATAGCCGTTGATCTCCCGATTTAAGATTAAATTCATCAGTTCCTGCTGGACGGTATGTTCACAGCGATTGATCTCGTCGATAAATAAGAGCACCGTTCTACCTTTAACTACTTCCTCATCGGTTTCTCGAAGTTTATGATGCACGGCATAGACTGTGGTTTTCTTTTCAACCCGTTCCTCTTGATCATGGATAACATAAGATTCCACGGTTGGTAAACCGCCGATTTCACCTTCTTTGAGAAGGTTCCCATTGATAACGACGAGACTCCATTGATTTTCTTTAGCAATTTCCTTCGCTAAAGCTGTTTTGCCGATGCCGCTTTCGCCCACGATTAAAGGGACTCCTTCGGTAGCAAGGACTAATTCAACACTTTTTAAGGTGCCGGTAAAATTCATGTTAGCTCCATCTCCTATAACATCTTCAGCTTTTCATCGACAGTGACTCTTTTTGCCTTTCTACTTCCATATTGATCGATAAACATGATTTTGTCGATGGGCATTTGGGCGCTGGTTTTATTGATATAATTGCAATTTATAAAATCTCGGACATATTTTTCTTCAACATCCTCATGGGCTAATGTTTCCTTTAAAACCTGTTCTAATTCTGCTTGGGATACTTTATCGATTACGTATTTTATGACTAAGATATTAACTTTTAAAAACTCTAAAATTTTATCCTTCGCTAAATCAGGGACAAAGATTATTGCACTTTCATGATTTTTGATAGCCAGAAGTTCTGCTTCGTGAGTAGGCGACTTAATGTATCTTAAGGCATCATAGCTGATTTTCACAGCTTCTTTCTGGGCAACAGGGCAAGGAGACTGGATAAACTTTAAGGAATCGTAGTTCCTGCGTATTGCTAATAATTGCTGCTCTTCACTTGGATTTTTGACATATTTAATAGCCCAGCCAGCTTGGTCGAGGGCTAATTTGATCAACTGATCGCTGGGACTCTTAATATACTCTAAGTTAATCCAGCTATCATGAATTGCTTTGATCATCATTTCATCTGTAGGGTTATCGACAAATTGGATGGCTTGACCGTTATTGGCAATAGCTAATTCCTGCATCTCGAGCGTTGGCTGATCGATATATTTTAAGGTCAGGCCATTTTTCTGAACAGCCAATAGCTTTAACTCATCATTGGGATTCGGTAGATAGGCGATAGAGTTTGGATTGGTCTTGATCATTTCGATTAGTTTGGCGTTTTCCATCAACCCTTCACCCACTTGGCCACCACAAACCCAGGATTCCCTTCTCTTTTTTCCTCAAGTGCTAGGGCCTCGGCTGTAGATTGAACGTGGGGAGGGAAGAAAAGACATTCGCCCATCTCGATAGGTGCACCGATTTGCCATGAGGCGATCTCTTCCTTAGTATAAAGAGCGGCACGGGCAAAGACCGAAGTAGGCTTGTTGCGAACTATTTCAGCGTAGTATTCGCTCCAGGCACTCTGGCCGGCGATGAGCCCGATCATGAGACAGCCCCCGGGCTTTATATGTTTAAAAAGCTCTTGCAGAACCTTTTCTGGTTCAGGGACGAATTCAAATGCGGTCATTGAAAAAATTCCATCATAGGTTTCAAGCTGATCTAAAACTTCGGTAATATCTGCATGCCACCAACGAACAGGCTTAATGCTAAGATAGTTATTTGTTAGTTCTTCTATCTTTTGTTGAGCCAGAGTCATCATTTCAGCAGAAATATCGACAGCCGTGACTTCATATCCTTCTTGCACAAGCCAGCTTGTATATTGTCCGGTACCACAGCCGATTTCCAGGACTTGAGGACCCGGTGCCTTAAACATGGACTGGGCTAGGTGACGTTCTACTTGATCAGATGCTGAGCCAAGCGTAGTTGCGTACCAGGAATCATAATGTGCGGCAATGGGGTCAAAAAGTGCTTCGTTCATTAGCAATCACCCTCGTGTTTTTATTTGAGCATTTTTGAGCATAGTGCATAATTTTCTACTTTTTGTTAGACAATTCCTGCTTGATAACTAGCTGTTGATAATTCGTTTTAATAATTCCTTCTATCTGTAGACGTCTACCCCTAAGATTCCCTCTTTAGAAGGCAACTTCTCCTTTGGTAGAAGGCTTCAAATCATAGTCAATGGTGCTTAAGTCTAAGGTGGTTCTTGCCGATATAGATAATATATAGATATTATATCAAACTACAATTGTACGACATGTTTAATTGTATGACATGAAAGGGAGGATATCAAATGGATATGAATAAAATAACCCCGGTAAGCCCTTATCAGAATACTGACAATAGACTGAAGTCCGAAAAAACAACACACAATAAAGGGTCAGAAGCTAATAAGCCTGCCGTTGATGACGTGGCAGCGATATACGAACCGAGTGAGTCAAAGGTTGACAATTCTCTTGGTAAGATGTATTCTCCGGATTCTGAAACTATTTCCAGATTGAAGGCCGACGTGGAAATGCGCACGGAACAACTAAGAAGTCTGGTGGAGAGACTGCTGCTGCAGCAAGGACATAAGCTGAATGATGCAACGAACATCTATGCACTCCTTCGGGAAGGGAAAGTACAGGTAGATCCGGAGACGGCAGCCAAAGCTCAGGACGAAATTTCAGAGGATGGATATTGGGGAGTTAAACAAACCTCTCAGAGGATATTTGATTTTGCGATTGCCCTAACGGGAGGAGATCCCAGCAAGGCAGAAGCAATGAAGGAGGCGGTGAAGGAAGGCTTTGCCCAAGCACAGAAGATTTGGGGTGGGGAGCTACCTGAGATTAGTCAAAAAACCTATGAGGAAACCCTCAAAAAATTTGATGAGTGGATAGGGAATAACGAAAACGAACAATAGTGCATTATTGTGTTGGTAGGTCAGTCTCCTCATGTGATGAAAATCAGATGATAACCGCTTGCAATCGTTAACTAGCAGGCGGTTATTTATTGCTAGCGAGGTTTTCTTTAGCACAACTATTAGGTTTACGACCCGGAAAATGATATTATTATTGATAAAGGTTGTATTTGATGCGGTTTTATGTGGGAGAGAAACTAAGATGGAAAAAGACTACACTTATGAAATCGTTAATGAACTGCGAGCCCGACCATTCACATTGCTTCAGGTTTTGAAAAAGTAGATGAGCGTAAAATATATAATAGTTATCTGGATTGCCTGGGTCATGTTTACAATATTCGCTACGGTGAGTTTGCCTATGATGTTTACTTTAGATCCGAATTAAGGAGCCATGATACATTTTCAATCCATAAGGCTTATCAGAACAATAAGATTATCAGTCAGGGATTTAATACGACGAAATCGGAAAACTCCTTCGATATTTTATTTGAATATTAATTTTAGAAGTAAGTGATTGAGTGATTGATTTTAAGAGCAGACCTTCTGGCCTCAGGGTTTGCATTTTTCTAAGTTAGACAAAACGAAGGATTTGAAATAGATGAGAAAAAACCTAGTGATCGGCATCTTAGCACATGTAGATGCAGGCAAGACAACATTATCGGAGAGCATGCTTTATCAAAGCGGCAAAATAGGGAAATTGGGCAGAGTCGACACAAAGGATGCTTTTTTAGATACATATGAACTGGAACGTGCAAGAGGGATCACCATTTTTGCGAAGCAAGCTATCTTTGAAATGGGGGAGACGCAGATTACCCTATTGGATACTCCGGGTCATGTGGATTTTTCGGCGGAGATGGAGAGGACCCTCCAGGTTTTGGACTATGCTATTTTAGTGGTAAGCGGCTCTGATGGGGTACAAGGGCATACCCAAACCTTATGGCGGTTGCTTGATAAGTATCAAATACCTGTGTTTATATTTGTCAATAAGATGGATCAGGTGGGTACAGATCAGGAAAAGCTCAGGGAAGAATTAAAAAGGCAGCTGTCTGATGGTTGTATTGAATTTAGCCCAATAGCCACGGAGGATTTCTATGATCAGCTAGCCATGTGCGATGAAGTCATGCTGGAAGATTATTTGGAAACAGGAAAAATTGCTGTTGCACAGATTCAAAGAGCTATTCTCAAGCGGAAGGTTTTTCCGTGTTTTTTTGGTTCAGCCTTAAAACTTGGGGGCGTTGAGCAATTACTGCAGGGCATAACGCACTATAGCGTTGTACCTGATTATCCCCAGGAATTCGGGGCGAAAATATTCAAAATTACCCGAGACGAGCAAGGAAACCGTCTTACTCACTTGAAGCTTACCGGCGGTAGACTTAAGGTGAAAGATGTCTTGAAAAATAGCGATTGGCAAGAGAAAGTGAATCAAATTCGGATCTACTCCGGGCAAAAATTTGAGGCAGTAAACGAAATCGAGGCAGGTACAGTATGCGCGGTCACCGGACTCAGCCAAACGAGACCGGGAGAGGGGTTAGGGATCGAAGAGGCTTCAGATACACCGGTCTTGACACCGGTGCTGTCTTATCAGATTATTCTACCTGCTGACTGTGACCCCAGAGTCATGATCCCCAAGTTACGTCAGATCGAAGAGGAAGAGCCGGAGCTGCATGTGGTCTGGGATGAGCAGTTACAGGAAATACAGGCCCAAATCATGGGGGAGGTGCAGATTGAGATTCTGCAGAGCCTTATCCGTGAGCGCTTCGGGGTAGAGGTAGAATTTGATGCGGGAAGAATCCTCTACAAAGAGACGATCGCTAATGTTGTCGAGGGAGTAGGACATTTTGAACCCTTACGACATTATGCTGAGGTACATCTCTTATTGGAACCGGGTGAACCCGGCAGCGGTTTGCAGTTTAGCACTGAATGCAGTGAGGATATCCTAAGTAAAAACTGGCAAAGACTTGTCTTAACTCATTTGGCCGAAAAAGCGCATAAAGGAGTTCTCACCGGCTCAGAGATTACCGATATGAAAATTACCCTCGTCGCAGGTCGAGCTCACGCAAAGCATACAGATGGTGGTGATTTTCGCGAAGCCACCTACCGAGCAGTGCGTCAGGGATTGATGGAGGCAGAATCTATCCTGTTGGAGCCTTATTATGCCTTTCAACTGGAATTGCCGGTGAAAATGGTCGGCAGAGCTATGACTGATATTGAGAATATGCGGGGTACTTGCGCAATAGCTCAGACAAATGACGAAATGTCCGTTCTTGTGGGTAGCGCTCCGGTGATTACTATGAAGAATTATCAAAAAGAGGTAGTTGCTTATACTAAAGGTCTGGGTAGGCTGTTTTGCAGTCTGAAAGGATACGAGCTCTGCCACAATGCGCCGGAGGTCATGGCAAGCATCAGCTATGATGCGGAAAACGATTTTGCCAACCCAACAGGTTCAGTTTTTTGTACTCATGGTGCTGGATATTCAGTAGCCTGGGATGAAGTGAAGAACCATATGCATCTTGAAAGCTATCTACAAGACAAAGCTTTTTTAGAAGGAGAGGGAGTTCAGTACCACCCGAAAAATACAGAAGAGAAATGGATCAGCCTAGATGAGATTGATCAAATCATCAACAGCACCTTTTATGCCAATCAAGGGAAGAAATCTGCTTGGAAAAAACGCAAAACAGCCCGTGATAGCTATTATGAATCAGCCAGCACTACTGTCAGAGAAATGGAAAGCAAGGAAGAGTATCTTCTGGTCGACGGTTATAATATTATTCATGCCTGGTCCGAGCTGAAAGAGATGGTTGAAGAACAGATGGACGCTGCCAGAATGAAGTTACTGGATATTCTCAGTAATTATCAGGGGATTCGCAAGTGCCAGATCATCGTTGTGTTTGATGCTCACCTAGTTCAGGGGCATCGTGAGGAAGCGATCGATTACCAAAATATCCATCTGGTATTTACCAGGGAGGCCCAGACGGCAGATCAGTATATCGAAAGATTTGCACATGACAATCGAAAAAAATACCATATAACAGTTGCAACCTCTGACGGTCTGGAACAAATCATCATTAGAGGAGCAGGATGTTCCCTGTTATCTGCCAGAGAGTTGAAATTGGAGATCGAGGGAGCCAAGGAAAAAATGATGCAGGACTTCCAAGATGCAAAGAAGAGTGAACGAAATTATCTAAGTGATGCCTTATCTCCGGAGGCAAAAGATCAGCTCGAACAAGTTAAGAAAGGCCCCTCGACCTTGATAGAATGATTGGATAGATATAGTAATTAATGCTAAAATGATATAGATCTATAATTGTTATTGAAGTGGAGGTTAAGAGTAATGAGTGACAGTAAAACACTTGAAAATTTGATGGAAGCCTTTGCCGGAGAATCCCAAGCGAACAGAAAATACCTTGCCTATGCAAAGAAAGCTGAGCAAGAGGGAAAGCTTAACGCCGCAAAGCTCTTTAGAGCGGCATCCGATGCCGAAACCCTTCATGCCTTGAAAGAATTTGAAATTGCCGGGAAAATTGGCTCGACCAGTGAAAACTTAAAGGACGGGGTTGCTGGGGAGACTTATGAGTATCAAAGTATGTATCCGGGCTTTATCGAAACTGCTAAAGAAGAGGGGAATAAAGCTGCTGTAGCTGTCTTCACTTTTGCGATGAAGGCTGAAGAAGTTCATGCTAAGCTCTATCAAGAAGCATTAGAAAACATGGACGAAACTGAGGAAGTATTTTATTACTTATGTCCGGTCTGTGGAAATATCGAAAAAGTGGTTCCAGAAAAGTGTAGTATTTGTGGAGTTTCTGGCGAGAAATTCATTAAATATTAATGTTAATTGAGAGAAAAGCAAAAGGAGCGTTTAGAATGATATCTAAACGCTCCTTATTTTAGAAACTAGTCTTACAAGCAATCATAGCAGGGTGTATCGATAATTTTAGCTTCCCTCACAGGTTGGCCATTCGTAATGCTTAAAATTTCATCTGCTTTCCAGCTCAAATATGCAATTACCCCACCCATATAAGCAAATGCGGCAATAATCCATTCGATGTTTTCAAACATAATATATTCCTCCTTTAATATAACCCCTCAATTTTTATCTATCTAGGCTTTATCTTTAAACTAAGTATAGACCATATTTAGGAGAAAGTTAAATAAGGATAACAAATAGATTAGATTCGAGTTTGTTATCGGTCTGAATGAGACGAGACTGTCAGGGCTGTTTATATTTATGACTTTTTGGTAAGATTACTTTCTGTTATGATTATATCAATGGTGTTGCCAATCATATCGCTAGCTAGAATAGTTGTGCAGACAATAGGAGTAATAATATATGACTACTTCTCGAGAAATTAAAATTATTGCGCGCATTCGCACAGATTTTCCTACCAAATTCGGAATTCCCCGTCAAAGTGGACTGATTGACGATTTAAAGGCTGTCGTTGTCTTTGAGACAGAGTACCGCAATGCCGATGCCTTGCGTGGGTTGGAGGGATTCTCACACATCTGGCTCATTTGGGAATTCTCCGAGGCACTTCGTGACACCTGGTCACCCACAGTGCGCCCCCCACGACTGGGCGGTAATACACGGATGGGAGTTTTCGCGACCCGTTCTCCTTTTCGACCCAATGCAATTGGTCTTTCCTCAATTAAGCTTGAAGGTATCGAGGTACATCCGGAGCTTGGACCTTTATTGCATGTTTCCGGTGCCGACCTGATGGACAACACCCCTATTTACGACATCAAACCCTACCTAGCTTACACAGACTGTCACCCAGAAGCGGTGGGTGGTTTTATCGAGCCCCTTCAAGCAAAGAAGCTTGAAGTAGAGTTTCCCAAGCAATGGCTCCAGTTAATATCTGAAGACAGACGTGAAGCGATTTTGAGGGTGCTGTCTCATGACCCAAGGCCGTCTTATCAAAAGGATCCTAAGCGGATCTATGGTCTTGAATTTGCAGGATTTGACATTCGTTTTACGGTCCAGGACAATCTGCTTTCCGTTTGTGAAGTGGTGAGCAGAGCCGACCAATCCTAGGTAGCTTGACTGTACGTCAAGTATGTAATTGATTAAGGATAATGCAAGTCGCATTATCCTTAATAAGGAGCGGTAGTTAGCAATGATTGTGAAGCCGGACAACCTTAACTTTAAAGCCATCCTTAAAATAATTGTACTTTTAGGGATTACTTTACTCGTGGTTCTTAATTTTTCGCAGATTATGCTTTTCGTGGGAAATTTCTACCTGATCCTTTTTCCCTTGTTGCTGGGAGCAGGGATTGCCTATGTTCTCAATTTGCTTGTGGTGGCCTATGAGAAGATCTGTTTTCCTAAGAGTAAGCATAAGACGCTCATAAGCACTCGCCGGGGGATAGCCGTTTTGTTATCCTTGTTGACTATTGCTGTGGTGCTGCTTTTTTTTCTGCGCATTCTTATTCCGCAATTTGCCGAGACTCTGGCCTTGCTTTACGCTGGCTTTCCAGCGGTCTATGACGATGTCATGAGTTGGCTTAACCGCTATGCCGGCGAATTACCGGGACTGCAGCAGCAATGGGAAGAGCTTAATATGGATGGCACAGCGGCCCTGAAAAATGGCCTGGGGCTTCTTGGGAATTGGGCCTTGGGTACAGTGACCTTAATGGGAACGGTATTTGGTGTTGTCGTAAACACTATTTTAGCCATCATCTTTGCAATCTACATTCTATTTTCCAAGGAAGAAATTGGTAGAAATATAGATAAACTTCTTAGAGCATATATGAGACCTGATCACCGGTCGAAAATCTATGTGGGTTTGAATACAGCTCATGAGACATTTTCCAATTATATTGTGGGGCAAGGCAAAGAGGCTGTTATACTCGGTGTCTTATGCACTCTAGGCATGTGGATTCTTGGTTTTCCTTATGCCACGACAGTTGGCCCTGTTGTTGGTCTAACTGCACTGATCCCGATGGTGGGTGCGTACCTTGGGGCTGCTGTAGGGTTTATTCTAATTCTCATTGTCGATCCCTTGCAAGCGGTACTGTTCCTTGTATTTATCATTATCTTGCAGCAGATTGAAGGTAATATAATCTATCCGAAGGTCGTCGGTCAAAGTATTGGCTTGCCGGGAATATGGGTATTGGTTGCGGTAATCATAGGTGGCGGTTTGATGGGTGTGATGGGTATTATGTTGGGAGTGCCAACAGCCGCGACCGTGTATAAGCTACTCAGCAAGGATGTAAATAAAAGACTACAGAGGCTGACTTCGCTATAAACGGGAGTACGTTTGTGATATTTCCTTTTGCTGGTTGTGTTTAGGGAAAATAGATATTAAAATGTTGTATGGGCTAATTATCCGTGATGCAACATTTTCTTGTTTATAAGGGAGGAATTGTGATGAACAGAGAGGGGATTGCATTTAAAATTCGTTCACTAACACATCTTTGCAAACGGTACGCAGTGAATTGCGACCATTTCCAATTCGAAAAAAACATTACAGCCACTAACATTTGGATTATTGACTATTTAATAGAACATAAGGATGAAGCTGTGTTTCAAAAAGACTTGGAGACTATGTTCTCAGTCAATCGTTCAACAACTTCTAAAGTCATTAAACTCATGGAACAGAAGGGATTAATTGAGCGACAGGCCGTGCCGAGCGATGCACGACTAAAGAAGCTGGTACTCACCCCCAAGGCGCTGGAAATTCATCAAGTGCTCATCGAGGATATTGACACGCTTGAAAAGCTAATGGTACGTGGTTTTACAGATGAGGAAATAAGCCAACTTTCATCCTATATTTGTAGAATGAAAGGAAATATAGTAGAAGGAAATCTAGAAGAAGGATTAGCCTATGATTAAAAGACTTGCCCGCAGTATCAGACAATATAAAAAAGCAACTCTATTGATCCCTCTTTTTGTTACGCTGGAGGTGATTGTGGAGGTCATCATTCCTATATTAATGGCTAATCTAATTGATTACGGTATCGATGCAGGAGACATGAATTATGTACTCAAAATGGGAGTAGCGCTTTTTATTGCTGCTTTGATTAGCTTGCTATTTGGTATCCTAGCCGGACGGACTTCCGCTGTAGCCTCGGCAGGTTTTGCGCAAAATCTCCGGAGGGATATGTTTTATAATGTACAGCACTTTTCCTTTTCGAATATTGACAAGTTCTCTACGGCAAGCATTATTACCCGTCTGACCACAGATGTAACCAATGTGCAGAATTCTTTCCAGATGCTGACCCGTATGGCTATGCGGAGTCCGGTGATGCTGGTTTTTTCTTTGATTGTATCCTTTAGTATTGATCCGCAGTTGTCTCTGATTTTCCTCGGCAGTATTCCTATCCTAGGTGTGGGGCTCTGGCTTATCATGAGCAATGCGCATCCTATTTTTGAAAGGGTGTTTAAGACCTATGATAAGCTGAATAATGTGGTTCAGGAAAACCTGCGTGGCATGCGTGTAGTCAAATCCTTTGTTCGTGAAGATTATGAAAAGGAAAAGTTCATGAACATCTCCAACCGAATTTACAAGGATTTTACCCAGGCTGAAAGACTGATCGCCATCGCCATGCCTCTGATGCAGTTTTGTATGTATGCCTGTATCCTGTTGGTTTCTTGGTTTGGAGCCAGGGCTATTGTTGCTTCTGGGGGGGACCCTGTGAATGGGCTCTCTACAGGAGAGCTTTTAAGCCTGATTACATATGCAACTCAGATTCTTATCAGCCTGATGATGCTTTCCATGGTCTTTGTCATGTTAACCATTTCCCGTGCCTCAGCTGAGAGAATCGTCGAAATTCTTGATGAAGATAGCGATCTCCGGAACGGTCCCCAGCCTAGCTTTGACCTTAAGGATGGGGAGATTCGCTTTGATAATGTTAATTTTAGCTACGGAAAGCAAGGGGATAAGCTAGTTTTGGATCATATCCATCTGACTATTGAATCCGGCGAAACCATTGGTATTCTCGGTGGAACGGGGTCCTCTAAATCAACCTTAGTTCAGCTGATTCCCCGACTTTATGATGTGACCCAAGGTAGGGTTACTGTGGGCGGGGTGGATGTCCGAGACTATGATATTGAAACTTTACGCAACGGGGTGGCGATGGTTCTACAAAAGAATGAACTCTTTTCAGGGACCATTAAAGAGAATCTGCGCTGGGGTAATGAGCTTGCCACGGAGGAAGAGATGATTCATGCTTGTAAGCTTGCCCAAGCCCATGATTTTATAGAAAGCTTTCCGGAAAAATATGATACCCTCATTGAACAGGGTGGCACGAATGTATCAGGGGGGCAAAAACAACGACTTTGCATTGCCCGTGCTT
The DNA here is from genome assembly GCF_038181555.1 of Desulfitobacterium sp. THU1. Classification (NCBI taxonomy): domain Bacteria; kingdom Bacillati; phylum Bacillota; class Clostridia; order Eubacteriales; family Desulfitobacteriaceae; genus Desulfitobacterium; species Desulfitobacterium sp. THU1. The sequence continues at coordinate 169,417 of NZ_JBBWUA010000003.1, read as the reverse complement.
TACTGAAGAAGCCAAAGATTCTTATTCTTGATGATTCGACAAGTGCAGTGGATACAAAAACCGATGCCCAGATTCGCAGAGCTCTACGTGTCGAAATCCCCGAGACAACTAAGATTATCATTGCCCAGCGGGTATCCTCAGTTCAAGATGCCGATAAAATTGTGGTCATGGATGATGGGAAAATCGCGGCTATCGGAAGTCATGAGGAATTGCTGGAAACTTGTCCGATCTATCTAGAAGTGTTTGAATCACAAGCCAAGGGAGGGAAGAATAATGGGGATGAGTAAAGGATTCTCTCGTTCTTCCCAGAGCAAAACGCCTGGAGGTAAGCCGCCGAGGGCCAAGCTAAATCCTCAGACTGTGCAGCGGCTCCTCTCCTATATGAAGAATTACAAGCTACAGCTGTTGGTTGTTATGGTCAGCATTATCATCAGCTCTGTAGCTAGCGTCATGTTGGCCTTATTTTTGCAAACCTTAATTGATGACTATATATCCCCACTCTTACTGGAAGCCGTACCGAACTTTTCAGGCTTGTTGCAGATCGTTCTGATGATGGCTGGAATTTACCTAATGGGAGTTTTTGCTACTTTCTTTTATAGCCGCATCATGGCCTCTATCACCCAAGGGACCTTGAAAAGAATTCGGGATGAGATGTTCGCTCATATGCAGAAATTGCCCATTAAGTATTTTGATTCCCATACCCATGGGGATGTTATGAGCCATTATACAAATGATACGGATACTTTGCGGCAGATGATATCCCAGAGTATACCTAATGTCTTCTCTTCTATGATTACCCTTGTAGCGGTGTTTTTTGCTATGCTCAGCCTTAGCATTTGGCTCACCTTATTTGTTATCATCTGTGTCTTCCTCATGTTGAAGGTAGTAGGCAGTGTTGTCGGGAAGAGTGGGATGTATTTTGTTAAGCAGCAGCAATCCTTAGGAGAATTGAACGGTTACATCGAAGAGATGATCAATGGGCAGAAGGTTGTGAAGGTCTTTACTCATGAGCAAAAGGCTAAAGAGATTTTTGACTTCAAAAACCAAGAGCTTTGTGCTCAGGCCACCGCGGCGAATTCATATGTCAATATTGTAATGCCTATGATGAACAATTTTGGCTATTTGCTTTATGTGCTTTTGGCGTTAGTCGGCGGTCTTATGGCTATTGGTGGAGTGACTAATTTTACCATTACAGGGTTCAATCTACTTACCTTGGGGACCATCGCTTCCTTCCTGCAGCTTTCCCGCAGCTTTATCATGCCCCTTGCCCAAGTATCTCAACAGTTGAATGCGATCATTATGGCTTTTGCCGGAGCTGAGCGGATATTTAAACTCTTAGACGAAAAACCAGAGGTAGACGAAGGTTTAGTGAGCTTAGTCAATGTTAAAAAGGAGCAAGAAACTCTCATTGAAACCCTTGAGCATACCGAGCTGTGGGCTTGGAAAGTTCCCTGTCAGGATGGAACCTTCACTTATCAAGAGCTTCAAGGCGAAGTTCGTTTCTTCGATGTGGATTTTGGCTATGATGAAACGAAGATGGTCTTGCATAATATCACGTTATACGCAGAGCCTGGGCAAAAGGTTGCCTTTGTCGGGGCCACCGGTGCAGGAAAGACCACGATTACCAATCTCATCAATCGTTTTTATGATATTGCCGATGGTAAAATCCGTTATGACGGAATCAACATCAATAAAATTAGAAAAAGCGACTTGCGACGCTCTCTTGGTATCGTGTTACAGGAGGTCAATCTGTTTACCGGAACAGTAATGGATAATATTCGTTATGGCCGCTTGAATGCCACCGATGAAGAATGTATCGCTGCTGCCAAGCTAGCTAATGCCGACGGATTCATCCGTATGCTGCCTGATGGCTATCAGACAGAGCTTTCCGGGGATGGCAGTGGATTGTCCCAAGGCCAAAGGCAATTGATTTCTATTGCCCGTGCTGCGGTAGCAGATCCACCGGTTATGATTCTGGATGAAGCCACATCCTCAATCGATACCCGCACGGAAGCCATCATCCAGCGAGGGATGGATTCACTTATGGAGGGCAGGACGGTGTTCGTAATCGCTCATCGACTTTCTACTGTGCGCAACGCCGATGTGATCATGGTCCTTGAAGAGGGGCAAGTCATCGAAAGAGGTAACCATGAGAAACTAATTTCCCAAAAGGGTCAGTACTATCAGCTCTATATGGGGGCCTTTGAACTGGAGTAATAAGATAATCACGCTGATGTCACACTAAGATCACCCTGATGTAAGCCAGATCGTATATATTTTGCTAGGCACGTGGCTCTGGAAGGAATTGTATGAAGAAGTAGAGAACTAATCAAGAAATACAAGATGAATACAAAAAAAGAACTAATAAAGTACTGAAGATCTAGTAACTGAAAATAAAGTAATCGAAGAGATGATGATGTGTTAGAGGGGTTTGGGAATGAGGAGAAGTGATGGGAGACTGCTCAAATCATTAAGTCCGTTTGTAAAAATCATTCCTCATATCATGACACGGCGGAGCGATGCACAGAATTTTTATAAGCAACTTGTTGACGTCGAGCCCATTGACCAATATATCAACCAAAAGAAAACTCAGGGGTACCAGCTCAATTATATACATTTGTTTATTGCGGTCTATGTACGTGTTCTTGCTCAGCGACCTCAGCTGAACCGCTTTGTCATGAATAACCAAATCTATGCGCGCGAAGGTATCTTGATATCCATGGCCATTAAACGATCCTTACTTGATGAGGGCGAAGAAACTACGGTTAAATTTGTTTTTACAGGGCTGGAGAGTATGGATGAGATAGTGGAGATCGTGAATCGTACCTTGGATGAAAGCATAGCTGTCGGGACGACCAATGATGTCGATAGTATTGCCCAACATATTATGTCTTTACCAAATGGGTGCGTGAAGCTTTTGGTGGGGACTCTAAAATGGATGGATCGTTACAATATCCTGCCCCGTAAGATTATTGAGGCCAGCCCTTTCCATACCTCCCTTTTCTTTACCTACCTTAAGTCCATCAATCTGGATTTTATCTATCATCACCTTTATGATTTTGGCACGACGGGAATCTTTGTCTCCTTAGGGAAGGCGAAAAAGGTACCTGTTGTTGATGGAAATCAGGTCCTGGTCAAAAAGTGCTGCACTATCGGCTATGCTTTAGATGAAAGAATCTGCGATGGTTTGTACTACTCTAATTCTTTCAAATTAGTCAATAAGTATCTGGCTAATCCTTCCCTCTTAGACGAAAGGTTGGCGAAAGCTGAAGTGGATGTGGGTTAAGGATATAGAGAAGGAACCAACGTTTCGAGAAGAATCAAGGGGTTTGCACGGGTAAGAAGCTTTATGAAAGAAGGTTAATCTTATGCAAAGTAAAATTGCTGAAGCGATCAAATTAAAAAGTTATCCTGTAGCTGTTTTTCGAGCCGATTTCAAGCCGGATGGGGCCATGGAGTTTGTGGAAGGAAAATGGGGCTGTGCTATTTCCTTGCTTAATATGGCGGCCAAGGGACGAACAGCTGCGTTTAGTCTCCCTACCACTACTTGTAGGGGAGGGAAGTCCGGTCTAGGATTTCAACGCTATGAATTGGGTTTTATTGAGTATTTCCTGTCTACTGGCGGGGTAGGTGGAAGAGAAGGTGAGTTTTACAAGAAAAGTCCTGAATTAGCAAAGGCTTTCATTGAAAATTTGCCCGAGATTTCTCATCAAGAATTCGTTGTCTTTAAGCCTTTAGCTGAAGTAAATGAAGACGAAATGCCGGAGAGCATAGTCTTTTTAGTCAATGCGGACCAAATCTCTGCCTTAACAGTATTAGCGAACTTTGATCAGCCCACACAGAATAACGTGGAGGCAAACTTTGGAGCGGGCTGTCATCAGACCGTACTTTATGCTCTCAATCAAGTTGATGCGGAGCATCCCAAATGCTATATTGGCCTTACAGATCTTTCAGCGCGTAAATATATTGATAAAGACATCCTCTCCTTCAGTATGCCTTATCAACGCTACTTAGAGCTTGAGGCACAGGTGGAAGATAGCTTCCTGACCAAGGAAACTTGGCTAAATCTCTCCGAACGTATTGAGTAAGGTATTAACCGGTGGTTTTACGCCGTACAGTCCATGTTTTCCACCAAGTTCTAATGATGATTGTGCAGAGGATCAAAGCTCCCGAGGTGAACAGAGAACCACTCAGAACCCGGAGACTTAGGTAGGGCCTTATGATGGAGCTGACTGCCATAAAGTCAAGACCGAGAACTCGCCAAAGATAAGTCTGGAGAAAGCCGGCAATAAGAAGACAGAGGCTCATACCGATGAGGCCGAGGTTGAGAAGGATTACTCCTGCAACTCCATAGCGATAGGTCTTGGGGGTCGGGCTCTCCCGGTCACTTAAGATTGTATAGGCACCGGCAAGAATCAAAAAGCCGATGGTGCCAAACAAAGCCAAATGAGCATGACCAGAAGTTATATAGGTGCCATGGGTATAAAGATTGACCCAGGGAATAGTCATCAGCAATCCCAGTAAGGTAGCTCCAGTCAGATGGTGAAATATACTGCTCAAAATTAGCCACACGGCGAGCTTTTCTTTCAGGTTCAGCACCTTGTGGTTTTTAAACCCTTTATAGATGAGGTTGGCCAAGAGAAATACGGGGATAGCTTGTATCACGCTGAAGAACGATCCTAAGAAGAGCCAAATCGAGGGAAAGCCAATCCAGTAATAGTGGTGCCCCGTACCGAATAATCCCCCCATCACCGATAAAGTGGCTTCAAGATAAAGCCACTTTTCTATATCCTTTTTGTTGGCAATGCCCGTGGCTACGAAGAAAGAAGCAATAAAGCCGCTGGTTGTTAATTCAAAGGCCATCTCTTCCCAGAGGTGAACGACCCAAAACTTCACGGCTTCATCAGCAACCGGATTGCTATAGTGGAGTATATTGGGAATCAGTAATATGCAAAGGAAGGCGACACCGACTGCCATTATTCCCGTTGCCGGGGTTAATCTCTGTCTATTCTCCCAAAGGGTTCTCCCTAAATTGTAGGCTTCAATTAAGATGCCTAAGGAAATTCCCGCGTAGAAAATGGGCAGGCCATCGAGATATTCGCGCCCATTGCCTATTTCTAATGCCAGGCTTCCGAGTAATGATAAAGAGGTTACCAACATAATTAAGAATTGCCAACGGGCAAGCTTTGGGGAATAGATATCGGTCTTAAGCTGCTCTGCGGTGAAATAATAGACCATACCTAGCATCCCGATAACCGGCCAAAATGTGGCCAACGCCAGGTGAACCGCACGGCCATATTCAGCAGAAATCGGTGAGGGTAAATCGGGGAGGACCAGCGCGGATGCGCCAAGCAAGGCAACAATTCCTTGAGAACCAAAAAGGAAAACAGCATAGAGCATAAATCTGCGGGCAATTTGTTTTCCGGTGAGCGCCTTCAAAGAATATCCCCGCTTTCTAGCCTTTTCGGTTCGGGTGGCCATCCTAAGGTGGGAATGGTCCTCATATACTCGAGAAAAGCAATAAGATCTTGCGTTTCCAAAGGGGTTAAGGAGGGATGTTTCTCTTCTTGATGGGGAGGGATGACTGGTGGGTGACGAAAGAATGCGTTGATATCATCAGGACTGCGTTTGGCCATAATGTGAGTAAGGTCTTCTCCTGAGTACCCCCCCTGGCCAAGTAAAGTATGGCAGCTCACACAATTATGGCTCTGCCAAACTTCTTTTCCCGCGTTTGCCTCTTGGCTCATGGGCTCATCAAGATTCCAAGAGAATCGAACACTTAATACAAAGACAGTCCATGAAGCTAAGGAAATGAGAATAAAGGTTCTGAGTCTCATTTAATCATCCATTCTCTAAACTGGTTCATTAACACTTGCGTAGTCGTATTTAGTATCGACATATTTACCAAATACATACAAAAGGGAACCGTCCTAACTAAGGCCGGTTCCCTTTTGTATACTATAGTATTTCAATATTATTATTAGGATGAGTAAATCTAGATGATTAAAACTCCGTGTATTTAGCGTTGGCTCTTGTCATAGGGTATGCCTTCAGCTTTCGGTGCTCTGGATTTTTGTGAGGTAAAAGCGAGCACGACCATGGTGGCGAGATAAGGCAACATCTTATAGAAAGTTTGGTTGATGTCCAAGGCATGCAGGAAGGGGATGAGGGCAATGGAGTAAGCCAAGGTACGCAGGAAGGCGAAGAAGAGAGCGGCCAGCAAAATCTGAAAGGGTTTCCATTGACCAAAAATCATTACAGCCAGCGCCAAGAAGCCGAAACCGGCCACCCCGGTGTGACCATTGATATTGCTATTCATTACCCCTACAGCATAGAAGAACCCGCCGATTCCCCCCAGAAAACCGGAAAGACTGACACCGGCGTAGCGCATCAGATAAACATTGATACCTACGGAATCAGCAGCGTGAGGATGCTCACCGCAGGCCCGCAGGCGCAGCCCGAAACGTGTCTTATAGAAGATGATGGCTGCTATAACTAGGAAAAGGAAACCAAGATAGACGGTAATGTAAGTGTTTTGGAAAAACATTTTGCCGAGCACGGGAAAATCTCCTAAGATCGGAACCTTGCGTATGTAGAAATTCACATTGGTAGTGATCCCGTCACTATTAAAGGACATTTTGGAATAAAGGAGGATCATCCCTGGAACCAGCATGTTTAATGCCGTCCCAGAAATGGTCTGGTCAGCTTTCATGGTTACGGCAGCTAGGGAAAGGAGTAAGGAAAACAGTATTCCGGCCACGGCAGAAACGACCATGCCCATGAGCAATATATACTGCGAATTCATCGGTAAGCCTTGAGTAAAGTAGACAAAGAGGCAACCAAAGAAGGCACCGAAGAGCATAATCCCCTCTAAGGCGATATTGATGACCCCACTGCGTTCGCTAAACATCCCGCCCAATGCCACTAGGAGCAAAGGGATGGCCACGGGAAGCGTATTTTGTACCAAATAATAAATTGTGTCCATACTACGCCTCCTCCTTTGCCGCGCTAGAATTATCATGATGGCTAGAAGAAACTTCTTCTATGCTATTTTTCTTTTTGAAAAGCTTCCTGAAGAAGGAGGCAACCGTGGTGTTCATCAGCATGGCAAAAGCTGAGAAATAAATAATGACCGCAATCACGATATCGATAATTTCTGGTTTATATCCGTAAAGGCTTGCTAAGGTGCCACCCCTTTGAATATGGGAGATAAATATCGCCGAAAAAATAATTCCCAAGGGATTATTGCTACCGAGGAGGGCTACAGCGATTCCATTAAAGCCATTGGCAGCGATGACGTTGATAGGCTCATAAGTCATGCTGCTACCTGCAATCGTCGAGGGTGCTAAGATCGCAAAGGCTCCACCAAGCCCAGCCATGGCTCCGGCAATGCCCATGGTAAGGATGATATTGCGCTTTCCGTTCATTCCGGCATAGGTACTGGCATACTTGTTAAACCCTGTGGCTTTCAGTTGAAAACCAAAAGTTGTCTTATTCAAAATAACCCAGAGTGACACGGCAATAAGTATGGCAATAAAAATGGAAACATTGGCATTGGAACGTTCTATGCCTAAGGTAGGCAACTGAGCGGTGGCGGGAAGATAAGCAGTACGCGTCTTGGAGGAAATATACATTGTAGCATTGCCCTGAATGAGCATATCCACCAAGTACATACCAATATAATTGAACATGATAGAGGTAATTACCTCATGGACGTTCAAAATGGCTTTGAATATCCCTGGGATCAAGCCCCAGAGGAGTCCGCCAACCATACCGGCGAGGACGCAGGCCACCCAATGAACACCAGCGGGAAGCTCCCACATAAAGCCTACATATAAGGCAAAAAACATACCCATGGTATATTGGCCGGAAGCCCCGATGTTAAAGAGCCCCATTTTGAAGGCGAAGCCCACAGCTAATCCGGTCATGAGGATCGGGGTTGCATAGTAAATTACATCTGCAAAACGTTTAAAGCCACCAATGAGTAGCATTTTCAAACCAGAAAATGCATTGGCAGGATCGGCGATGGCCATGATGATAAATGCAAAAACAAAGCCAAGAATGATGGACATGAGGGCGGCAGTCCAAGCGGAAAAGCTTTTACTATGGATGAATCGTTTCATGCTCGTTCTCCTTTTGGTGATTGCGTTTTGCTCCTGACATGTAAAGACCCAGCTCCTGGACGGTAGTGGTTTGGGGATCTAATTCGCCGACAATTTCACCCTCATACATGACCAAAATTCGGTCACTGACGTTCATGACTTCTTCAAGCTCCAAAGAGACCAGCAGAACAGCCTTACCGGCGTTTCGGCCGGCCACAAGCTGTTTGTGAATATATTCGATGGCCCCCACATCCAGCCCGCGGGTGGGTTGAACAGCTACCAGCAATTCATGCTCTTTATCAATCTCGCGAGCAATAATCGCCTTTTGCTGATTACCACCAGACATGCTACGTACAACAGTCAGCGGGCCTTGCCCGCTTCTTACGTCGTATTGTTTGATCAATCGTTCTGCATAGGAGCGTATCGCTTGGCGTTTAAGGAAACCCAAACGTTGAAATTCCGGCTGCCAATAGCGCTGAATCACCAGATTATCTTCTAAGGTATAATCCAGAACAAGTCCATACTTGTGGCGATCCTCGGGTATATGGCTCATACCAGTTTTTGAGCGGGTTCGAATGGATGCTTTCGTAATATCCATGTCACAAAGGGTGATGGATCCGCTTGTCTGCTTTTCTAAGCCGGTCAATGCTGAGACGAATTCAGTCTGTCCATTGCCGTCAATACCTGCGAGACAAACAATTTCGCCGGCGCGAACTTGGAAGGATACGTTGTTCACGGCGTCTTTCTCACTGGTTTTCGAGGGGACAGTGATATTTTTAACGGACAAAACCACTTTTTCTGGATGGCTTTCTTCTTTTTTAACCCTAAAACTCACGTCCCGACCGACCATCATGCGCGAGAGATCTTCTTTCGTTGTTTCCTTTATTTCAACAGTGCCTACCCATTGTCCTTTACGCAATACAGTGCAACGATCGGCAACCGCCATAATCTCGTTTAATTTATGAGTTATGAATAAGATCGATTTACCTTCTTGAGCAAAACGCCGCATGATTCCCATCAGTTCATCTATTTCCTGAGGAGTTAAAACGGCTGTGGGCTCGTCAAAAATCAAGATTTCATTATCCCGATAGAGCATTTTAAGAATCTCAACCCGTTGCTGCATTCCTACCGAAATTTTTTCAATGACAGCATCGGGATCCACTTCCAGACCATATTGTTTACTTAAGGCTAAGACCTTTTCTCTGGCCTTAGTCTTCTGCAAAAAACCGAAGCTATGGGGCTCTACCCCGAGAATGATATTATCAAGAACAGTAAAAATCTCCACCAGCTTAAAGTGCTGATGGACCATACCAATTCCTAGAGCGTTAGCATCATTGGGGTTATTGATTTTTACAACTTGTTGGTTCTTGCGGATTTCACCGTGCTCCGGCTGGTATAAACCAAAAAGAACGCTCATTAACGTGGATTTTCCGGCACCGTTCTCTCCCAGCAAAGCGTGTATTTCACCCTTTTTTAAGCGCAGGGTGATATTATCATTAGCTTTAATACCGGGAAACTCCTTAGTGATATTGAGCATTTCAATAATATAATCGTCCATGCTAACCTCTCTTCTTCTTCATCAATGAACTGCAGAAAAATAAGGAAAAGGGGAAAGGGTAGTCCCTTTCCCCTATAACAGGTTGCCATAAATGAGGCTAGTTATTGATATTATCTAACTTCAACCTTAACTTTAGCAAGCTTAAGTCCAGAAACAAGTTCATTTGCTGTTGCATAACCATTAGGGTCTGCTACAGTGATGGTACGGATAGGATCTACTGAACCATCAACAAGCGTTGCATAAGCTTTTGCGTATTGTTCTTTGGTGAATTTTTGGAAACGGTCAAAAGCATTACCGTCGGGTTTGTCTAGGACGACAGTGGGGAGGCCAATACCATCATTTTTAGCATCGAAGTAGGTTGTTTTTCCGGCATAAGCACTCCAGGTATTTGTCTTGTAGATAGATTCGAGAACTTGCACAACAGAAGCGCGCAGGCCTTTGGTAGCCGAAGTAATAACGGTTTCACTATCATATCTTTGATCCACGTCAACGCCGATGACCTTTTTGCCAGCTTCAGCAGCTGCGGACATGACACTCTTACCGACCGAACCGCCACAAGCGAAGATCAATTCTGTGCCACCTTGGTACATGGTTTTTGCGGTAGCTTTATTGGTATCGGTTTCTGCAAAATCACCAGTGTAATGGTAAATTGCCGAGACAGCGCCATCGGCAAGACCTAATTCAGCAGCGGCTGCTTCAGCACCTTGTAAATAGCCATAACCAAAAGCTTGAACAGCAGGAACAGCCATTCCGCCCATAAAACCAAGCTTAGTCATGCCGTCCATAACTGCAGCATAACCGGCTAAGTAGCCGGACTCTTCTTCAGCGTAGAGGACACTTGCTACGTTTTCTTTGGTTTCAAAGGTTTTATAATCAGCAGTATGGGGAGTTCCATCCAAGAGGATGAACTTAACTTCAGGGTATCTGGTTTGTGCTTCAAAGATAGGAACTTCAAATAAGAAGCCCGGTGTGACGATGACCTTAGCGCCGCCAGTGACAGCTAGATCGATGGCAGCTAGGTAGCCTGTATCAGAAGCTTCTTCGGGTTTGTAATATTTGTGGGTAACATTGTTGGCTTCAGCGAATTCAACGACACCTTCCCAAGAGCCTTGGTTGAAGGATTTGTCATCGATATTGCCTTTGTCGGTGATGAGAGCAATCTCAAAGCCGTCCTTTGGAGCTTCGGTGTTTGTTCCAGCACTAGGCGGATTTTTGGTGGCTGTACTGCCGCAGCCCGTAGCCATAAGGGCTACTAATAGAAGAACTAAGAGCACCGATGTGACTTTTTTCATTTTCCTCTTCTCCTTTTGTCTCCTTGTTTTTTGGCATATTTATGTATTATGTATCCCTAATTCATTGTACCATTCAAGCTAAATTTTTCAACTATTGAATTTAGAAAATTGGGCGTTTTTTAATTCATTCGACGGACATAATGATACAAGAGTGTGATAAAATTATTACTTGAGAAAGTCCACGAAAAGCAATTATCGGATGAATTCTATGGATGTTCGACAGTATTCAACTAGTATATAAAGGACGAAGGATAATGAATCAACAATCGAATTCAAAGAAGAGTAATTTATCTTTTTCTATTATAGGGGCAGTTGCAATAATCGTCATTGTGGCTCTTGTATATTGGGCTTGGCCTTATCTTAGCCGTTTGAGTGACCCTGATCAGATTAGAGACCTTATTATTCGCTCAGGGACGTGGGGGCCTCTGGTTTTTATCTGCATGCAGGTGGTGCAAATTTTAGTTGCGCCCATACCCGGTCAGGTCATTGGGTTGATTGGGGGCTTTCTATTTGGTCCTTTCTTAGGTTTGCTTTATACGATAATTGGAGCTACTATTGGCTTTACTCTGGTTTTTTTACTCACCCGAAAACTAGGGCGTCCTTTTGTAGAAAGAGTAGTATCTAAGAAAAATGTGGACCGCTTTGACCATCTTACTAAGGAGAAGGGTGCCTGGGTCTTCTTTTTCATTTTCCTTTTGCCGGCTTTCCCGGATGATCTGATTGCTTTTATAGCCGGATTAACTGCTATTCCTATCCGCACTCTGATTTTGATATCTCTGGCAGGTCGATTGCCAGGATATGCAGTATTAGTATTTATGGGGAACGGCTTGACCTATGAAAATCTAAACCCAGTGGTGGCGTCATTAGCTTTGCTGCTATTCTTCTTTGCTTTAGCAGGGTGGAAGAGAAGGTGGCTCCGTGAGTTCGCCGAGCATCAGAATCGCACTCAGTTTATCACGGAACAATGGAATTTGTATTGGCACAAGATTATATTTTGGGTCATCGTAATCGTTGTCCTCTTAGTGATAGCTTACGAAGCTGCGACGGTGATTCCGATTCAAAGGTAAAGAAGTAGGCTTTTTCCTATAATATGACATTGTCTAATCAACTCTATCGAGATAAAATTAATTATATAGATCTATGTCTAATTGTATTGATCAGAGTGAAGCTCTGATGTAAATAAGCAAGGGAAGAAGGATGATGCGTATTGAGTGATGATCAGGCTGCGGTCATAGGGCTACCACTAAAAGAAGTGAAGAGCCATCAGAAGATGAGGATGCGAAGCCTAGTTAAAAGGGGTATTGTTATTACCATGGGTGCTATCAGTATGGCCCTGGGCTTAGAAGGCATTCTCATTCCCAATCAGATAATTGATGGTGGGGTTACAGGGGTATCGATGATGTTATCCTATTTAACCTCAGTAAACTTAGGGGTTTACTTATTTTTCCTCAATCTACCCTTTTTCTTTTTAGGATATAAGCAAATAGGAAAAACCTTTGCTCTGAGTATGCTTTATGGGATTATTATTTTATCTGCTACAACTTCATATCTCCATCATATAACTCCCTTTGTCCAGGATGTACTGCTTGCGGTAGTCTTTGGCGGGTTATTGCTAGGATTTGGGGTGGGATTAGTTATTCGTTCGGGTGGAGTTTTAGATGGAACTGAGACCTTAGCCATTCTTATCGAAAAAAGAGCCCCCTTTTCCGTAGGGGAAATTATCATGATCATCAATGTTATTATTTTTGCTGTGGCTGCTTTTGTTTATGGGTTAGATAATGCTTTATATTCTATGTTAACGTATTATATAGCCTTTAAGACGATCGATATTGTGGTTAAGGGCTTTGATGATATGAAATCGATCTACATTATTAGTGATCAAAATACAGAGATCGCTGATGCTATTTCATCACGCTTGGGACGTGGGGTAACCTTTTTGCAAGGTGAGGGGTCTTTTACTGGAGATGTGAAGCGCATCGTGTTTTGTGTGTTTACTCGCTTGGAAGAAGCAAAGATTAAGGATATTGTTCGGGAAATCGATTCGTCAGCTTTCGTGATCATTAGCGACGTGGGTGAGGTCAAGGGCGGACGCTTTAAGAAAAAAGATATCCATTAATATCAAGCTAAAATTAATAAACTTTATTAAAAACATGAGAAGAATATGGTTAAATTTCAAGTTATATAGACTTAGCCTGCAGGATATAATCCTGTGCGCTAAGTCTTTAATTAATTTCCCGGGAATTTGCGAAAATTCTATTAATTTCACTTCGATTGACATGACTTTAGGCTAGATGGTATCTTAGAATAGTTTGTTGAAAAAAGTAAAATTATATAGTTATAAGAAGAAAATCGTTAGAAGGGATCGAAGAAATGAAGCTTTCAAACAAGGATATTTTAATAACTGGATTTGCACTCTTAGCCATGTTTTTCGGAGCGGGGAATTTAATTTTTCCTCCTATGTTAGGATTACAAAGCGGAGACCAACTTTCTTGGGCTTTATTTGGCTTCATCATTACTGGAGTAGGACTTCCCTTTTTAGGGGTTACGGCGGTAGCTAAAGCAGGTGGCGATCTTGAACTACTTGCTAATCGGGTTCATCCTACCTTTAGTAAAATAATTACTACCATATCTGTTCTGTGTATTGGCCCCTTGCTGGCTATTCCCAGAACGGCTGCCACAACCTATGAAGTAGCTGTTGCACCATTGACACAAGGGATGAATTCCCAATTGGCCTTACTATTATCCTCCGTTATCTTTTTTGCCCTAACCCTATTCTTCGTTTTGAGACCGACCCAACTCTTAGATAGTGTGGGTAAAATCCTTACCCCACTGATGCTCATTTTTTTAGCTGTTGTCATCTATGTGGGTGTTACACAGCCACTAGGAACTGCGAGGGAAAGCATTTTTGTAAATCCGTTTTCCCGAGGTTTTTTAGAAGGCTATAACACTATGGACGCTATTGCTTCCGTAATTTTTGGGATGATTGTTGTCAAAGGCATAAAAGAAAAGGGTGTAACCGACAATAATCAAATTGCGAGGATCACTATTATTTCGGGAATGATTGCTGCGATAGGGCTGGGTGTAATCTACATTGGCTTGGGCTATATAGGCTCTACTACGGGAACCTTATTTACCGGAGAAAATCATGGACAGATGCTCATCTTTATCAGTGAAACATTATTAGGTGTTGCCGGCAGAACGATTATTGGTGTCGTTATGACACTTGCCTGTCTTACCACAGCCATCGGTTTGGTTGCCAGCTGTGGTGAATACTTTAGCCGCTTGACCCATTATCGAGTAAGCTATAATACGATTGCGCTCATCACAACCTTGGTAAGCTTTGCTCTAGCGAATATAGGTTTAGCTAATATCTTAAAGATATCGGTGCCCTTGTTAGAATTCGTGTACCCCATCATCATTGTCTTGATTATGCTTTCTCTTCTGCATAATTTCTTTAAGGGTAAGAGAGTGGTCTATGTTTATACGGTGGGAGTAATAGTTCTTTTCGTTATCCTCGACGCTATCCATGATATTGGCGTAAGCTTGGGAGTAAATCAAAGTATTATTGCGAAGATACTAAGCCTGTTGCCTTTTTATCAGCTAGGGCTGGGTTGGGTCATACCTGCTTTATTAACATTAGTCATAACCCTAGTCCTGTCTTCCAGGAAATCAGTTGAAGTATAAAATGGGCTTAGATAATTTCTAGTTAAAAGCAGTACTCTTCTGTAGAGTTCTGCTTTTTGACATTAATCTTTGTAAAATCACATTTTCATTCCAAAGAATTCAAAAAAATTACAAGATTCTGTAGTATAATGGACATTGAATGAGTACAACCCATAGATTTGAGTTTAGGAGAAGGCTCATGGATATCGACTGGAGATTATTGCTAATCACCGAAGTGTTCTTGGTTAACCTTTATGTTATGACCATCTCGTCAAAGGGTAAGACTGCTCCGATGAAGACGCTCCTGATATTATCTGTTTTTACAATAGGACTGATCGGGATGACGTATCTTTTCACTACAAAAATCTACTCCGCTGGAAATCATAATGGGGTTTTTTTGCTATTCGGTTTTTTGTATTTAGTACCCTCAAGGATGTTATACGACCAGCCTCTTAAATATTCCTTAGCAATCATCTGCACATCATGGCTTCATACCCTCTTCTCATTATCTTTAGCTATAAGAGTAGAGCCATTGCTTAATGAGGCATGGTCCGGCTGGGTGATTCTACTCATCTTAACCTTGTTCTATATATTTACCTTGCCATTCTTTATCTCTTCCTTAAAAAGGACCACGTATGCTCTGCGCAAAATTGATGACGAGATGTTGAACTATTATATTATTTTAGGAAGCCTCTGGTTTCTCTCCTATATCCTACTCAATACTCAATTTTACAGATATGATAGCGATGGGTTTGAATTTGTGATTACTTTAGTGTTGACCCTTTGCACTATTCTTTCCTATAAGGTGTTTTATTCCTTAATAGTGATCAGTAACACGGCAAAGGAGCTTACCAAAAGAACGAAAACCGATATTCTAACGGGTTTGAAAAATCGCGATGCATTTTTTCGGGATGCCCAGAAGCGTTTAGATAGCCGAAAAGCTTTTTCGATTGTTTTTATTGATTTAGACCAATTTAAACAGGTCAATGACCGTTACGGTCATGCAGAAGGAGATCGATATTTGGTGCAGTTTGCCAATGTATTACGCCAGTTTTATCGTGACCAAGGTACCCTTTATCGACTATCCGGAGATGAATTCGTCTTTTTATATTTGGGCCGTACGATTGAGGAGTTTTGTGGCCAATTGGAAAATAAAATAATACCAGCCTATAAGAGTAAGATTCGTTTTAAAGGGTTAAGCTTAGGCTATGCTTCTTTTCCTAAAGATGGAGAGGATTTGAGTACCCTGCTGAAAACCGCGGACCATAATATGTATCTGCAAAAGAAAGTCAAACATTTCGATCGAATCTAGTGACTTTTTAGGCAATATAGTGTTAAGAACAATGATAATTAATAGATAGAAACAATATAGAGGGGGAATTTGAATGATTCTAGAGAAGGCTTTTTACGAAAGCTCAGCTGGACTTTTGGTCACCGATGCAGACTTCAAGGTTATCTGGGCAAATCGCTTTGAAGAGGAGTTCTATCAGAAGACCGTTATAGGTTTAGACGTAATAGACTGCCATAGACCAGAAAACCGCGAAAAGATCTGCGAGTTTCTTAGTAAGTTTAAAGCAGGGGAAACAAAGGAGTTTACCAAAACTGCTGTAGGCATGTTAATTACCTATAGTAGCTACACTGTCAATGGAGAATTCGCAGGAGTGGTCAGAACGAGGATTCGGTTAGTTGAATAAAGCAATGGACTACCTTTCTTCAGAAATGGCCTACCTCTGCGTTTGCTTAAAATGTAGATGGCAGGCCATTTTTATGCCAAGTTTTTCGCAAGGGCATAAAATAGGCCCCTTTTCGAAATATAGTGAGGACAGCGTTGTTGAGACAGTCATGAAACTAAAGATCGAACAATCCTGGAAAAAGTCATAGAAAAAAACATGGACATTGTTGGGCAAGCGTGAAGACCATCTAGAAATTATTTCTTAAGCATGCTCTTAACAACGGTCTCTAAGGTGCTTTTCTTTAAGGGACCTTGATATCCTGTAAGGATATAACCTTCTGCATCAATAAACATGGTTGTGGGAATGGTCGAAACGCCGTAAACTGCGGCGGCTTGTTGATTTTTGTCCAGATAGATAGGGAAGTCATAGCCTTGTTTCTGAACAAATTTTGACCCTGTCTCCTCGGTCTCCCGTTGACCATCCACCAAATCAACCATGAGGAAGACCACATCTTGCTTATAGTCTTGATAGACTTCGTTGAAATGGGGCATTTCTTCACGGCAGGGAGGGCACCAGGAAGCCCAGAAATTTAGAACGACCGGCTTACCTTGAAAATCAGAAAGCTTGTATGTATTGCCATCGGTTCCATAAACAGTGATATCGGATGCTAAGGTCTTTCGTTTATTTGAGGTGTTCCCAGGGTTTTGAGAGGCAGATTCTCCCTGATTTATCGGGGCCCCTTGGCTTGGGTCGACCTTTTCCGATAAAGAGGAGTAGGCAGCATAAGCCACTCCTAGGAATAAGGTAAAGGCCACGATACCTAAGATCATTTTTATTTTACTATTCATATCATAATATCCTCCTCACTCCATTTTGTTCGCAGCTATCGATGTCTATCAATGTGTTAATGCCTGTTAATTCCATAGACTACCGTGATCAGGAAAGTAGGTTTAGAAAATACCCCAACAGTCCCGTCGCCATTAAAATTCCAACAATGACCAAAAGTCCTCCCGAGATGAGATTGATGAGGCGATAGTTTCGCTTAATGAAGTCAAAGGTTGATTTCAAACGGTCTAAGAGTACAGCGCTAGCGACAAAAGGGATTCCCAAGCCTAAGGAAAAGCATAAGAGCATTAAAACACCTTTGAAGCTTCCACCCTCTGAGGCGGCAAACATCAAGGCGGATCCTAAAAATGCTCCGACACATGGAGTCCAACCTATTGAGAAGATGATACCGAAGAGTAGCGATGAGGAAAAGCCCAAATTAACCACGTTGGCCTCAAACTGCCGCGGCCGATTAAGAAAGGGAATCCGCAGGACGCCTAGGAAGTTGAGCCCGAATAAGATGACAATTAGTCCCGAGACGATATTTACTCCTTGGCTATATTCTCGTAATATATTTCCCACAGTTCCGGCAAAAGCTCCGAGGGTAACAAAGACTAAAGTAAAGCCAAGAACAAAAGCAAGTGCATTGGTCAGGGCTTTCTGTTTGTTTTCTTCAGATCCCTGTCCGGCAAAATAGGAAATATAGATAGGTAACATGGGCAATAGGCAGGGGGAGATAAAGGTGATAATCCCTTCCAGAAATATAAGCAAATACTCCACGTTATCACCCTTTCAACAACAGGGGATTAGAAAAAATAAACTTAAATTCTGTACCTTTACCAAGCTCGCTATCTACGGTCAATTGAATGTTATGCCTTTGGGCGATTTGTTTGGCGATGGCCAGTCCAAGGCCTGTACCAGATATATTTTGCTCATTCTTGGATTTATAAAAACGGTCGAAGATATAGGGGAGATCTGCGGAAGATATGCCCACTCCTATATCCTTAATCGATAATACTTGATCAGTAAAGGTAACCAAGACCTCGCTTTGCGGTGGAGAGAATTTGACGGCATTATCTAAGATGATTAGAAACATCTGGCGAAGACGTACATAATCTCCTTGAAGGGTGCACTGGAAAGGGTCTTGTTCGTTCTCTGTTTTTATGACGATGTCTTTGCTGCGGGCGATATTCTGGGCGCTACGAACCACATCGCTGAGTAAATCGCAAAGGTTGAGCTCAGACATTTCAATTTTAAAGTCGGGATTTTGCAGCCGAGTTAAGTCTAAGAGATCATTGACTAAGCGCTGGAGTGAAATGCTTTCCTTAAGCATTTGTTGATGATAGGCTTTGACCTGATCCGGATCAGTGACGACTTCATCACAAAGGGCTTCCAAAGAGCCGCGGATGACGGTGACTGGAGTTCTTAGCTCATGCGAGATATTTGAGATAAAGTCACGACGCAGTTGTTCTAAATGTTCGCTTTCGTGGCTAGCTAACTCTAAACGTTCACTGAGGATATCGATAGCTGAGGCTAGTTCACCAATTTCATCCTTTTGCTGAACACCGGTCTTGGCCTCATAGTCCCCGTTAGCCAATTGCAGAGTAGACTTTTTCATACGGTTCAAGGGTTTCGTAAAGGTGTATGCTAAGAGTATGGAAAGGAGAAGAGAGAGGAGGAGTGCTACCCCGATGCTCAGGGCCAAAATCCCCGCCCCCTGTCGAAGAGCCACCTTTGTCCCTTCAATAGGTGAATGGAGAAGCAAAGCTCCGACGACTTTATCTCCGGATTTGATGGGGGCACCTACAGTTAAGGTAGGAGTAGTAAGAAGTGAGCTAAACCCTTCACTAAAGGTGGTTCTCCCCAGGAAAACCTCTTTAACAACCTGATTGGCGTCAGCCGGTAGATCAGCGTAGTTAATCTGCCGGTTAGTCATATGGCCGATGGTCATTAGTTGAAGAGATTCATCCACGATCCAGACATCTGCCATGGCAATCTCATCCAAGAATTGGAGGTAAGAGCTATAGCCACCCATACCGGAAATCATGCCACCCATTCCGCCCATGCCCATACCGTTCATCATACCACCACCCATACCCCCCATGTTGCCCATACCGTTTCTTCCGGTCTCGTTGCTACGGGTTTCGGTGGAGATATTAGAGTCGCTTAATAAGGTTGACAGGGTTCCAGCTATGGAGGTTGCGCGTTTTTCCATTTCAGTTTGGTGTAGCTGAACAGTTTGGTCCTTGAACAAGGACATAAACACACTGCCGATAATCAGTGAGAAAAGGAGCAGGCTCATGGAAAAATAAAGGGTGAGTTTAAGAGCGATTTTATTCTTCATAGTTTTTTTCCTCGAATTTGTAGCCTACGCCCCAAATAGTCTTTATCTCCCAGTTTTCATGGGGGAAGGAATCCAGTTTGGACCGCAAACGTTTAATGTGGGAATCCACGGTACGAATATCGCCAAAGTAGTCGTAACCCCAAACGCTATTGAGGAGATTATCACGAGAGAATACTTTGTTGCTGTTCGAAGCAAGAGTCCAGAGAATTTCGATTTCCTTCTTTGTTAAAGAGACGGGGTGTTGGTCTATTGTTACGATATAGTCGTCTAGATTGATCAGTAGATTAGCAAAGGTTAAGATTTGCTTTTTTTGCCCGTCCGTCTGACTGATTCTGCGTAGAATGGCCCGTACTCTCGCCATGACCTCACCGGGAGAAAAGGGTTTGACAATATAGTCATCGGCTCCAATATCCAGACCCATGATTCTTTCAAAATCTTCGCCCCGGGCAGTGATCATGATGATCGGGACGTTAGAGGTCTTGCGAATTTCTCGGCATACCTCAAAACCATCGATTTTGGGCATCATTACATCTAATAGGACCAAGTCGGGCTGAAGCTTATGAAAAAGCTCCAGAGTATCATATCCATCCCAAGCAATATGAGGCTGGTAGCCCTCTTTTTTAGCGTATTCTTCTAATATCGAGGTAATTTGTTTATTATCATCGGCAATTAATAATGTCAACATAATGATCCTCCTAAGTATCGATATCCTATTTTACCATAGGATTGTAAAAATACCTGTGACAAAAGTATGTCATTTGCTAAGGAGATAAAGTTTTAAAATATAATACTTTTTGCCCAAAAAAGACATAGTTATGCCATAAACTTTGGTTACTCTATAAGCAAAGGTTCAGACGTAAGGATTTTTGAATCTCACGGTGGGTAGTCATCGGACAACTAATTAGGAGGTATGAAAATGACAAAGTTCAAAAAGGCAATTCTAATCGGAGCCATCGTGCTCGGGGTTGGGGCGACTTCCTCAACAGTCTTAGCTGCTTCAAACTACAAAAATCCAGCAGAGGCCTTGGCGGGTATCACTGGAAAAACAGTAGAAAGCGTACTTACCGAGCAATATCAAACTGGCAAGAGCTTTGGAGCCATTGCCGACGAAGCGGGTAAACTTGATGAGTACCAAAAAGAAATTTTAGAAATGAAAAAGGATACTTTAGCACAAAGAGTTCAATCAGGTGATCTGACACAACAAGAAGCAGATCGTATAATTACAGCCGTTGAACAGAATCAAGGATATTGCTACGGCGATGGTTATGGTAGAGGCCGTGGCGGAATGATGGGCTACGGTTATGGTGGCATGATGGGTCGTGGCCAAGGCGGCGGATGCGGTGCCTGGGGAGGATTCGGTTACAACCAGACTAGATAATAGGTTAGAGTAGAGAGTAGCCTGGATAGGCAGAGGAAACATTTTTAAAGACTATAATAGTTGTGTAAAAAGCCAGACTGTAAGGAATATGTCCTTGCAGTCTGGCTTTGCTGTACTATACAATCCTCTGTTGCTATTTGATCAGATATTATCTATCTGCCAGTCAATCGGTTTCTTTCCTAGTGAGAATAAAAAGTCATTGGTCTTGGAAAAAGGTTTGCTGCCGAAGAAGCCGGCATAGGCCGATAAAGGACTGGGGTGAACTGACTTGATAATGCAATGTTGAGACTTGTTGATAAGAGCTTGCTTTGCTTGGGCATTTTTACCCCAAAGAATAAACACAACTGGGTCTTCTCGCTCGTTCAAGAGCGCTATGACTTTATCAGTAAACAGATGCCAGCCGATCTGACTGTGAGAATTAGCCTCACTGGCACGCACTGTCAGGGAAGTATTAAGAAGGAGGACGCCTTGATCGGCCCACTTTTTGAGATAACCGTTGTTCGGGATGGCGCAGCCAAGATCGCTTTGTAATTCTTTATAGATATTTTGCAAAGAGGGCGGCGCAGGAACACCAGGTTTGACAGAAAAACTTAAGCCATGGGCTTGGTTAGGGCCATGGTAAGGATCTTGCCCTAAGATAACGACCTTCACCCCATGATAAGGTGTAAAGTGCAAGGCATTAAAAATATCATACATATCCGGATAGATAGTTTTTGTGCGGTATTCGTCAATTAGAAATTGTCTTAGGCGCAGATAATAGTCTTGGTTAAATTCATCTTTAAGCAATTCATGCCAATCATTCTTTAATATTTGCATTTTCATCACCATTACTCATTATAACATATAAGTATTCGCATATTTTTCAGAAATTTCTAGAATATATTTTTAAATTAATTGTGTCTATTAAGGAAATATAGTATAAATAATAGAGGGAGGCATGTGGATGAGAAACGACAGAAAAAACTTAACTAAAAAAATAACAATCATCCTCGCCTTGATTTGTTTTACAATAGGGGCCAGTACCAGCATTTATGCTCAGGATGATCCGCGGGTTTTATTCATTAGCTCTTATTCTCAGAACTATAATTCTGTTCCCGATCAGATAGCAGGAATTCATGAGGCACTGGATCCCCATCGGATTCTATTAGACATCGAATATATGGATACCAAACGGTTTGACACTCAAGAACATATCGATAACTTCTATGCCTCGTTGCAATATAAACTAAAGGTTCTGGATCCCTATGATGCCATCATCGTGGGCGATGATCAGGCACTTGAATTTGCCACGACCCATCAAAAAGATCTTTTTGATGAACTACCCATCATCTTTTTAGGGATTAATGATGTAAACCGTGCTGAAAAGGCTGCTCAGAATGAGTATATAACAGGTGTCATCGAAATTACCCCTTATAAAGAGAATATTGAACTGGCTTTGAAGTTTAATTCGAATGTCAAACGGGTCATCGGGATTTTGGACAACAGCATTACAGGAGCCGGTCATAAGGACCAGTTCTATGGTGCAGTAGGCTATTACCCGAGTCTTCGCTTTGAGGATATTAATACATCCGAATATACCTACGAAGAATTGGCGGAAATCTTTCAAGGGATACAAGATGACTCTATCATTTTGTATTTAGATATGCATCATGATAGGACTGGGGAATATAAGACCATCGAAGAAGCTGCGGCCTTTATTAGTGAGAATACCTATGTTCCGGTGTATCGGCCATCTATAGGTGGGGTAGGGCAAGGTATAGTAGGAGGAATCCAGATCTCCTATCAAGAGTCCGGAAAGATTGCTGGAGATATGGTTTTGCAGGTTTTAGCTGGAACGCCCATTGAGACAATTACCATGATTGATAAAAGCCCTTATTATCCAATTTTTGATTATCAAGTGCTGCAGAAATTTAACATGGATAAAGGCTTGGTCCCTCATGATGCGGTTCTTATAAATAAGGAAGTTAGCTACTTTGAGGAACATCTTTACTTTATCTTGGGCATCTTTGGAGTATTAATTGTTATGCTGATCATTAGTACTTTGCTGGGGCTGGATAATCTAAGACATCGATCCATGCAAAGGAAGCTGAAGGAAAGCAATGAAGAGCTTTCCGCTACATATGAAGAATTAGCGGCTACTGAAGAAGAGCTGCGTTTTCAATATCAGGTTATTGAAGAAAATGCCCGAAGGAATGAGCTCTTAAATCAGAAATACGAGCATGCTATCAATAGTACGAATAGTGTTGTTTGGGAAGTGAATCTACAGACTCGGAAGGTATATTTTTCTGAAAACATCAATAACCTATTCTCTTTACCTCTTCATTCCATGGGGAATATCGATCGGGTTATGAGAAGGTTTTTAACTGGTGACACGATACGAGGAATAGATGAGGAAATCCAAGCCTATCTTAGCAAAAAGAAGAACGAAATCAACCTTCAGGTTCCTCTTAGAGCTGGGAGCCTAACCAAATGGATTAAGATTCAAGGGAAAGCCATAAGTGGAGATCAAGAACAGTTACTACTGTATGGCATTTTAACTGATGTGACCGTAACGAAGCTGCAAGAAGAGTATATCGATCAGCTTGCTCACAATGATTATCTAACCGGCTTGCCAAATCGCATGTCCTTTATGAATAAATTGATGGAAGAAACCCAAAATGGGAATCCTTTAATCATCATCTTTATGGATATTGATAATTTCAAGGAAATTAACGATACCCTTGGCCATGTTTGGGGAGATAAGGTACTGCGCGCCGTAGCGCAAAGATTGTCCGAGAACGCTTGCCAAGGTATGTTTATCTCGCGGTTTGGCGGCGATGAGTTTCTGGTCCTAAGTAGCAACGGAGGTGGGAGTGTCGAGGGATGTATAAAGCATATCCGAGAAATCTTTGCCCAACCCATCCTTATCGATAACACTGAATTTAATATTAAGTTTAGTATAGGAATAACCCGTTTCCCAGAAGACAGTACGGATATTCATCAATTGATTATGAACGCTGATACGGCTTTATATCACGTGAAGAGAAACGGGAAAAACAATCATATGTTCTATAATCAAGAGATGCAAAAAGAGCTTCGCAATAAATCTGAGGTTGAAGGGATTCTCCGTAAATCCCTCCAAGAAGATGGCATCTATCTCCTCTATCAACCACAGGTTAATGTAAAGACGGGTGAAGTGGAGAGCTTTGAAGCATTAGCTCGATTGAAGAATCACGCGATTCCGCCCAATGTTTTCATTCGGATTGCTGAGGAGTCGGACTTGATTTGTCAGATTGGTAGAGCTGTGACCATAAAAGCCATCCAGCAGTTAGCAAGCTGGCGAGACAAGGGACATCCGAGAAAAAGGATCTCGATAAACTTTTCCAGCAAACAGATGCGAGATAAGGAATATCTTGCCTTCCTCGTTGAGACTCTTAAAGAATACAATCTTAATGGCCAGTATGTAGAACTAGAGATCACAGAAAGTATCTTATTGGAGGAAACAAATCTCACCCTAGAGTTTTTAGAGCAGGTAAAAAGCATGGGGATAAGTATCGCCTTGGACGACTTTGGCACAGGCTTCTCTTCAATCAATTATCTTACCTATATTCCGGTGGACAAGGTGAAATTAGATAAGACCCTGTGCGACAAGTTCCTAAACTCGGGTAATACGAAAGTTATCGATAGCATTATCGCTTTGGCTCATGGTCTTAACTTAGTGATTACTGCTGAGGGTATTGAAGAAGAATGGCAGTACGAGCGGTTGAAAGCTAGCGGTTGCGATATGATTCAAGGTTATCTCTTCAGCAAACCTCTAGAATCCGATCAAGCAGATCAAATCTATGACATAAACTTTTTTCAATTTGACTAAGCAAAAGCAAGTCGAGATGAGGATAGAGCATGAAAGATGTGACGGCAGCGATTATGTTCCGAGATAATCAAGTATTCATTGCCCGCCGAGCTCCTGGTGAGAAACATGCGGGAGGCTGGGAATTTCCGGGTGGCAAAGTAGAAGTAGGGGAATCTCCTGAAGAATGCTTAAGACGTGAGCTCCTAGAGGAGTTTGGGGTCGAGGTGGAGGTTAAAGAATTTGTAATGGAAAGTATCTACACCTACACTCAAGGGTCAATCCGCTTGTTAGCTTACATGGTCAATATCCTTAATGGTGAGCCTCAGCTTAGGGTTCATGATTGCTATGAATGGGTGAACACAGGTGAGCTTCTAGATTATAATTTGCTTCCGGCTGATGTGCCCATTGCCCATAAGTTGACTCAGATTAAACTTTGTAGGGCGGTTGACAGATAAGTTCTAGTATTGTAGACTTAACATAATTTCATATACACCTCACTTTTTGGGTGGGGT
The DNA here is from genome assembly GCF_038181555.1 of Desulfitobacterium sp. THU1. Classification (NCBI taxonomy): domain Bacteria; kingdom Bacillati; phylum Bacillota; class Clostridia; order Eubacteriales; family Desulfitobacteriaceae; genus Desulfitobacterium; species Desulfitobacterium sp. THU1. Next base: position 144,241 of record NZ_JBBWUA010000003.1, on the reverse strand, counting down.
AGAGGCGCGATGTTTATTAGTCCTTTTTGGAACGGGAGCAGTGATGATACTAAGGAGAAGGAAATATCGCCGAAGCTAATAATACGCTCAGTATTGTCTGCTGGGTCTGCAGTGAATAACTGCAGGACTGTCTTAATAAACGTCCCAGTTTATTGAGTTGTGCTATCTCGACGGGGGAAATGAGGGGTATTTAAGCAACATGTTTTTTGCGACCTGAGCTCCGCCTCAGGTCTCATTTATTTTTGTCAACAAATTATTAAAAGAAGGATGTAAGAAGGAGAGGGTTCATCAATGAAGAGAAAATTATCATTATTGGTTGCAGTAGTCTTATCGACTATGCTGCTAGCTACAGGTTGTGGCGCCAGTAGCGATCAAAAAGCTGGGGACACTAAGGCCCCTGCGGGTTCAGAAAAGGGAGTATTCAGAGTAGGTCTTGAAGCAGGCTATGCTCCTTTTAACTGGACACAAATGGATGCTGCTAATGGTGGGGTGAAAATTGATGGTAGCGCTGAATATGCTGGTGGCTACGATGTGGAAATCGCCAAAAGAATTGCTGAAGGCTTAGGCAAAGAGCTGGTCATCGTTAAAACCGAATGGGATGGGCTTGTGCCATCATTAACCTCGAATAAAATAGATGCTATTATTGCGGGGATGTCTCCCACCGCGGATCGCAAAGAAACTATCGACTTCTCCGATATCTATTATCAATCAGATCTTATTATGGTCGTTAAGAGTGGCAGTCCTTTTGAGAATGCTAAATCAATTCAAGATTTTAAAGGTGCTAAAATCACTGCCCAGCTCAACACCTTCCACTATAGTGTTATTGACCAAATCAATGGTGTCGTTAAAGAAACAGCCATGGATAACTTCCCAGCTATGCGAGTAGCTTTAGAATCCGGCATGATTGATGGATATGTTTCAGAGCGTCCCGAAGGAGTTAGTGCTCAAGCAGCCAATAGCAACTTTAAAATGGTAGAGTTCACAGAAGGGTTCCAAACCTCGGCTGAAGATACAGCTATTGCTGTAGGAGTCGCTAAAGGAAGCGAGCTCACAGTAAAAATAAATGAAATCTTAAAGGGTATCTCTGAAGATGATCGGATCAAGATCATGGATGAAGCTATTAAGAATCAGCCCGCAGCAAACTAAGCATAATTTCTAAATATTTTTGTGCTACTGCGAATAATACGTTATAAAACCGGCTACATTTCATGCAGTCGGTTTTATACTTTGCTAATTATGATTTGGATCTGACACCCCGTTTTTTGAGGCTCATAGTATTTAAGGAGGAAAATAATGAGTTTAGAGTGGATTATCCGAATATTATCCGAGAATTGGCCTATGTTCCTTCGTGGAGCGGGTATTACTCTCTTGATCTCCATTACAGGAACATTAATCGGGTCGGCCATTGGCCTGATTATCGGTGTTATTCGAACGATACCTAGTCCGGAACGAGGACTTAAGCGAATACTTCTTAAAGTAGTCAACGGAATTTTAGGTTTTTATATTGAATTTTTCCGAGGCACGCCAATGATCGTGCAAGCGATGGTTATCTATTATGGATCTGCCTTGGCTTTTGATATTCATATGAATAAGTTATTTGCGGCAATCTTCATCGTTTCGATTAATACAGGGGCCTATATGTCGGAGATTGTACGGGGCGGAATTATATCTATTGATAAAGGACAATTTGAAGCAGCTCATGCCATCGGTATGAATCACTTTCAGACGATGTTCAACGTGGTCTTACCTCAGGTGATTCGCAATATTCTTCCGGCTACCGGGAATGAATTTGTAATCAACATTAAAGACACCTCAGTTCTTAACGTAATCGCCGTCACAGAGCTTTATTTCCAAACGAAGTCCATTGCCGGCAACAATTTTAGATACTTTGAATCTTTCTTAGTAGCCTGTGTTATTTACTTTATCATGACCTTTACAGTTACCCGTATTCTCCGTTACATTGAAAGAAGAATGGATGGACCGGAAAGCTACATTATGAATCAAATGCAGGTGGAAACACCTGAAGATATGCTACGGCGTACTCAAAATAATAAGTGAGGAAGGAGGGGTAACCATGGAAAAAGTTATTGAAATACAACATTTAAGCAAATCCTTCGGTGCCAATGAGGTGTTAAAGGACATCGATTTTTCAGTAGACAAGGGAGAAGTGGTTTGCATCATTGGCTCCTCCGGCTCGGGTAAATCGACCCTGCTACGCTGCATTAACCTCCTAGAGAAACCCAGCGGTGGTCAAATCATCTACAAAGGGGAAAACATTCTGGATGACCAACACGATATCTATAAATACCGTCAAAAGTTAGGGATGGTCTTCCAGCAATTCAATCTCTTTAATAACCACAATGTATTGAGCAATTGCATGGTTGGGCAAATCAAATTATTGAAGCGCACCAAGGCTGAGGCCGAAGAAGTAGCAATGAAATACCTCAGAGTTGTGGGCATGGATCAATATATCAATGCTAAACCCAAACAATTGTCCGGAGGCCAAAAGCAAAGGGTCGCCATTGCTCGTGCTCTCTCCATGGAGCCGGACGTCATGCTGTTCGACGAACCTACTTCCGCTTTGGACCCCGAGATGGTCGGGGAAGTATTGAAGGTTATGAAGGAACTGGCTGATTCGGGACTGACCATGTTGGTGGTTACCCATGAAATGGGCTTTGCTAAGGAAGTCTCAGACAGAGTCGTTTTTATGGATAAAGGGGTCATCGCCGAAGAAGGATCTCCTGAGCAAATTTTTAATCGCCCTACACAAGAGCGTACGCGAGAGTTTCTAAAACGCACCTTAAATTCTTAAGGTTTAGGCACGTCATATTAGCGTTAGATTCTTCATTTGGTCCTTCACTTAATTCAAAGGGGTCACGATTCAAGCCTTTGATTGCGTAAATAAAACGACCTAGGATGGTATAATTCACCTTCCTAGGTCATTTTGCATTCCTCTAAAGCCACTTTGAATTGTGTCTCATAGAGCTCCTTATAGACCCCTTTCCGGTCCACTAAATCTTCATGACGTCCTTGCTGGACGATTTCTCCATCCAGGAGCACAATGATTTCATCCACGGCCATAATGGTAGAGAGGCGATGGGCGATAATGACACTGGTTCTCCCCTTGAGAATGGGCTCAATGGCTTCCTGTATATGGGACTCACTGATGGAATCCAAGGAAGAGGTCGCTTCATCCATAATCAAGACCTTAGGATTTTTTAAGAGTACTCTGGCAATCGAGAGCCGTTGTTTTTCACCGCCGGATAGTTTTAAGCCACGATTGCCGACCAACGTATCAAAGCCCTCAGGAAGGGTCTGGATAAAATCATAGATATTGGCTTCCTGGCATACTCTGATCAAATCCTCTTCTTCCGCCAATTCGTTGGCATAGAGAAGATTCTCGCGAATGGTTCCATTAAAAAGATAGGTGTCCTGGGAAACCATACCAATATTTTGGCGAAGGAAGGTCAGATCCAGATCTCGGATATCCTGTCCATCGAGGAGCACCTTGCCTGCTGTTGCATCGTACAAACGAGGAATTAAATTGACTAAGGTGGATTTTCCGGTTCCGGAAGGCCCCACAATGGCCACCGACTTGCCCTTTTCTATGGTTATGTTCACATCTTTTAAGACAGGTTTGCCGTCATAATCAAAGGAGACATGGTCAAAGATAATTTTCCCAGTACAGCTCTTGGGGATGATTGCGGTTGGGCTGTTTTTGATCTCGGCTGGGATATCAAAATACTCAAAGATACGCGAAAATAGGGCCAGGGAGCGAATGACATCGACTTGAATCGTCAGGAGGACACCCACCGGGCGATAAAGTCGACCCAAGAGGGCTACAACGACCGTGATATCCCCAACGGTTAGGCCTGAGCCCATCTTAATCATCAGAAAGCCGCCAGTCAGATAGATAATCATCGGTCCCATATTGATAAAGGTGTCAAAGATGACCCGAAAGGACTTACCAACGAGAATCTCGCGAATACTGAGGTGAGTAATTGCTCGGTTGATCATTTCAAATTTCTCATATTCTTTTTTTTCACGGGTAAACAACTTAACTAATAGTTGTCCACTGACACTTAAGGTCTCATTAAAAAGTTGGTTGGAGGCATCGCTGTGCTCTTGCTTGGCCATGGTGATGGACCAGCGGCGATTACCCACCTGATGGGTGGGTAGGATGAAAAGGGGGACAATGATGACACTAACTAGGGCGAGAATCCAGTTTTTTTGGAAAAGGGCGACTAAGGTCGTGATGAGAATAATCGAGTTGCTGACAATCTGTGTCAAAGTTCCCACAATAACGTTCTGAATGCCGTTGATGTCTGTGGTCATGCGCGTGATGATTTCCCCTTGATTGTTGTTGGTAAAGAAACGGTGGGACATTTTTTGCAGATGATCATACATCTGATTTTTCATATCATAGATGATGTTTTGGGCTACCCAAGTCGTGAGATAGCTTTCCAAAACATTAATCATATTGGCAATGACCAAAACGATAAAGGAAAGAAGAATCAATTGTATAAGTAGATTAAAATCTTTTCCAATCAATCCATCATCAATAATTCGACCGGATAATAATGGTGGCAAGAGACCAAGGATGGAAGAGGCTATAATGGCGACGAAAACTAAGGCGAGTCTCGGCCAGTAGGGAAGTAGGTAGCTAAAGATCCGCCGAAGGAAGGCTTTAGTCACCTTAGGACGGTCGCGCTTTTCTTCATCTGTAAGGGGGGTATGTAAGCTTCGCCCAAGGGATTTGCCGGTCCGCATAGAATCCTCCTCGCAAGGTTATATTTAGAGTATCCGCATCATTGTCCTATTGCCATTATAGAGGATTCCATTCTGGATGTCACATTGCAAAAAAGGGATTGCAAAAGCGGTATTGTAAAAGCTCTGCAGAAGGTAGAGGTTGCCAGAAAAATGTTGAAAATCTATGGTTAGATGATATAATAGTTGACAATATGGCGTTTCCATCGGGGAGTAGTTAGCATAGCAGTGCTTTGTGGCAAGTCAACATAATGACTTTCGAGTCTGGCTTGTCTCATAGAAAACCCGACCTCGCCAGCCCCAAATTGATGCATCTCAGAAGGTGGAGTCGCTGGTTGCACATGACCAGGGGGAAAGTATGCAACGCCGTTATGCTTTCCGACAGTATAATAAAACGAGACTCATGGGTAGTTTTAATTAGAGCTACCCATGAGTCTTGTTTTGGCTAGATGAATACAAGGCAGTTAGGAGTATGTTGAATGGGAAATATTGAATTGTTCATCATTGCCATCGGGCTTTCTATGGATGCTTTTGCTGTAGCTATCAGCAAAGGCTTATCCATGCGACGGATGAACTATAAAACAGCATTAATTACGGGGGCCTTTTTCGGAGGCTTTCAGGCATTAATGCCTTTGCTTGGATTTATGCTTGGAACTCGGTTTGAGTCTTATATTACCTCAATTGATCACTGGATCGCCTTTATTCTCCTTTCCATTATTGGTTTCAACATGATCAAGGAATCCCGTGGCCCCTGTGAAGTGATCGAGGACCGGTTTAATCTGAAGGATATGGTGGTGTTATCGCTTGCCACGAGTATTGATGCCCTAGCCATCGGTGTAACCTTTGCCTTTTTGCGAGTGGACATTCTTCCGGCTGTATCTATGATTGGGGTGATTACCTTCATTTTTTCCTTCCTCGGGGTTAAGATCGGCAATGTCTTTGGAGAGTGCTATAAATCCAGGGCGGAATTCTTTGGTGGCATCATCCTCATTCTGATGGGTATTAAAATTCTTCTAGAGCACCTGGGCTTTATGGGCTGATAACCTGCAAGAATTGTAATATGAGAATATTAAGTTTTATGTTATAATTAAAAAAACTAATTTCATGATGTCCAACCTACTTTGGTTGATCATTATGAATTAGATAATTTAGAATTAATTGAATAAAAATGGAGGGATAATCACATGAATGCCTTAGAATTTGCTGTCAAAATGGAACTTGAAGGAGAGCAATATTACAGAGAGCAAGCTGAAATCAACAAAGGAAACAGCTTACATAAAGTTTTTTTGATGCTGGCTGACGATGAGAAAATACATGCGAAGCTGTTGGAAAAGAAAGCTAAGCAATTAGATTATGCCCTAGAACCTAATGAGACTTTGGCCACGGCCAATCACGTCTTTAGCGATAAGGATAGCGTTAGAAACGAAATCAAAGCGTCGCCCAGTCAGATTGATGTTTATCGAGCAGCTTTAGATAATGAAAAGGAAAGCATTGATCTTTATCAAAAATACGCTGCAGAAGCATCAGATGACGAGACGAAAGACTTTTTCAACTACCTAATCCAACAGGAAAAGGAACACTATAGCATCATCGATGAAATAGTCATGTTACTTAGCCATTCGGAGGAGTGGGTGGAAGACGCTGAGTTTGGAGTAAGAAAAGACTATTAGAAAGAGTTAAGTTTAGGAAACCGGAACCGCGCATTTGCCACAAAGCAAATACGCGGTTTTTGTTTCCTAATAATTGCGGTAATCAGGATTTTGGTGCTATGATAGTAGAAATACAGCGATATGAAGAGAAGAGGCGATCTCGATGATTTCTCTAGCAATGAGAGAACAAGTCAAAAGCAGCTCAATTATTCGTGCAATGTTTGAAGAAGGAAAACGCTTAGCGGCGATTCATGGTACTGAAAATGTTTATGATTTTAGTCTGGGTAATCCCAGCGTGGAACCACCGAATGAAGTGAAAGAGGCGATCTTCGAAATTATCAATGAAGAGAACTCTATGGCTGTTCATGGTTATATGAATAATTCGGGGTTTGAGGACGTGAGAGAGGCTATTGCGGATTCTTTGAATCGACGATTCGCTACACAATTTTCATCTGAAAATATTTTGATGACTGTCGGAGCAGCAGGTGGTTTAAATGTAATTATTAAAACCCTTCTAAACCCAGGTGATGAGGTTATTACCTTTGCACCTTTTTTTGGTGAATACCGCAATTATGTGCAAAACCATCAAGGCCAGCTCCTTGTTGTCTCACCAAATACTAAGGATTTTCAGCCCAATCTCGAGGAGTTTAAGGAAAAGATTAACCCAAAGACCAAAGCGGTCCTCATTAATTCTCCTAACAATCCGACCGGGGTAGTGTATTCGGAAGAGACGATCATACGCCTCGCAGATATTCTTCGCGAAAAGCAACATGAATATGGGTCAGAGATTTATCTGATTGCAGATGAACCTTATCGTGAGCTTGCCTATGACCAGGTAGAAGTGCCCTATCTTACTAAGTATTATGAGAACACCATCGTCGGTTATTCCTTTAGCAAATCCCTATCTTTACCCGGTGAGCGGGTTGGTTATTTAGTGATTCCAACCCAAGCAGCAGATTTTAACAACCTAATCAGTGGGGCTAATATTGCGAATCGGATCCTCGGGTTTGTCAATGCACCATCTCTCTTTCAAAGGGTCATTGCGAAGTGCCTCAATGCTCAAGTGAACATTGAAAGCTATAATCAGAACCGGGAACTTCTGTATAATGGATTAGTATCTTTCGGCTATGAATGTATCAAGCCGGAAGGGGCTTTCTACCTTTTTATTAAGACACCATTGGAAAACGATGTTGAATTTTGCAATCTCGCAAAGCAAAAAAATATTCTGATCGTACCGGGTAGCGCGTTTTCTTGCCCGGGGTATGCTAGAATTGCTTATTGCGTACCTTACGCGACCATTGAAAGGGCCTTGCCCGGCTTTAAATCTTTAATAAGTGACATGAAGGGACAGAAATAAGTAACATTTTCGAACGGGAAGTCCATATAAAGCCATTTCAATTGCTACCGGTGAAAACTACCCTGATGCCTTAACGGGTGCTGTCTTGGCGGCGAAGAATAATATCCCTCTTATCCTTGTTAGAGTTAATAGTGCGAAGGAGAATGTGACTGAGTACCTTAATGCTCTTTCCCTTGATAAAGCATTTATTTTTGGCGGGCTGGGAGTTGTTTCAGATCATGTAATCAGGGAGTAAGATGCACTAGCGTGAAATAATAGTACGATATCAATAGCGTGATATTATTAACGTGATATAAGTAGAAAAGAGTGAAGTAAGATCCCCCGAATTCGACCATTCTGGTCCTAAATCGGGGGATTTTTGTATAATAATTTTTAATTATGAAGGAAAAGAGAATAATTTGACGAATTCAGTAAAGGTTCGTTAAAATGCTCACAACCAAACAAAATAGTGGGGGTAAAAATGATTAAAATTGTTGCGGACTCGACTTGTGATTTATCCGATGAAGTGCTTAAAAAATATAATATCGATATTGCTCCTCTCACCATAAATATTGGCGATAAGGATTATCGAGATCGCATTGATATTTCCCCAGATGAATTCTATGGCATGATTGAGGGCCTTGATACCGAACCCAAAACCGCTATGCCGAGCCCGACCGAATATTTAAAGTTTTTTAACCAAGCCATTCAGGACGGTCATACATCGATCCTCTGCATCTGTATGTCTAGCGGGACAAGTGGGGCTTATCAGTCGGCTGTTCTAGCTCGTTCTTACTTTGTTGAAGAACACCCGGCTTATGCTGAGGTCATCCATGTTGTAGATTCTAAGTGTATGAGTCACGGTAGTGGCTGGCTTATTCTCAAGAGTGCCAAAATGAGGGCAGCCGGTGCCAGCTTTGAAGAAATTGTCGAATTTATCGAAAGCAAAAAAACCTACGTAAAGCATTACCTGTCCGTGGATGATCTTGATCATTTAATACGGAGTGGTAGGTTGAGCAATGCCAGTGCTTTCGTAGGTAAGTTGTTGAAGCTCAAGCCAATTATGACCATGAAAAATGGGAAAGGTTCCATCGTAGCCAAAGAACGTGGTCGTAAAAGAGTCCTCGAACACTATGTTTCGGAGTATATAAGGAGAAACGATCCAGATAACACTGACTTTATGATTATCGGCTATACCTCGGATATAACCTATGCAGAAAATCTTAAGCTTAAGCTTGAGAAGGATACGGATTTTCAAGGTGATATTTATATCATGCAAATGGGAGTTGCCGTAGGGACCCATGTAGGCCTAGGTGCACTTTCGATGTTCTTTATGGAAAAAGGAAAACAAAGGGATAATATCTTAATCAATGAAGTTCACGGGCTGGCTGAATTGAAAAATCATTTATTGCGGAAGTGACATGAGAACCCAGACAGAAAAATGTCTGGGTTTTAAAATACCTTTATATTGATAAGTATTATTAAGAAGGAATATGGAGTTCTGTGGAGAATAAAGAATATTTAGAACATTTTTTAGTTATTTAGATTATTTATTTAGATAACTGGAGTGAAAGCATAAAGTGGGGAGGTGCCCTATGAATAAGGTGCTCGACTGGCCTAGTAAAGAGGGAAGAGGTATTGTCATAATCCTTGTCATCATCACTCTGCTCTGGGGTGTTGTACCTTCCTCGGGCTTTGCTGTCCAGGAACCAGTGAACATACTTATTTTGAACTCTTATCATCAAGGATTACAGTGGACGGATGATCAGACAGAAGGGATTTTGAAAAAACTGCATGGTTCAAGCAAACAGATTGTTTATGTTGAATATATTGACTGGAAAAGGTACCCTACAGATGATCATCTTGATAACCTATTCACTAACTATAAGACAAAATATGCAGATAAGGAAATTGATATGCTTTTAACCACCGACGATATTGCTTTGGAATATGCCCTTAAGCATCGGGAAGAGATTTTTTCCAATGCACCGATTGTTTTCAGTGGTGTTTTAAAAAGTAGCGCTGATAAACTATTGCAGGGTCAAGATAGAGTGACAGGTGTCTATGAAAGTCTTGATTCAGAAGGGACCCTTAAACTTGCCTTACAGCTTAATCCGCAATTGATGAATGTTTATATAGTCCATGACCTATCGGAAAGCGGGAGGGCTAGCGGCGATGATGTGATGAAGACCGTCCAAGCGTTGAATTCTTACCAAGGGAAAAATCTAGTAGCATACAGCTTAAGTGCCTTGAGCATCGATGAAATCACTCAAAAGGTAGCGACCCTCGAAAAAGACAGCATTGTTTTGATTGGCTCCTATAGTATCGATAGAGATGGCGGCATTTTCTCACCGGAAACCGCAGCAAGGCAAATTAGTGAAAGTAGCAGTGTTCCGGTCTATTCCCTTTATGAGTTTCTTCTGGATAGCGGAGTCATAGGGGGTAGTCTTGTTAGCGGTCTGCTCCAAGGAGAATATGCTGGTGAGCAGGCTTTAAGGGTTTTAGCTGGTGAAAAGATCGCTGACTTACCGATTTTTGAAGAAGAAACCTTTGTAAAAGGGCTGAATTACAACGAATTAGAGCGTTTTGCTATTCCAAAGTATTTGATTCCTAAAGATAGCATCGTGATTAATAAACCCTTCTCGTTTATGGATACCTATAGAATTTTGGTCTATACCACAAGTGCGGTCTTTATGGTGCTCGTTTTCTTGATCGGGGTGCTTTTAGCTAATGTTCGAAGTCGTAAAAGGGTGGAAAAAAGCTTACGCGCTTCAAACGAAGAAATTTCCGCAATGCATGAAGAACTTACAGCTACCGAGGAAGAACTTCGAAACCACTTCGATGAGTTAGTTAATCATCAGCACCAATTAAAAAAGACTCAAGAGCTCTATCAATTGGTGCTAGATGCGGCAATCGATACTATTTGGGATTGGGATTTGATCTCTGATAAGCGAGTTTTCGCTTCTAGTACCCTTGATGTCCTGGGATATTATGGAGAGGAAATTCAAAGGATAGAGCACTGGATCTCCCTCATTCACCCAGAGGATCTACCGTCCTTTCACCAAAACTTAACAGAGCATCTTACTCTGAAAACCCCAAGATATTTCAGCGATTATCGCATAAAGGATAAAAGCGGGGCCTATAAATGGATCCGCTCCTTTGGCAAAGCGATGTTTGACGAAAGTGGAAAACCCTATCGAATGGTAGGCTCCCATCGTGATGTTTCAATTCTTAAGGAGCAAGAATTAAAGATAGAGCATTTAGCTTATCGTGATTCTCTCACGGGGCTACCCAATCGGGCTAAAATACAAGAGATTATTGAGCGCGAGATAGAAATTGCCCATAAGAATGGGACAAAGTTGGCAATTTTATTTCTGGATGTTGATAATTTCAAAATGATTAATGATTCCTTTGGACATCCCATAGGGGATCGGCTTTTGGTCACAATTAGTCATTGCTTGTCTCAAATTGTCGAGAACAATGTTGTGAGCAGGTTAGCTGGAGATGAGTTTCTAATTTTGATTCGCAATATTTCCGACAAACAGGAAGCCATACAATTTGCTAATAAGATAATGGCAAAATTCGAAAAGGCCCTTAGTGTCGAAAACCAATTGTGTTATGTTTCGGCTAGTATCGGCATTTCCTATTACCCTGATGATGGGGACGACTATGAAGGATTATTAATCAATGCGGATACAGCTATGCATAAAGCAAAGGAAATAGGCAAGCGTCAGATTGTGGTTTTTGATCTGGAAATGAAGAGGGCTGTAGCTGAGAAAGCCGAAATCCAGAACAATTTACGCAAAGCAATTGTTAATAATGAATTTATACTTCATTATCAGCCCCAAGTAGATCCTTTTACAGGAAGAGTCCTTGGCTTAGAAGCGTTAATTCGCTGGCAGAAGGATGATATACTCATTCCCCCCAATAAGTTCATAAGTATCGCTGAAGAAACAGGGTTGATTGTGCCGATGGGGGACTGGGTGCTTCAGCAGGCATGCGTTTTCCTTAGAAAGATGCATGACATGGGCCATCGTGAATTAACAATGGCTGTCAATATTTCTGCTCTGCAATTGCAAGAGGAGAAATTTGTGGAAAATGTCCTCCAGGTTCTACGGAAAAATGGTCTTGAGCCAAGCCGCTTAGAACTGGAGATTACTGAGACCATGCTTATAGAATTTTTAGACGAAAAAATCCTCAATGTCTTAGACAGTCTTAAAGAAAATCGCATCAAAATATCCTTGGATGATTTTGGCCTAGGATATTCTTCGCTAAATTACATCAAGCAACTTCCTATATCAACCTTAAAAGTGGATAAATCATTTATTGATGATATCCATGATACTCAAGATCGTAAAAATCTAACAGGCTTGATTGTGACCTTAGCGCACCAACTGGGCTTGAAAGTTGTTGCCGAGGGCGTCGAAAGGCCAGAGCAAAAAGAATACTTGATGAGGTATAAATGCGATGCTATACAGGGATATTTAACAAGTAAGCCCTTGCCCGAAGAGCAAGTGATTGATTTACTAAAAGATCATCTTTAAGCCTAATCATAATAGAGAAAATCGTTTCTAATAAATGACCAATTGATTTCTCTTGTTTGGCGATTGATTATTTCACCGAATTGATCGGAGAATTCTTGGAGCCTGCATTCAAGAGGGGGATAGGACAAGGAGCTATTGGGATTTATTTCATAGCAGTATTTAGCGTGAATGCAATTCGGAATATTAACTAAGTCTAAGATCTGCTTTGTTAGATAAACACACTCTCCGTAGCCACCACCTATGAGGTGCACTTTGGATCCTTGGCAAGAGTCCAGATAACTCTTAAAGGCCGGTGGAAGGTACTCTAGTAGATATCCTTCAAAATTCTCGTGAGGACGGCATTGATAATTCGGTATATGGCTTGGTTCTAAGAGCACGAGTAAGCCGTCATGAAAGGGCATTGTGCAGTGATGCTTCAGTAGCTCGTGTTTAATCTCAGCACTATCAAGGCCCTCCTCATTGAGTAGCCGATGAGCCAAATCTGAGCAGTATTGCTTAAAAATAGGCTGAATGGATAGAGATTGATCGATAAAGGTAGGGATAAATTCGCCTAGATAACTATCTTCGAAGATATCTATGAGTAGGGTAATATCTTCGAAAGAGTGCTTGGCGAGAAATCGCTTTACTTTCAAAAGATAATTAAAGTTATAGAAGTGAGAGTAGGATTTTTGAATATCAACTAGCAATAACCGATGTTTATAACGGTGGATTATCGACATAGCTATCACCTACTAATTTAGTTCTATTCCTCACTTATAGTATACATTAATTCTTGTGTGAAAACTCTATTTTGGATAAAAAGGATGAATATTACATAAATAATGGGGGCATCGCTGACTACTTAATAGAAGTAGTATTGCGACACCCCCATACAGGTTTCTTTAGGAGCTTCTTCTCGTGAGAAGCTTCAATATTTCCCTAACAATGAGGGGGATAATGGCTAAGCCAAGGACGATACCCCAGTCTCTTAGGGAGAGCATTTGCAGCTTGAAAGCGCTGGAGAGGAAGGGGACAGAAATAACCATAAGCTGTAGCAATAAGCCGACGATGATCGCTAAAATGAGGTATTTGTTGGAGAAGATGCCTAATTTAAAGATGGACTTGGTAGCACTTCTCATGGATAAGGAATAAAAGAGTTGCGAGGCGGCTAGAACGACAAAGGCCATGGTACGGGAATAGGTGAGGACATGCTCAGGAATAGTAGCGGAGCCTAAAGTATAGCCATATTCACGGAGACCCACATAGAAAGCCACAAGTGTCAAGGTACCGATGAGAATACCGCCGATAACAGCTCTTAGGGCGGCCCCATGGGCGAAGAAACTCTCTTTAGGGTCACGAGGTTTTTGTTTCATAACATCTTTATCCCCGGGGTCCACCCCTAAGGCGATAGCCGGCAGGGTGTCGGTAATTAAGTTAATCCATAGGAGTTGGGTGGGCATGAGGGGAATTGGCCAGAAGAAGAGAACCGAAAAGAAGATGGCCACAATCTCGCCCAGATTACAGGAAAGAAGGAAGATAACGGCTTTCTTAATGTTATTATAGATATTACGGCCTTCTTCGATAGCATGGACAATGGTCGTGAAGTTATCATCGGTTAAGATCATATCGGCGGCGCCCTTGGATACATCAGTACCTGTAATCCCCATGGCTACTCCGATATCGGCATTCTTAAGAGAGGGGGCATCGTTGACACCGTCTCCGGTCATGGAAACGATATTGCCTTGGGATTTGTAGGCTTTGACGATCTTTACCTTATGTTCAGGAGACACTCGAGCAAAGACCCTCAGTTCACCCACGCGTTGAGCAAACTGCTCATCAGATAATTCGTCGATCTCAGCACCGGTCATGCTCTGTGCCAAGGAATCGGCAATGCCTAATTCTTTTGCAATCGCCACAGCAGTATTTTTGTGGTCGCCGGTGATCATCACCGGTGTGATGCCTGCGAATTTGGCATCGTGGATAGAGCCCTTAACTTCTAGACGAGGAGGGTCAATCATTCCCACCATACCAAGGACGGTGAGATCGTGCTCCATTTCCTCGGGGTTGATGATATGGTCCACATCTTTATAAGCGGCACCGAGAACGCGCAGGGCGTTATCGGACATCTCTTCGGCAATTCTGAGATACTCGTTTTTCATAGCTTCGGTAAGGGGAACCACTTGATTATTCACCAAAGCTGTGGTGGCAAGGTTGAGGATATTGTCAATAGCTCCTTTTGTGTGAACGCGATAGCCCTCATCTTCTTCATTGAGGGTGGACATCAGCTTACGATCGGAATCGAAGGGATTTTCGCCTACCCGTTTATGTTCGGCATTGAGGGTCTTTTTGGTTAGGTTAAAACGATTCCCTAGGACGATAAGAGCGATTTCCGTAGGGTCTCCCGTCCCTTGACCATGCTCGTATGTGGCATCGGAGCAGAGAACAAAGGTTTTCATTAACTCTTTTTCTTGGATGTCTGCATCCAGATCTGAGCCTTCGCGGGGAAGCTCTTTCATATTTTCAAGGGTGTAAAACTTAACCACGGTCATCTGGTTTTGGGTGAGGGTTCCGGTTTTATCGGAACAGATGATGTTCACAGATCCCAGTGTCTCTACTGCAGGAAGCTTTTTCACGATAGCATTGATTTTAGACATCCGAGTAACACCAAGAGCTAAGACAATGGCTACGATGGCAGGCAGACCCTCGGGAATGGCCGCTACGGCTAGGCTGATGGCGGTCAGAAACATTTCAAAAAGATCACGTTTTTGGAAGAAGGCGATGACAAAAATCAGTACACAAATACCTATGGCGAGATAACCCAGTATTTTACCCAGCTCTTCCATTCTTTTTTGCAGAGGTGTCATTTCATCGATTTCTTCATCGAGAATTTTTGCGATCTTACCGATCTCAGTTTCCATAGCTGTGCCGACAACTACCCCTTCACCGCGCCCATAGGTAGCCAAGGTTGACATGAAGGCCATGTTGACTTGATCACCAAGCGGGGTCTTGGGGTCGTCGAGGATTTTTTGGGCCTCTTTTTCGGTGGGAACGGATTCACCGGTTAGAGCAGACTCTTCAATCTGAAGGTTGGCACTTTCAATCAGGCGCAGATCCGCAGGGATAAATCGTCCCGCATCAATGATAACAATGTCCCCGGGAACAAGTTCTTCGGAGTTAATTTCCTTTACTTCTTCATCCCGGCGAACAAGAGTTTTTGGCGTGGTCAATTGTTGCAACGCTTCGATGGCCTTTTCAGCTTTAAACTCTTGAAAAACACCAATCGCTGCATTCAGGAGAACTACGAGGAGAATGATAATTGCATCGACATATTCGCCTATAAACAGGGTGATTATGGCAGCTACTAGAAGTACATAGATCAGCATATCTTTCATTTGAGCAAAGAAAAGAGAAATTAAGCTTGTTTTAGGTTTCCCCTTTAGTTTATTAGCACCATATTGTTCTAATCGTGCTTGGACTTCTTGAGTCGAGAGCCCTGTGCGTGGATTAACATTGAGCTCTCGCAGAACACCTTCCTGAGGTTTACTAAACCACATAAGAGGATCACGCTCCTTTATTTTTGTTAAAAGCAATTGTCAACTAGGAGTGGGTTAGGATTGTGTTGTGATTGAGTTAATAATTACGTTAAGTTGAGGATCCTTTTCTTTGAGTTTATTTGTGATTAGTTCTCGGATTTTAGCAGTTTCAAGAAGCAGAGCGGAGGGTACCGTTAATTCGAAGATGACATTCATACTGCGATAGCTTTTTGTCATACGAATATTATGCGCTACAAAGGCTTCATTTACTTCCTTCACCGAGTTGTTTACGAGATGATTCATAGCATGGATCTTCAGTTCATCCGTCGTCAGAGGATCGATATGTATGACAATATTGATGTTAAGTTCTTCTGAGATGCGCTTTTCTAGGTCATCAATAATTGCATGCGATTCCACGATGTCGACAGTATCGAGAATTTCAGCATGAATAGATGCGATGGTTCTACCTGGACCATAATCATGGACTTTTAGATCGTGAGTGCCAATAATATGCATTCCTTCATTAACCATGCCTGTAATCTGATTAGCTAGCTCAGTATTCGGAGATGCCCCCAGTAAAATATTTACTGTGTCTTTGGCAATAGTATACCCGGTAAAGAGGATAAAAAGAGATATGAGTAAACCCACGTATCCATCAATGGCTATGTGGTAATAATGGCCGATCAATGTCGATAGAATAACAGCACTGGTAGCTATGACATCATTGAGACTATCAGTGGCAGTGGCTCTGATGACGCTGGAATTGATCGCTTGACCGATATAACGATTATAGGAGACCATCCAGAGTTTGAGGGCCACTGAGAGCACTAAAATAATCAGTGAGAAAGAACTGAAAATGACGGCTTCAGGGTGAAGAATTTTACTGAATGAATTTTTGAGTAGTTCAAAGCCGACCATAATGATAATAAAGGAAACGATGAGGGAGGAAATGTATTCAATTCTACCGTGGCCAAAGGGATGCTCCAAATCGGGTGGCTGATTGCTCATCTTAGCGGCAATGATCGAGATGATTGAGGAGCCACAATCGGACAGATTATTAAAGGCATCAGAAATAACCGCAATACTGTTCATAAGAAGTCCAATGATCAGCTTGAGTGTGAATAATATGAGGTTGCAGACGATGCCTAACACCCCGGCTAAGACCCCATAAGACTCACGAACCTGTTTATTCGTGGTGTTTTCATAGTGGGGAATAGAACGTCGAATAATGTATTTAATCAATGTAATACCTCTCTCGAGACAATAGCTTACGATATTATCCAATGTATAGCATCCCAAGTTTTATCTATTTGATTCGAAGGAAATTTGGAGTATGATAATAAAGTATGCTTAGTAAAATGGTGCTAAGTTTATAGACATTACCAAGTTGTTCCTTTAGAATAATAATATCATGCTTAGGATAATTTTAAAAACGCAGTACAATAAGGTGGAAAGAAATGATTAACTTTAAAAAAGTAGAAATCAGTGATCAAGAGTGGGTAAAACCATTGCTTAAAGCATCAAATTTAAGTGGTGGACATCAAAATTATACAAATATCTTTTCTTGGTCAGATATGTACAATTACCAAGTGGCCAAGGTCAATGAGTTTCTTGTTGTTAAAGGGCAAATCGACGGTGAACCTTCATACTATTTTTATCCCGCAGGAACAGGAGATGTGCAGCCGGTTCTGGCGGAGATGAAAAGAGATGCTGAAGAGAATCACCACGAGTTCATTGTTCTAGGGATTTCTGTGGAGAATATGACGACTATGAAAGCATTGTATCCTGAACACTTCGAATATCAGGATATGCGGGATAGTTTTGATTATGTCTATCTAGCTGAGAAGCTGGCGACTTTGGCCGGAAGAAAGCTTCAAGCCAAACGGAACCATATTAATCGATTTCAGGCTAACAATAATTGGTCCTTTGAATTACTTACTCCGGACAATCTCGCTGAGTGCTGGAAAATGAACTTAGAATGGTGCCGGAGAAACAATTGTAAGGATGACGAACAACTAAGAGCTGAATATTGTGCGGTAAAGAAAGATTTTGATTACTTTACGGCCTTGGAGCTTGAAGGGGGAATCATCCGTGTCGATGGTAAAATTGTTGCTTTTACCATGGGGGAACGCTTAAATTCTGATACCTATATCGTCCATGTGGAGAAGGCCTTTAGCGAAATACAAGGAGCCTATCAAATCATCAACCGTGAGTTTGTAAAGTGGATTGTTGAAACCTATCCGGATATTGCCTATGTGAATCGGGAAGAGGATATGGGTTATGAAGGCTTGCGCAAAGCCAAGCTATCCTACCATCCGGATAAAATGGAAGAAAAATACCTAGCTAGGTATTTTGATTAAGGATCAGTTCAAGCAACGGAGAATATCTATGAAAAAAATACGGCTGGCTTACTCTGAGGACATAGTCCGGCTTAAAGAAATATGGCAGCGTTGTTTTGGGGACACGGATTCCTTTATTGACTTTTACTTTACTCATCGCTTTAAAGCTGAACAAACGGCTGTTTATCTGCAGGATAATTCTATCGCTGCTATGCTGACCATGATTCCTATCCAGTGGGTCGATGGCATTTCTAAAGGAATAAAGATCGATGGAGCTATGCTCTATGCCATAGCCACCCATCCTGATTACCAGCACCAAGGTATTGCTACTGAACTCATGGGTTGGGCAAAAAATTACTTACAGGACCGGCAAGTGGAACTATGTGTTCTCGTCCCAGCAGAGGCTCATCTGTTTAAATTCTATGCCCAGCAAGGGTATCAAGTGGGATTTGCTGTTCAGGAGACTGTGCTGAGTGCAGAAGAAATGAGAGCTTCTTCTGAGCCGGGATTCCCTTGTTCTGTCCGGCCAACGACCTCTCTGGTCTATAACCGAATTCGCAACCAGCTTCTCCAAGGAAGTATCTATATCGCTTATGGTGAAGAGGAGATTGCTTATCAGAAGAGAGTATCCCAGCTTTCCGGTGAGGATATCTATGAGCTCAATTTTAATGGGACCCAGGGGTGCGCTGCTGTCGAGCGAATGGATGAGAAGAGAGTTCTGATCAAGGAGCTTATACTCTCAGCAAACCTTATCCCTGAGGGATTGGGTGCTTTAGCGCAAAAGATTGCCGCTAAAGAATTTATCATGCGAACTCCAGCGGGTAGTATGACGATGGGAGGTCAGATCCGTCCCTTTGGTATGTTAACTACAAGCAACGCCGAACTGCTCGGAAAAACGGGGTATCTCGGTTTAGCCTTTGATTAGTTTAAAACCCGTCTTTTGACGGGTTATTAATTATTTCTTCGTTCTATAGTAAAATGAAAGAAACACAAATAAAAGAAGTGGAGATGAGAAAATGACGGTCCGCATATTGACTGATAGTACAAGTTATATTGACAATGATCTCAGAAAAGAATTGGATATCAGACGGGTGTCATTGAATATCTCATTTGGAGAGCAATCGATGCGGGAGATCGATGTGACCAACGAAGACTTCTATCAAATGATGGAGAAAGAGGGGATCCCGAGCTCTTCACAACCTTCGATCGGGGAATTTTATCAAGAGATGGAGAAAGTGGTGTCCCAAGGAGATCCTTTGTGTGGAATCTTCTTATCATCGGATATGAGTGGGACATATTCTACGGCACTCTTGGCGAAAGAAATGGTCATGGAAAAGTACCCTGAGGCTCAAATCGAAATCATTGATGCTCGTTCCAACTCCATGCAGCTGGGATTTGCTGCGTTGCAGGGAGCGCGGGCTGCTCAAGCGCAAAAAGCCCTTGCTGAAGTGAAGGAAATCGTACTTGAGAACATAAAACGCAGCCGTTTCTTGTTTATCCCTGACAATCTAGATTATCTTAAAAAAGGCGGACGGATCGGTGGGGCTAGTGCCTTAATCGGCAACCTGTTTAAGATTATACCCATCCTCACTGTAGAAGAGGGGAAGGTTGTGGTATTGACAAAAGTGCGACATAAAGAAAAGGCTATTCTGGCTATGATTAATAAGATGTTAGAAGATATCAGCAAGTATGGGCTGGGAGAGATTGCTGTTCATCATATTAATTGTCTTGATGAGGCTCAGGCATTAGTAAAGAAGATCAAGGAAAAGGTAGCAACCCAGGTGAAGGTCATTCCGATAGGTCCAGTTATTGGACTTCACGTAGGTCCCGGGGCTATTGGGATAGTTTATTACACGGAAAAAGATATGCGTTAAAAAGCCCAGTTCTAATACTTATTGACGGAGATGCTTAGATAGCGGAAGCAGGATTTTTTCTCTAATACTACCTACCGTCAGCACAGTGCGTCCTAGGACACATTGCACAGAAGTGGCGAGGGTTCCAGGTAAAGTGGGTTTCTTAGGCTGTGGTGGGGGAGTTGGCTTTCGACCGTAGACCATGCCGAAACCAAAGTAGCCCTTATAGTGCTTCATGAAGTTAGCGTTTTGCTGGAGACGCGTATATAAGCCCGGATGATTTGAGACCTTCTGTACAAGATCCTTAATGAGCATGAAATCCTTTTTTAGTTCATTGAAGATTAAGTTGCTATTGGTATTGAGCAAGGTCTGGGGATTTCTGATTTCGACGTCTGCAAAACCCACTTCAGATGCTACTTTGCACCAATCGTCATAGGATAGTGGATTAGTACCTTTTCCATAACATAATTCTAGCTGAGAATGGAGCTGATCTGGCAGCTCATGCAGTAAGGACATTTCAAGATCGGCTATTCTTCCTTCCGGCTTCAAGACTCGGAAGAACTCCCGATAGGCTTTTTCTTTATCTAAGAACACGGTAATCGATTCACACATGACCCAATCAAAATGGTTGGCGGGGTAGGGTAGTTGGTAAGCGTCAGCAATCTGAAATTCTACTAAATCTGTTACTTTTTCGTGAATTGCTCTCTGGCGAGCCTTTTCAATCATTTGGGGATTGAGATCAATACCAATAACTCTGCAACCACGCTGCTTTGCTAAGTGGCAAGCAGTCAAGCCGCTGCCACACCCAGCATCGAGAATAATATCTTCGGGTTTGACTTCCATGACTTCTAGATTTTTCACGGTAGTGGGAAATCCTCCAGGGTGAGAGCTTCCAATACCTAACCAAGCTAACAGTTCAAAGTAATTCATCTGCTCGACGGTCTTAATCTGGTTAACGGCCTCGCTGATTTCTTCCATGGAACCCTTCCTTTCTCCTTTACGAAGGGAATTACTACTAAGTGGAAAAATATACCACATCTATGGTAGTATATTCAGTAGAGTTCTATTCGGAAGCTTATATAAGGTGTAGCAAGAAATGTAACTTTAGGGTAGAATCTACTTGAAAAAATTGTGACCAATAAACTAAAAAGAAATGGAGTTTGAGAATAATGTGGAAAGAATTTAAAGAGTTTGCCATGAAGGGAAATGTTATTGATTTAGCGATAGGTGTTATTATCGGCGGTGCTTTCGGAAAAATTGTCACTTCTTTAGTTAATGACGTCATTATGCCTCTCGTTGGACTGCTCTTGGGTCAAGTGGATTTTTCGAATCGATTTATTACTTTAGGCGAAGGAGAATTTCTGACCATTGCCGCTGCTCAAGCTGCTAAAGTGCCCACGCTTAATTATGGATTATTCATCAACAATATCCTTGACTTTTTGATTGTGGCTTTCACGATCTTTATCGTTATCAAGCAGATTAATCGTTTTACAAAAAAGAAGGAAGTCAAAGAAGAGGCTGTACAAGAAGCGACGACAAAGCTTTGCGATTATTGTTTTGTGGAAATACATAAAGAGGCGACCCGTTGCCCTCATTGTACTTCAGTGTTAGAAAAAAAATAATCCATGGCGCTTTACGCACCATGGAAAAGAATTATGCCTTTGCAACGAAACTACGCAGAAGCAAGCGTAGGTCCTCAGGTAAGGGAGCACGGATGGTCAGGAGCTCTCCTGACACGGGGTGATTGAATTCATAAATAAAGGCGTGGAGCGCTTGTCGGTCTATGCGTGCAAAATTCCCTCCATAAAAATCATCACCGATGAGAGGATGGCCAAGATGTTGACAATGGACGCGGATCTGATGGGTGCGCCCAGTCTCGAGAACAAATTCTAAGAGGGTGGCGTCCGCATAACGTTTGAGGACTCGGTAGTGGGTGACAGCAGGTACTCCTTCTGGGGAAACTTGTCTGACAAGATAACTTCCCGGTGTATGGCCGATGGGAGCATTAATCGTGCCCTCATCTTCCTTAATCAGTCCTTCGACGATACCCAGGTAGCGTTTGTGAATGCGTTGATGATTATGTTGCCAGAACATTTGCTGGTGGGCAAACTGATTTTTTGCGACCACAACGACCCCGGAAGTATTGCGATCGATACGATGAATGGGCCGAAAGGGCCGAGATTCACCTTTGGTCAACCAATAGCCGACCACGGCATTGCCGATGGTTCCCGAAGGATAGCGTGGATTAGGATGCACAACCTGCCCGGCAGGTTTATTGACAGCTAAAAAATAATCATCCTCGAAAAGAATCTCCAGGGGGAGATCTTCACCGGGAAAGCTATTGGTCTCAGGGGTTTGTAACTGGATCGCTAAGGTCTCGCCAGCTTTGCCTCGAGCGGTCAAAAAGGTAAATAGTCCATCCACCCAGACTCGTTCTGATTGCTTAAGCTTTTGAAGGAGCCTTCGGGAAAAGTGAAAGCGGCGGTAAAGTATTTCTTGATATTTTATTCCCTCATCTTGAGGTTGAAGGGTGTATGTCCACAGGTCAGTTTGTTGTTCCATAAATGCTACTCCTTAAAAAAGTCTACAGAGGAAGAAGGATTTGAATTTGAAAGATCCACGAATTGAAAAATTAGCTGATTCAATCATCAATTATGCAGTTGAACTAAAGCCGGGGGAAAAAGTCCTGATAGAAGTTAATGGTTTAGAGGTTCCCTTGGCTCAAGCCTTAGTTCGGTATGCCTATGAAGCCGGCGGGGTTCCCTTTTTATCTGTTAACAATCATACCTTATTGCGCGAACTTTTAAAAGGAATGACCGAAGAACAGGCCCGGGCATGGGCAAAATGGGATCTCGCTCGCATGAAAGAAATGGATGCCTTCGTCGGACTTCGTGCGACGGAAAATGCCAATGAGCTTGCCGATGTGGCGGGGGAGAAGATGAGTATTTATCAAAAGGAATACTTAAGAACCGTCACGGACCAACGCGTATCTCATACAAAATGGGTGGTTATGCGCTATCCAAATGCTTCCATGGCTCAACTGGCCAATACGAGCATTGAAGCCTTTGAAGATTTCTACTTCAAGGTCTGTAATCTGGATTATGCCAAGATGTCCGCAGCCATGGGCCCCTTGGTTGAACTCATGGAGCGTACTGATAAAGTGCGGATTACCGGACCCGGTACGGATCTGACCTTCTCGATTAAAGGCATGAAAGCTATTAAATGTGATGGGCATCTGAATATCCCTGATGGGGAAGTATATACTGCACCCCTTAGGAATTCAGTCAATGGTGTGATTTCTTACAATACAGCCGCTTTGTACCAAGGCTTTACCTATGAGAACATAGTTTTAGAATTTAAAGAGGGAAAAGTCATTAAAGCGACGGCTAATGACACTGAGCGGATTGAAGAAATTTTTAACACAGATGAGGGGGCTCGTTATATTGGTGAGTTTGCCATTGGAGTCAACCCCCATATCCTCCACCCTATGAAAGATACTCTTTTTGATGAGAAGATTGACGGAAGCTTCCACTTCACACCCGGAAATTGCTATGATGATTGTAATAACGGCAATAAGTCTGCGGTTCATTGGGATCTGGTGTGCATTCAGCGTCCGGAATATGGTGGCGGAGAAATATATTTTGATGATGTCCTGGTGCGTAAAGATGGACGTTTTATGGTTACTGAATTACAAGGCCTCAACCCGGAGAATCTGAAGTAATTTATAGCGTCACCCATTGGTGGGCTTCAGCGTTACCAAAGGAGATATGTATAGTGAACAGCAAGAAACTTCGATTAGTTTACAATCCTTATTCGGGTCGCCGCCGTCTTATTAACGAGTTAGATACGGCTATTCGCATCTTCCAAGAAGGGGGATATGAGGTCTCTGTTCATCGGACGAAATCGCCTATGGATATTGAATATGTCGCCTCACAAGCTATGGATGTGGAATGCTTGGTCGTAGCTGGGGGAGATGGCAGTATTCATCAGGCTGTTAATGGTTTGATGAAGATCCCCGCCCAACAGCGTCCCATCTTGGGTATTCTACCTGTGGGCACTGCGAACGATATAGCCTATGGATTGCGTCTGCCAAAAAAAATATCTACTGCCTGTGAAGTCATCGTTCAAGGCTCGACCCTTGACATTGACCTTGGTCAAGCCAATGATCGATATTTTATCAACGTCTTTAGCGCTGGTTTGCTGACTGATGTATCACCAAAGGTTGATGTTCATATCAAGAATCGGTTGGGTCAACTGGCCTATTATCTCAAGGGAATTGAAACCCTACCCACCTATCGCCCCTTCAAGGTTGAGTATGAATTAGAAGGTAAGTCCTATAGTGTGGAGGCCATGCTACTGCTGGCTGTCAATGGGATATCCGTGGGTGGGTTCAAACAGTTGGTTCCGAAGGCATCAATTATCGACGGGAAATTAGATATTATTATCGTTCGTGATAGCGGTTGGCCGGATACCATGCGCATGCTCCTGCATTTGGTTGGTGGAGGAAAAGTAGCCAGTGAGCAAATTGTTCAATTTCAAACGTCTAATTTAAAGGTTTATACCGAGCGGCCAGTTCTTTCGGATTTAGATGGGGAGTGGGGACCGGATAGTCCATGGGAGATTAAGATGGGTCCAAAGCTTACCGTGCTTTGCTAAAGGGACCGCTAGGTCCTTTTTGATTTTTAGGCGAAAAGGGGGAGAGGGATGGACAACTTCATTGAAGAACTGATTAAAATGGTTAGCGCCATATCCCCCTTCTATTTGGTGGGAGGGACGGTACGGGACCAGCTATTGAATCAGCCCAGTAAGGATATTGATGGTATCGTTGAGATATCTTTGGCAGAGCTTGAGAAGCACTTGCGGGAATGGGATTATCACCCCATAACAATTGGGGCTAAGCATCAGACCCTTAGTGTATTTCAGCAAGGAGAGCGGGTTGATTTTAACCCTTATGATGGGGACTTGATAGCTGATGCCCTGCGCAGGGACTTCACTATCAATGCTATTTTCCTAGATGCCCGAACCGGAGAGATCATTGATCCTCTGGACGGTAAATCAGATCTCGAAAAAAAAGTCCTTAGAGCTTGTGGTAATCCACAAGAACGCTTTAAGGAGGATCCGATTCGCATCCTTCGCATGGTTCGTTTCAGTGTCAAATATGGCATGGAAATAGAGGGAAAAACCTTTGCGGCTGCTCGCAGCCTTTTGAGCGATCTAAAGGAGGTAGCTTCTGAACGAACCTCCGAGGAGCTCAGTCGAATCCTAACCCTAGATGATCCTATAGCGGGATTACGCTTGCTAGATGAACTAGGTTTTGTAGATGTGTTCTTACCGGAGCTGGCTCGTCTGAAGGGTTTAGCCCAGAATCGCTACCATCTCAAGGATGCCTGGGAGCATACTTTGCAGGTGACCAAGAACACCCCGCCACAGCTCATCTTACGCTTAGCCGGAATCTTTCATGATCTTGGGAAATGGGAGGTTGCTAGTCGAGAATGTTATGTCTGGGGAAGGTGCAGGGCTGAAGACAAGGGATATTTTATTGGTGAGTTTCAAATTCTTGGGCGGCAACTGCATCGCTATAACGATGAGTTTGTTGAGGTTCACGGGGCACGTTTGGATCATTATCCTCAAAAAATTCAAGTGAAAAAGATTCACAGGGATCCATCTCAACGCAGTGATTTCCAATGGCTTCAGGGTGGGAAACGCCATTTTCTTGGTCACGAAAAAGAGAGCGGTCAACTAAGTCAACAAATCTTATCCCGTTTTCGTTTTTCCATGGTTTTGGGCAGAGAAGGAGAGGGCGGAGAAAAGGATCTCATATGGCTTGTGGAAAACCATATGAGTGGCACCCAAAGTTTTTTTTCTGAACTCCGGGGTGAAGGAAGCGGTATACATCTCCACCACAAGATGAGAAGCTTTGTCTGGGATAAAGGATGGGATGGGCGAACTTACAACTTAAAAAGAGTCGACCTACTCTTATCTCTATGGCGGGCAGATTTTTATGGGGGGAAGAGACGGGAGATTGGGGAGGAAGAAATCTTCGATCGGCTTATCGAAGAGCTTCGGGCTGTTAACTTAGCTGTCCAAAAGCGAAATGAAGAGCTAGATTGGGACGAACTGGTGAAATTCGCCCGTGACCATAATATCGAGGGTAGGCAATGGGGGGACTTTAAGGAAACCCTGCGAAGGTCCCTTGTGGTAAGTGAGGAAGAGATTCTACTTAATCAGGAATATCTGGAGAGGGAGTATAAGCACTTTCGAGGCAGGGACAAAAAATGTTGACTGATTAATGGTAATATATAATTAATATATCTACTCAACTCAAAAGAATTGAAAGAGGTGTAAGTGATGAGTGCAAAATGGAAATGCTTGGTCTGTGGCTACATTCATGAAGGAGAGAACCCCCCTGAGGTTTGCCCAATCTGTGGAGTTGGGCCTGAACAGTTTGAGAGGATTCAGGAAGTGTCTGAGCAAAAAGATAATAAGGCTGTGCAAGAGCCTAAAGATGGTACATCAGTTGTTGAACCGATGGATCGAGAGACAGCTATAATTCAGTCACTTTATGCTATCTCTTATGGATTGTATATTATATCTGCTCATCATGACGGAGTGGACAATGGTCAGTGTGCTAATACTTGCTTTCAAATCACAGCGGAGCCTCCACGAATCGCCATCGGCATCAACAAAAATAACTATACCCATGAGTTAATTACCCAAAGTGGTAAATTCGGAGTATCTGTTTTAAATCAACAGGGACATGACTATGTAAGACTGTTCGGCTTCCGATCGGGACGGAATATAGAAAAGTTTGCCGATATACCTAACGTACACCGTGGGGAATCAGGAATTCTTCTTCTGGATGATGTGATTGCCACCGTGGAGGCGGAAGTTATCGGTGAACTGGATGCTGGGACCCATACATTATTCCTTGGGGAAGTTAAGGCTGGTGAGGTTCGTCAAAAGGCCGAGCCGATGACTTATGCTTATTATCGGGCAACTAAGTAGAAGTTAGCAGTGAGTAATAGGGAGGGGGGCACAGCGATGGAGCCTGCTGAGGCAAACAGCTGGAAGCAACGCATAAAGGAATTAGCGTACCAGTCGGGATTTTCAGCGATTGGCTTTACAAGTGGTGCCCATCTTGAAGGTTTGAAGGAATATTTGGAAGAGCGTATCGGATTAGGGTATCAACTCTCCTTTGAAGACAAAGACCTCCAAAAGAGAGTTGATCCCAAAGCTACTTGGCCTCTATGTGAAACAGTAGTGGCCTTGGCTTATCCTTTGCCCTTATCAGTTAAACCTCGTGAAGGCGAAGGCGTGCTTGCTCGTTCTGCGGTGGGGGAAGATTATCACAGACTTGTGCGAAAGGCTTTAGATTCACTTATCAGCTCTATTACCACAGCGGGTTGGCCAGGGCAAGGACCATTGATCCAAGTGGATACGGGACCCTTAAATGAACGAGCTTTCGCAAAAAGGGCCGGTTTGGGCTGGATCGGCAAGAATCAACAGTTGATTATCCCAGGAGTAGGTTCCTTTGTTGTCTTAGCATTAATACTTTTGGATCAGGCACTTCCATCTGATGAGCCTATGGAAAGTCGATGCGGAGAATGTACACGTTGTGTCCAAGCCTGCCCCGCACAGATTCTGGGGCAGGCTCGTTTTCAAGCGAGCCGCTGCATCTCCTATCTAACTCAAAGCAAGGAATGTTTATCTGAGTCACAACAGTCTTCCATCGGCAATCGCATCTTCGGTTGCGATACCTGCCAAGAGGCTTGCCCTCATAACCGAAATCGCCTTGATATGGAAGAGGAGTTAGAAAACGCTGGGGAAGGCATAGTGGATACGAGAGGTGTGGATCTCTGGGATACTCAACACCTGACGAAAAGCCAGTTCATGCGACAGTGGAAAAATAGTGCGGCTGGATGGAGAGGAAAAGGAATTCTGCAGCGCAATGCCCATCTGGCCCTACAGAATCTTAATATGATAAAACGCTGAGGCAGCCAAGAACTATCTGTTCAAGGGCACCTCAGCGTTTTCGTTAGATTATGTTTCAGATACTGCATAAAGCTAGATATACGCTAGATTTAGCCTGTACACACCATTTTGCGCTACTTGATCCGTTTACTTACAAATCGCTCCATTCGGTTCAATGCTTCCTGGATTTGCTCTGTAGAGTAGGCGTAGGAACAACGGATATGGCCTTCTCCTGAAGGACCAAAAGCATTACCGGGAACCACAGCCACTTTTTCTTCCCGTAAAAGCTCCTCGGCAAATTCTTCGGAAGTCAATCCTGTAGCCTTGATGCTGGGGAAGGTATAGAAGGCGCCTAGAGGTTCGAAGCAGGATAGGCCTATTTTGCGAAAGCCATGGACCATCAAGCGACGACGACGGTCATAGGTCGCTACCATATCTTGCATGGATTGCTCGGCCGAGCGTAGCGCTTCCAAGGCTGCCACTTGGGCAGTGATGGGGGCACATAGCATGGTGTATTGGTGGATTCGGGTCATGGCTTGAATAATGTCAGGATGTCCGGCTACATAGCCGATTCGCCAGCCAGTCATGGCGTAAGATTTGGAAAAGCCATTGATATGCAATGTACGGTTGCGCATATTGGGTAAACTGGCGAAAGCGGTATGATTACCGCTATAGGTCAAATCGGAATATATCTCATCGGCTAAGACAATCAAATCATGATCTTGGACAAACTTAGCAATGGGTTGATAATCTTCCCAAGTCATGATTGCTCCGGTAGGATTATTCGGATAAGAAAGCACTAGTACCTTGGTATTGGGAGTATATGCTCGTTCTAAATCCTCAACACGAAGACGGAAATCTTCTTCAGCCCGTGTCGGAACGTAATGAACCTCGGCACCAGCTAAGGCGGCACAAGGGCCATAGGAAACATAGGCTGGGTCGGGAATTAAAGCGGCATCTCCAGGACCGAGAAGGGCACGCATGGCTAAATCCACAGCCTCGCTAGCGCCTACAGTCACGAGGATTTCGTTTTTAGGATTATACTCAAGTCCCAATTTTTTTCCCATATTCCAAGAGAGAGCTTGACGTAACTCGATAAGGCCTGAATTGCTTGTATACATAGTTTGTCCTTGCTCTAAGGAGAAAATGCCGCTTTCACGCACAGTCCAAGGAGTGACAAAATCTGGTTCGCCTACGCCGAGGGAGATAACATTCTTCATGGTAGAGGCAAGATCAAAGAATCTGCGGATCCCTGAGGGTGGTAGACTTGCAGCAATTGGTGAAAGATACTGGTTCACGGAGATATCACCAGCCTCTCAGGAATATCTTCTTCTCCAAGCAGTTCTACCCCATTCTGCTTATAGCGCCTCAGAATGAAATGTGTGGTTGTATCGGTAACATGCTCAAGTGGAGCAAGTTTTTCTGCTACAAATAAAGCAACTTCTTGCATGGTTTTGCCTTCAATCAATAAGGAGAGATCATAACCACCCGACATTAGGTAGACAGCCTTGATCTCAGGAAATTTTTGAAGACGGCGGGCCACTTTGTCAAATCCATAACCGCGTTGAGGAAGGACTTTAACATCAATTAAGGCAGTAACCATCGGTTCGCCGGTTCGTTCCCAATTTATAAGTGGGCAATATTGAGCAATAATCTTCTCTTCTTCCCACTGTTTAATACGCTCTTCGATAAATTCCTTAGACAAGCCTGTTTGAATAGATAGTTCATCAGAGGACATACGAAAATCTGTAGCGATCAGTTCGAGAAGCTTTTGTTCATCATTTGTAAGCATGAGCAAACTCCTTTCTACAATTTTTACCCATCATATCACAGTATTCTGTGATATAACAAGATGGAAATAATGCGAATTGGTCTATATGAGATGGTGATAAAAGTGTAAGCCCTTATTTAGAGAATAAAACTATAATATCACGAAAGGACAACGATGTTAATGTCCTACTAGACAGCTTTCAGTCGACTGAAGAATAATGGGATCAACAGAGCGGATTTAGTGACGATGCGTTGATTTCTTTGCACTTTTTGGTGAGACAATCTTGGGCATTTTTAAGATTTAGGGTATAATAGAATGATGATTTAATCGCATCGTGAAAGGAAATGTAGATTCATGCTTAATATTGTTCTTGTCGAGCCTGAAATTCCGCCCAATACTGGAAATGTAGCAAGACTTTGTGCTGCCACAGGAGCAACCTTGCATTTAGTTAAGCCTTTGGGCTTTGAGATATCCGATAAGCATTTAAAACGAGCCGGCTTAGATTATTGGCACTTGTTAGATATTCGCTTGTATGAAAACTATGCAGAATTTGAGGAAAAGAATCCGGATGGTCCTCGTTACTTAGCGACGACGAAGGCTGAACGCTTGCATACTGAGGTCCAATACGAGCAAGGCGGTTACTTCCTTTTTGGTAAAGAAACAAAAGGATTAGCTCCAGAGATTCTGGAGCGCTATCCTGAAGGAACAATTCGTTTGCCCATGCGTGAGGAGGCAAGGTCCTTAAATCTTTCCAATTCCGTGGCGGTTGTGGTTTATGAAGCATTACGTCAGTGGGGTAACCCAGGACTTGTTTAAATAAGATGGATGGGAATACCCCTACTGATATGCTGGAGGAAAAGAAATGACTTTTATTTTGACATTTGCTATCGCCTTAATCGTGGCAATTTTTGCTACTCCACTATCGATGAAGCTAGGACAACTCTGGGGTGCTATCGACTATCCGGGCGGTCGTCGTGTACATAAAACGCCGGTTCCCCGCATTGGAGGGATTGCCATCTATGCGGCTTTTTGGGTTGCGGTTATTTTTATGGGGAATTGGGATCGAGGAATTTGGGGCCTGTTTTTCGGCAGCACCATCATTATGCTGGTCGGAGTAGTTGATGATATATTTAATTTGCGACCCTTAGTAAAACTGGTCTGGCAGATTGTAGCAGCTGCTGTGCTGCTTTTCTTTGGTTTCTCTATGAACAAGATTTCCCTTCCCTTCATGGATAAACCCTTAGATTTTGCAGCCATAGGTTTAGGCTGGCTTGGCCTAGTTCTTGTGGTGATTTGGATCGTTGGGCTAGTCAATACTGTGAATATCTCCGACGGCCTAGATGGTTTGGCGGCGGGGATTTGTTTTGAAGCGGCCCTATTGCTCTGTTGGTCCGCGTTTCGCATCAATGAATTTACGGAAGCCCATCTAACTCTAGCCTTGGCCGGCGCAGCTTTAGGATTTTTGTTTTTCAATTTTCATCCGGCACGTGTATTTATGGGTGATTCGGGGAGTATGTTTTTAGGGTATATTATTGGTGGAATCTCCATCATGGGTCTATTAAAAACTGCGACTATTTTAGGCTTGGTTTTTCCGTTGCTTGTTTTGGGAATGCCCCTTACGGATATGACCTTCGCTATCATTCGCAGAAAGGTGAGGGGACTTTCGATAGCTAAAGCTGATCGAGGGCATCTCCATCATCGGTTGTTGGATGCGGGTCTGAGTCAACGTCAAGCGGTTCTACTGCTTTATGGCATGAGCGGATGCTTTGGCATTGCGGCAGTATTAGGTGCTTTGGGATCTTGGATTTTAGCTGCAGCCTTTTTAATTGCTGATTTTGCTTTACTTCTAATAATTTTAATGCGTCGCGCTACAGTGCTCACGGCTATGAGTCGAAGACATAGTAAATAAAGGGTTTGCAGTTTGCCAATACTATATCTTAAGGAGCTGATTGAATGGAAATTCGTTTTCATGGTCACGCTTGTTTTGAAATCATAGGTGAACAAGGAAGAATTCTTATCGATCCTTTTCTTAGAGACAACCCTACTACAGATCTCGGACCTGAAGATTTCACCCAGTTGGATGGTATTTTAGTTACCCATGGCCACGCCGATCACTTAGGTGATGCCATCGAGATTTCCCGAAAAACCGGGGCTCCCATCATTGGGGTGTTTGAACTGGCACGTTTGTGTGCAAGGTATGGAACCAACACCCATGCTATGCATATTGGCGGTAAACATACCTTCAATTTCGGTACGGTCCGTTTGACGCAAGCTCTTCACGGGTCTGTGTTCGAGCCGCGTGAGGAAGAGGAATCCTATACTTATGCAGGCGTAGCCTGCGGATTTTTGATTCAAATAGAGGGAAAGTGGCTTTATCATGCGGGGGATACGGGTTTATTCGGTGATATGGAGTTGATTGGACGTCGACACCCTCTGGAAGTGGCTATGCTGCCGATCGGGGATAACTATACCATGGGGCAAGAGGAAGCTGTATATGCTACAAACCTTTTGCGGCCAAAGGTTGTCATTCCTATGCACTACAATACCTTCCCCTTGATCCAACAGGACCCGGTGGAGTTTGTCGATCTCCTGCAACGCAAATTTCCGGCCAGCAAAGGAAAAATTCTTTTGCCGGGTGAGTCCCTTATGATTTGAGAACTTAAATTAATTACACAGTTACCTGCTCATTTGGGCAGGTATTTTTTTTATAGTTTAGGAGAAACTTTACTAAAGGAGTTGATTCACATGACACGTAGACCTTGTACTGCAAATTGTTCTTATTACCTTGAGGGTCGCTGTCGCTTAAAACAACAACCCATTGAAAGAAAGCATTTCTGTGCTTATTTTGATGGCCAAGGTATGAGTAGGGGGACGATTTGATGAAGGAGAAAAATATAAAGTTGAGAAGAATGGATCTACTGGAGGATTTGAAGATGGAGATTGCTGCTGAATTGGGTTTGCTTGACCAAGTGCGTGTGAAAGGGTGGCATTCCCTCTCGGCGAAGGATGCCGGAAAAATTGGCGGGATCATGACGCAGCGTATGAAAAATAAGGATTCGAGCTCTTTGCCAAATCAATCTGAAGAATAGAGCATAGTAAAGCATTATATAACAGATGCAATTTCGACAATTATTTTTTCAATATAAAATGGTAATATCACTTTCAGATCTTCAACTGTGGTATAATAAAGTCTGAAATCGCTTGAAAGAGTAGGGAGCGTTACGATTGAGTCAGACGAAACATCAACAAATTTTAAGCTTTATTGAAGGACTTGCTGTGGGTAGCAAGGTCTCTGTTCGCTTTATCGCGAAAGAGCTGGACGTGAGTGAAGGTACTGCCTATCGGGCAATTAAAGAAGCAGAAAATAAAGGCTTTGTCCGTTCCATCCCTAAAGTTGGAACCATACGTATTGAAGGAGCAAAGGAGCGGCGCATTGAAGATCTAACCTTGCGTGAAGTCTCTCAGATTGTCGAAGGAATTGTTCTCTGTGGTTTTGAAAGTCTAGATAATTCACCCAATAAGTTCTTGATTGCGGCCATGGAATTAGATGCTATGGAACGCTACTTGGAGGAAAATGCCTTATGTATCGTAGGCAATCGTCATGATGCACAGATGATGGCCTTACAAATGGGTTCTCCTCTACTCATTACAGGTGGCTTTGAGCCTCAAGATGATATTATCCAGTTGGCTAAGGAAAAGCACTTGGCGATAATTCAGTCCCCCTATGATACTTTTGCTGTGACCACTATGATCAATCGGGCTCTTTATGATCGTTTGATTGAGAAAGAACTGATTCTGGTTGAGGATATCATGGTCAAGGATGTCAACTACCTTACTACCGATGGTACCGTGGGAGACTGGCACGAGCTATCGCAAAAAACCAGTCACAGCCGTTTTCCTATCGTTGATGAAAACAAGATTGTGGTCGGGATGCTCACGGCTATTGATGTGGCAAGTGCGGATATGAATACTTCTATAGTAGACGTTATGAACCCCAACCCTTATGTGGTCGGTCGCGAAGACTCGGTCACTCATATTTCACGGATCATGCTTTGGGAAGGTTGGGAGATTGCTGCCGTCGTGGATCAAGGTGCTCTGATCGGTATCATTAGCCTTCAGGACGTGCTGGAAGCTTATCAACAGATTCAAAAGCAACCCCAGTTCGGTGAAACTGTAGATAATTTGATTCTAAGCGGGTTCCGTTATGTTGAAGATCCTGATTTTCTGACCATTGAGGGTGAAATTACCCGGTTCATGATCAATGAGTTCGGTTCAGCAAGTGCGGGTGTCTTAGTGACCTTGATGAATATGGCCGGATATATTGCATTGCGTAAGCAGTATCGCTTGGATGCGATTACGGAGAACTTCACCTTTTATCAGCTCCAACCGATCCCGGTTGGGACCGAAATTCGCATAACTGTTAAATTATTGCTTGTTGCTAAGAAGCATTGCAATATTGAAATCGATGTATATTCAAATAATCAGCTCTTGGCTAAAGCTCTCATGACAGCAAGAATGGGTGATAAGAAGGTTTCTTAAATTATCCAATTCATAAACTTATCCGATATAAAAATAAAGATGTGCTAATCAGCAGTGATTAGCACATTTTGCATTATCATCGATGAACTATTAACGGTCCGAGAGATTCGAGAAGCTTGTTATTGAAAACTAATGGACTACGCACTGGAAAAGCTTTAAAATAAAGATATCTGATTTTATAGCGCGAGAGGCGTTAGGTTGATGGCATTCGAGAGGAGGCATTGCAAAGTGGCATTTGTTCATCTTCATGTTCATACCGAATATAGCTTGCTCGATGGGGCAGCTCGGGTCGAGAAATTGGTGCAGAAGGCAGCCGAGCTTGGCATGCCGGCTGTGGCCATCACGGATCACGGTGTGATGTATGGGGTCATTGATTTCTATAAGGCCTGTAAAAAAGCAGGAATAAAGCCTATCATTGGCTGTGAAGTCTATGTGGCACCGCATCGGCGGACCGAGCGGGTGCCGGGTCGAGATGATAATAACCGCCATCTTGTGCTGTTGGCTGAAAATGAGGAAGGCTATAAGAATCTCATTAAATTAGTATCAATGGCTCATGTGGACGGCTTTTACTATAAGCCTCGGGTGGACAAGGATATCTTAAGAAAGCATAGTCAGGGACTTATTGCTTTGGGAGCCTGTTTAGCCGGGGAAGTATCGGAGTATATTCTAAATAATCAATTGGAGACTGCTATTAAGAGTGCTCTGGAATACGAGGATATTTTCGGAAAAGGGAACTTTTTCTTAGAGGTTCAAGACCATGGACTTGAGGAACAGCAACGTGTAAATGTGGGAATGTTCCAAGTACATAAAAGAACGGGTATCCCCATGGTAGCTACCAATGACGTCCACTATGTTAACCGTGAGGACGCCTTTATTCAGGATGTGCTGATTTGTATTCAGACAGGAAAAAATCTCACCGATTCCTCCCGTATGAGTTTTTCTAGTGAGGAATTTTTCTTGAAATCCGAAGCGGAAATGAATCTTCTCTTTGGTGAACATCCGGAAATTCTGGCGAACACTGCTGAAATCGCTAAGCGCTGTCAGGTGGATTTTAAGTTTGGGGACCATTTTCTTCCGGACTTTGAGGTGCCTGAAGGCTATACCTTAGATGCTTATTTGCGACAAAAATGCTATGAAGCTTTCCCGCGCTTCTACCCGAACCAGACTGCAGAAGAGACGGAACGCCTGGAGTATGAGTTGGGTGTCATAGCCCAAACAGGATTTTCTGGTTATTTTCTAATTGTCGCCGACTTTTGCCAGTATGCCCGTCAAAATGGTATTGCTGTAGGCCCAGGTCGGGGTTCGGCTGCTGCTAGCATGGTGGCCTACCTTATGCGAATCACCGCTGTAGAACCCATGCAGCATGATTTGCTTTTCGAACGATTTTTGAATCCGGAGCGGGTGAGCATGCCGGATATCGATATAGACTTTGACCCGGAAGGACGGGAACGAGTCATCCACTATGTGATGGAGAAGTATGGTGCGGACAAGGTCTGCCAAATCATCACCTTTGGAACCATGGGAGCCAAAGCAGCTATTCGCGATGTCGGAAGAGTGCTGGGCATTCCCTTGGCTAGAGTGGATAAGGTCGCGAAAGCTATCCCCTCTGATTTAGGGATGACTCTGGAGAAAGCCCTTACCGTATCCCCTGATTTGGGCAAGCTTGTCGAAGAGGATGAGGAGATCAAAAAGCTCTATGATATAGCCCGGGCCCTTGAAGGTATGCCTCGTCACTTTTCAACTCATGCCGCAGGGGTAGTGATTGCTAAGGAGGCCTTAGATACCTATATTCCTTTGCAGAGAACCTCTGACGGGGGCTTTACCATGACTCAGTTCCCCATGAAGACGGTAGAAGAGGTTGGTCTTCTCAAAATGGACTTTTTGGGACTGCGTAACTTGACGATTATTCAAGAGGCATTGCATCAAATTCAGGTGAACTGCGGAGAGACTATAGACCTAGAGGAACTACCCCTCGATGATCAATCAACCTATGAAATGCTTTCTACGGGGAGCAGCACCGGCGTGTTTCAGTTGGAAAGTGGGGGCATGCGCAATGTTCTCAAGGAACTAAAACCTTCCTGTTTTGAAGATATTATCGCTGTTGTTGCACTATTCCGCCCCGGACCGATGGAACAGATTCCGGAATTTATTCGACGTAAGCATGGGGGAAAGATATCTTACATTCATCCTATGCTTGAACCCATCCTAAAGAGCACCTATGGGGTTATTGTCTATCAAGAGCAGGTCATGCAGATTGCTCGAGACCTTGCCGGGTATTCTCTGGGGCGAGCGGATTTACTGCGGCGAGCCATGGGGAAGAAGAAAATGGAGATCATGGAAGAAGAGCGGCAAAGCTTTATCTATGGTTTAAAAAGCCCGAGCGGAGAAGAGATTATCCCCGGAGCCTTAAAGTGTGGGTTGTCTGAACAAGAAGCGGTCGAAATCTTTGACCTAATGGCAAAATTTGCCGAGTATGGCTTTAACAAGGGCCACGCTACAGCGTACGCCTTTATCTCTTACCAGACGGCTTATCTGAAAGCAAATTATCCCCTGGAGTTCAACGCGGCGTTAATCAGTACGGTTATGAACTCTGCAGACAAGGTGTCCTTTTATATCCATGAGGCACGGCAAAGCGGGATTCAGATTCTGCCGCCCGATGTTCAATGCAGTCAAGTCGGCTTCAGTATTGAGGGTCAGGGGATTCGCTTTGGCTTAGGAGCCATTCGTAACGTGGGTGTGAATGTGGTAGAAAAGATTATTGAAGCGCGTCAAGAGGGACCCTTTGCGTCACTTTATGATTTCTGCATTCGAGTGGATGCTAAGGTGTTGAATAAAAGAGTCTTGGAAAGCTTGCTAAGAGCTGGAGCCTTTAGTTCAATTTGCCAAAGGGCTCAAGGATTAGTGGCCCTGGATTCCGTCCTAGAAATGGCCCAACAGCGACAGAAGGACAAGGAAAGTGGACAGTTTTCACTATTTGATTTTGGTGATTCTGTGGATGAAGGGGTTGACCTTCCTGATGTAGAAGAGTATCCTCCCCAAGAGCTCTTGGCGATGGAAAAGGAGTATCTTGGCCTTTATCTCAGTGGTCACCCTCTGGAAAGTGTGCTTCCAAAGTTGAAGAATGCTACCTCTGAGGATATTATGAGTTGTCTCGAAGGGGATGAAGAAAAGAAGGTTATTCTGGGGGGAATCGTGACCGGCTACCGTACGACAGTGACTAAACGTGGTGAAATGATGGCCAGCTTTGTGCTGGAGGATTTGACCGGAACAATCGACGTCCTGGTATTCCCAAGGATTTTTGCCCAAAGTGCGCGGCTGACAGATGATCAGATTGTGGTGGTTGAGGGAAGATACAATATCCGGGATGAGGAAAGAAAGATTTTTGCAGAACGAATCACGGACCTTGAGAATGCTGCTGGACGTACTAAACCTCTTGGTAATAAAGATTTCTCGGCTAGAAAGTCCTTGCCTAATTCAAAGCAGTCCGCTCAAACTGAAAATTTGCATCCCACCTTACCTCTTCCTTCCCGTAAACTCTATTTGCGCTTTCCCTCTGCGGAAACCCCTCTTCTCGAGGAGATTTTCCCTGTGCTTCAACAATACTCCGGCCCTAACCCAGTGCTTTTCTTTTTTGAAGCGGACAAAAAATTGGTACAAGGAAATCGCGAATTTTGGGTAAAGGATATAGAGGAATTAGTTCAGGACTTGTCAAACATACTAGGAGAAGGAAATGTTGCATGGAAAGTCAATTCTATGTAATAGTGATAGGATAAAAGTGAGAGAAAAAGGAGCAGGACTAGTGCGTATTGCAATTTATCCCGGAACATTTGACCCGGTGACCAATGGACATCTCGATATTCTTAAACGAGTTACAGCATTTTTCGATGAGGTCATTGTTGCGGTGGCTGTGGACAGTAACAAAGCCACGCTTTTTTCGCTGGAAGAGCGTATTCAGCTTTTAGAAACTTCCACTCAAGATATGCCCCATGTGAAGGTTAAAGGTTTTCAAGGTCTTACGGTTGAATTTGCCAGAGAATGGGGAGCCAGTGCTATCATACGTGGTCTGAGAGCCATGCAGGATTTTGAATATGAATTCCAATTAGCTCTGATGAATAAAAAGCTGGCCAAGGATATTGAAACAATTTTCCTAATGACTCAAAGCGAGTATTCATTCATAAGTTCCAGCTCTATT
This sequence comes from Desulfitobacterium sp. THU1, assembly GCF_038181555.1. NCBI lineage: Bacteria > Bacillati > Bacillota > Clostridia > Eubacteriales > Desulfitobacteriaceae > Desulfitobacterium > Desulfitobacterium sp. THU1. The sequence continues at coordinate 105,768 of NZ_JBBWUA010000003.1, read as the reverse complement.
AAATGGGTAGCAAGTTTAGAAGGAAGTATCAGTGAATTTGTTCCCGCACATGTTGAACAAGCTATCTATAAAAAGTATCATCGGGATGGAGAATAATGCCTAGCCAGCCTATGTTTCCGGTCCAAATTGTTTATACTTATACTGTATGAGTCACGATGGACAGGCTCTGTTGCAAGATAATTAACCCTGTGTTATTATGAAAAATATTAACTGGTCACTAAATTTGTATCTAATGACACCTAACGGTATTTAACATATCCATAGATTAACGGGTATGTTTCTCTTTTTGAACGAGGAGGATTCGCCATGTGGACCGTTATCTATATTGCGCCTAATAAGGCCATTGCTGAAAAGTATAAAAAGTCTCTTAGCGACGAAGGAATGCTAGTGCAACTTCGTCCTATTGGTTCTTCTCACTTAGGGGATCACGCTTCGGTTGAAATTCTCGTACCTGAGTCAGAAGCAGAAGAAGCCCATGAAATTATCACTAGCTATATGGGGAGCTAGACATGTTAAAAGATATATTCCGTAAAAAACACAAATACGCAACACTCAGTTCACTCCCACCTAAACCTCAGGCGGAAGGGGAGCGGGCTTACTCATCTGTGCCCGTTGAGCAAACATCTTCACGTAAGGAATTGCCTGATGGACTTTGGGCAAAATGCCCAAAATGTGGGGACGTGCTGTTTAATAAAGACCTTATAGAAAATCAGCGGGTTTGCACCCACTGTAGCTATCATTTTCGGATTCCGGCTCGGGAAAGGCTTAATCACCTGATTGATTCAGGGACCTTCGAAGAATGGGATAGTGAACTATTAACGACCAATCCTCTGGGGTTTCCTGAATATGAGGAAAAGTTGGAGGAAGCACATAAAAAATCCGATGTTTCCGAATCCGTCTTAACGGGAAAGGCTAGTATCGAAGGATTACCCGTAGTACTGGCTTTTAATGAGGGGAATTTTATGATGGGTAGCATGGGCTCGGTAACCGGGGAAAAAATTACTCGGGCCATTGAGCGGGCCATCGAATTACGCTGTCCTGTTATTATTTTTTCTACTTCCGGTGGTGCACGCATGCAAGAGGGCATCTTATCTTTGTATCAGATGGCAAAGACCAGTGCGGCTTTAGGCCGCTTGGCAAAAGAGCGCCTGCTTTATATTTCCGTATTAACTGACCCTACCTTTGGAGGAGTCACCGCCAGTTATGCTTCCTTAGGGGATATACATATTGCTGAACCGGGTGCTTTGATTGGTTTCACCGGACCTCGGGTTATTAAACAAACTATGCGTAAAGAACTTCCGGAAGGGGCTCAAACTGCCGAATTTAATCAGGACCATGGGCAGATTGATTGCGTAGTAGAACGTGCCGAGATGCGTGCGACGCTAGGTCGTTTATTACGCTATCATCAGGAAGGGGCAGGTTATGGCTCAACACTTTGATTTTGAAAAGCCAATTCTTGAGTTGGAGAAAAAAATCGCGGAGTTGCAGGAGTTTTCCAAAGAGAAAGATATCAATCTTTCGCCGGAAGTTTCCAAACTCATGCGCAGGCTTGTACGCTTAAGGAAAGAAATCTACGGCAACCTAGAACCTTGGCAAAAGGTCCAGATTGCTCGCTATACCGAACGTCCTAATATCTATGATTATATCCCTTTGCTTTTTGAGGACTTTATCGAATTCAAAGGGGATCGACTTTACGCTGATGATCGTGCTATCGTTGGCGGTATTGCACTATTTCAGGGGATTCCGGTGACAGTCGTTTCCCATATCAAAGGCAAAGATACCAAGGAGAATATTCAGAGAAACTTTGGTATGCCTCATCCCGAAGGCTATCGTAAAGCCCTTCGCCTTATGGATCAAGCGGAGAAGTTCCGTCGACCGATCCTAACCTTTATCGACACTCCCGGTGCTGCCTGTGATCTGGAGGCCGAGGAAAGAGGACAAGGGGAAGCCATAGCTCGTTGTTTACAAGCTATGGCTCACTATACGGTTCCTATTATCTGTACGGTCATCGGGGAAGGGGGGAGCGGTGGAGCTCTGGCCTTAGGCGTTGGGAATACCATCTTGATGCTGGAAAATTCTTTTTACTCGGTAATCGCTCCTGAGAGCTGCGCGTCGATTCTTTGGAAAGATCCAAGCAAAGCCCAAGAAGCGGCTTCTGCTTTGAAGTTTACAGCCCAAGACCTTCTAGAGCTAGGTATTGCTGATGGTATTATCAAGGAACCCTTGGGAGGTGCCCATCGAAGTCTTGAGCGAACTGCTGAGGAGATGAAGAAGGTCATCACCCAGGAATTTGACAAACTGCGCAAAGCTTCACCAGAGGAACTTCAGGCGACGCGCTATGAGAAGCTCATGAATTACGGTAAATTTGCCGAGCAGGCTTGGGAGGAGCAATTGACACAGGAAACTCAAGATGCTCAAGGTGATCGAGTTGTTTTGTCAGAATCTCAAGCTTATCATGAGGGTCAAGGTTCCCCTGATGTTCAAACCTCAGATTCTCTAGATGATGATAATATCTAAATGCTGTTCGTTAGGTTTCATTACAAATAGTTTCATTAAGAACAGTTTCATAGAATACCTTGACATTTTTTAAAAACTTATGCTATTATATCTAAGTCACCTGTTGCCGTGGTGACCTGCAAATGCAGTACGCGAGTGTGGCGGAACTGGCAGACGCGACGGTCTCAAAAACCGTTATCTTTACGGATGTGTCGGTTCGATTCCGACCACTCGCACCAACAAAGAATTGAAAAAGAGCCGCAAGGCTCTTTTTTGGTATATCAGATATTTACATCGCGCAGACATTCTAGGGCAGATAGCATCCAACCTGCGGGCGGTCAGTTTAGATAACGAGATGTATCGGAGGAAGTTACTTGCATGCCAGCTAATATCGCCAAAGTGAAGGGAACACCTTCTCTGACAAAAGAATTAGCTCCACTTAACTGGGGAAAACGCATTGCAGCGGTATTGATCATCCTAGCCGGAGTATGCTGGGGAATTATCGGTTTATTCTCCAGAAATTTAGCAACGGGTGGATTAAGCTCAGTGCAGATTACGGCATCACGGTGCATTGTGACTGCTGTTTGTCTATCGACTTTTTTGATAATAAAGGATAGAGATAAGCTAAAGATCAACCTTAAAGATCTTTGGTTATTTCTGGGCACAGGAATCTGCAGCATCGTGTTCTTTAATATTTGCTACTTCACAGCCATAAAGTTGGCCACTTTATCGATGGCTTCGATTTTATTGTACACAGCACCCTGCTTTGTGATGATTATGTCAGCCATTTTGTTTCGTGAACCCATCACTATGCGAAAGATAGGGGCCTTAGTTTTAGCATTTGGTGGGTGTGTTCTGATTACCGGTATATCAGGGAAGGGCGGATCCTCCAATCTTTCAGGGCTGGCAATAATCACCGGTCTTGGAGCTGGGATTGGTTATGCTCTGTATAGCATTTTTGGGAGCATTGCCTTAAGAAAATATCACCCCTTTACGGTTACGGCCTATACTTTTATTGTGGCGTCTCTTAGTTTATTGCCCTTTAGCAATAGCATCGACATCGTAACAATTGCTTTAGAGAATAGAAATGTTCTTATCAGTGGATTACTGTTAGGGGTAGTTTCCACCCTTATTCCCTTTTTGCTCTATACCAAAGGGCTGGAGCATATGGAAGCAGGAAAAGCCTCAGTGATGGCTTTCGTTGAGCCCATGGTGGCTACCTTAGTCGGAATACTGATATTTAAAGAACAACTGACCGCACAAAATATCTTAGGCATCTTCCTCATCTTCTCATCAGTCCTCGTCTTGAATTGGCGAACTCGCCAAAAGATGGATCGAGGGACAGAACCCGTATCATAATTCAAAAAAATATAGGGAGGAATTTTATGAAGTGGGATTTCATCAACCATATGCAGAAAGTCTATGATCTTCTACAGATGTTGGAGCAAGAAAAGAAGAATCGAGATTACCCCTTTGCTTGGGAGCGGGTTCATGCTACGAGTTGCGCTCAAGTAGGGAGGTTGTTAGCCCAAAAACGTGGAGTGGATCTGGAACTGGCTGCATTGGCTTGTTCCCTTCATGATATCGGTCGTTGGTATACAGGACTTCAAAAGGATCATGCTCTCCATGGGGAAGATCCCGTGAGGCGTTTTTTAGAGAGCTATCCCTTGAATGAGGCAGACAAAAAGAAAGTCATTCAGGCTGTCATTCACCATTCGGAAAAGGAGAAGGTGGGCGGGCCTTTAGAGGAAATCGTCAAAGACGCGGATATCTTAGACTGTTATTTTCATGGTGATGCAATTACGAAACCCTATCATGTGGCAAGATTAAAGAAAACTATGGAGGAGCTGGGACTTTACTCATAGCGCAAAGCCTCAACAGGACTCATCTTCGCTGCTTTTCGTGCCGGATAAAGACCGAAGAAAAGCCCAATCGAAGTGGAGAAGGCAAAGGCTATGACAATGGTGGTGGGGGATATGGATGGCGGAATATTCGCCAACCCTGCGGCAAGCACACCGCCGCCGATCCCAAGGAAGGTACCAATAGCACCACCGATAGAGCAGATCACTACTGCTTCAATGAGAAATTGGATCATAATATCCTGATACCTGGCCCCTAAAGCTTTGCGAATGCCGATCTCTCTTGTGCGCTCCGTAACGGAGACCAGCATGATATTCATTACCCCGATTCCACCTACCAAAAGGGATATAGCCGCTATGGAACCGATGACCAACTGCAAAATAGTCATAATCGTATCGATCTGTTCAACATCTTCCTGAAGGCTGTAAGTGAAGTATCTATCTTCGGTATGATGACGGCCGTTCAGAATCTGCTTAACCTGCTTCATGGCACTTTCGGTCTTCTCTTTACTGACGGCACTGGCTTCGACGTAAGGGACATAGTCAACATTGAGCATACTTTGGGAAGTAGAGAAGGGGATATATACAGCAGATGGCTGATTTGGCCCGCCCATTAAAAAATTATCATCTCGTTGGCTTACCCCGACTACGGTCATGGAGAGTCCAAAGATATCGATTTGCTTATTCAGGGGATCTTTCCGGCCAAAAAGATCTTCAGCCAGCTTACTGTCGATCACTACTACCCGCCGGCCCCCTTTTTCATCACTCTCGGATAGAAATCTTCCTCTTTCTAATTTGATATTTCGAATATGCTTGTACTCGGGCCAAACACCGTTAACATAGACCCGTTTACTATTCCTCTCATATTTAGCTGGGAGAGAACGATCATTTATTGGTGAAATATATTTAAGATCGGGGGCGACGCTTTTGATCACGTTAATATCCTGAGTGGTCATCAGATCAGACGCGGTAATGGGGGAGTTCTCGTCGCTACGCGGATAGACTTGGAACATATTGGTGCCGATGGCTTCCAGAGAAGACACAATGGCAGCTTGCCCAACCTGGCCGATGGCTACGACTGTGATTACAGCAGCCACCCCGATAATAATACCAAGCATAGTCAAGGTTGAGCGCATTTTATTGGCACGGATTCCCTCCAGGGCGATCTGGATGCATTCTTTTAGATTCATATCAGTCCCTCCTCGGCAACAAGGAGCCCGTCTAAAATATCCCTGGCTAGAATCTGCTCCTTGACTGGATGGTCTTCCGTGAGGTGGCCATCCCGGAACTTAAGAATTCTCTGGGTATGCTGGGCAATTTCTGGTTCATGGGTGACCAGGACAATGGTGACTCCTTGTTGATTCAGCTCCTGAAAAATTGCCATTACTTCTTCTCCCGAGTGCGTGTCGAGATTGCCGGTAGGTTCATCAGCCATAATGATGGCTGGGTTGTTCACTAAAGCCCGAGCGATAGCTACTCGTTGCCTCTGGCCACCGGATATTTCCGTGGGGCGATGAGCAGCCCAATTCGCCAGCCCCACTTTTTCGAGAGCTTCGAAAGCTCTATTTTTTCTTTCCTTTTCGGCAATCCCAGCATAAATCATGGGGAGCTCAACATTGCGCAGGCAGGATATCCTCGGTAAAAGATTGAAGGTCTGAAAGACAAAACCTATTTTTAGATTGCGAATCTTGGCCAAGTCGTTCTCACCCATATGGGAAACATCTAGGTCATCGAGGATGTATTGTCCCTCAGTGGGTGTGTCCAGGCAGCCTAGAATATTCATGAGGGTCGATTTTCCCGAACCGGAAGGCCCCATAATCGCCACAAAACTGCCGGCGGTTATATGGAAGGTAACGCCTTTTAAGGCTGTAACGGCAATTTTTCCTGTCTGATAAACCTTCAAAAAGTTATTTGCTTTGATCATCAGTCATCACCTGCACTCCGTCCTTGATTTGCTCATCAGGGTTCAGGATGACCTTTTCACCCACTTGGAGACCGGAGATAATCTCCGCGAATAATTCGTTGCTTAGGCCTACCTGGACTTCTCTTTCGGAAACTATGCCGTCCGACCCCACGGCATAGACCAGCTTTTGACCATCCCCCTCGATCAACGCTTCTAAAGGTAAGAGCAAAGCTTCCTCTTTCTGATTAAGGGTGACCTTAAGGTTAACATTATAACCAGGCTTTAAGGGTGTTTCTCCTTCAGGGACACTTATTTTAATTTTCACCTGGGTTTGCTCACCTTGAGCAGTGGACACGACCTCGGCAGTAGGTGCAATGGCTTCGATGCTCCCCATCAATGGTTCGCTAAGCAAGGCATTATTGGTTATTTCTACCTTATCCCCTATGGAAAGCTGGGCGGCATCGACCTCGTTGATGCCTGTTTCAATTTGAAGATTAGCGGGATTGCCGATTTGAGCCAGCAGGCTTCCGGGCTCAACCTCTTGGCCTGCTTTAGCAATCAAATTCAAGACTAGCCCGTCCTGGGGGCTGACGAGAGTAGCTTTCGCCAAATCTTCTTGGGCTTGACCATGTATTACTTCAGCTTGTTTCAACTGGGCTTTAAGCAGAGGTAAATTGGCCTCTTCCTCGACAACTAACTTTTCTTTGGCCTCCGTCAGCATATGCTCGACCTGCTCTAGCTCTTTCGGGCTAGCTGCACCGCTTTCCATCAGAATCTTAGTGTTTTCATAATCCTTTTCTGCCAAAACGACTGTTTCGCGAAGCAGCCTAATACTTGATTCGGTATTGATGATCTTTGCCCGGAGTTCTTCACAAGCCAGCAATTTTTGGGAAACCTCGACACTCAAGTTGCTTGTTTCCATCTTTAAAATAACCTGGCCTTTGGTCACTTTGTCCCCGGGCTCAACCAGGAGATTTTGAACTATGGTTTTACTTTCAGACTTTAATTCGCTTAAGTCCTTAACTGCCAATTTGCCGCTGGCAAACACATTCTGTTCGAATTTATTTTGGCTGACTTCCGCAGTACTAACGGGAATCAAACCGGCATGCTGACTCAAAACCTGCCAAGCAACGAGAAGCCCGCCAAGCAAGACTAAAACGACAATTATTTTTTTGCGGTGTTTTCGCAACAAGGAACTCGTTTTGCCCCTGGGGCTCTTAACTTGGGAATCTGGACTATAATTGGTATTTGGTTGCATAGCTTTCCTCCGCATTTTTAAAGATTATTAGAAATCTAATACCTATTGGTCTATTTATTAGTAAAATCTAATAAATTTCCAATAATTACATTATAGCAATAATGTTGGATATGAATTATAAACAAACTATAAAGAAACTATTAATTTTAACTCCTTGTGCCTTTGGGTGATCCGATATATGATTTAAAGTATAATCAGTAATAGTTATAGATAAATGTTTTCTAGGGTTCCGCAGCTATCGTGCAGGTCCGGTCCGAGACAAAACTCACAGTGATACTGTGCCACGGAGGGATAAAAGCCCGGGAGAAGGCTGTCATATACAGTTTCTTCCGGGCTTTTTTAAGGGTAAATAGGGGGTATATTAGGATGAATCGAAACTGGCTTAAAGTTTTTGTGGCAGCCTTTTTGGAGGTTATATGGGTGATAGGCTTAGCCCATGCCTTTGACTTTTGGACTTGGAGCGGAACGATTATCACACTTGTGATCAGCAACTATTTGATGATAACCGCTGCCCAAATCCTGCCGGCCGGGACTGTCTATACTGTTTTTGTCGGGTTAGGAACTGCAGGTACTATCGTTGCGGAAATTATTTTCTTTGCGGAACCCTTTAAGTGGGAGAAAATTCTCCTGATTGTAATACTTTTAATAGGTGTGATAGGGTTGAAATCAGTCACAGACAACAGAACCGAGGAAGGAGCTGAATCGTGATGGCTTGGGTCACCTTGATTTTCGCTGGTTTATTTGAGGCTTTTGGGGTCACTATGATGAATGAATTGCATGTTAGGCGCAATTGGCAGACCGTAGGGCTCTTGATTTTGGGATTTTGTTTTAGCCTTATGCTGTTGGGTTATTCTTTAAGATTTATCCCGATGGGAACCGGGTATGCGATTTGGACGGGAATTGGTGTTGTCGGTGGTACTCTGATTGGCATGATGTTCTATGACGAATCAAGGGATTGGAAGAGATTGGTCTTTATTGCTCTAATTCTAGCTTCGGCTCTTGGTCTTAAAATAATATCATAAAGTAGTACTCCAATCTTCATTTGTAGGGAAGGGGGACAAATAGGAGGTCATCTTTGCGCAGTTCCTGAAGGGAATGTAGTCGTATATTGGGCTAAAGCTGTCCTTTCTATTTGCTATGTTAGTTTAAGGGTTTGGCAGGGTAACCTTTGATATGGTATAGTTAAAGTCGGAAAGAAAGGGGTTTTTAACATGTCAAAAATCCTTATACTAGATGGCAATAGCTTGGCCAACAGGGCCTTTTATGCGTTACCGATGATGACCACGGCAGAAGGTAAACCCACTAATGTGCTCCATGGGTTTATGACGATGCTCTTAAGACTGCTCATGGAGCAAAAGCCTGATTATTGGGTGGTGGCTTTTGATAAGACCAAAGCTACCGTAAGAATAGAGCAATATGCTGATTATAAAGCCCATCGGAAAGAAACTCCGGAAGCGCTAAAACCACAATTTGATTTTCTAAAAGAACTCTTAACTGCTTTTTCCATGCCAATTTTGGAGTGTGTAGGCTATGAAGCTGATGATATCATCGCTACTGTTACGTCTATGGCTGAGAAGCGGGAATGGGAAGTACAGATTTACACAGGGGATCGGGATGCTCTGCAGTTGGTTTCTCCTCATACCACTGTTTATCTGACCCGTAAAGGAATTACTGAGGTGGATGCCTACACAGAAGCGGCTCTTTATGAAAAGTATCAGCTTAGCCCTGCTCAAATCGTCGATCTCAAGGGCTTGATGGGGGATGCCTCCGATAATATCCCCGGCGTACCTGGAGTAGGGGAGAAAACAGCTTTGAAGCTCTTATGGGAATACGGTAATGTGGAAAATGTCTTAGAGAACATCGATAAAATCTCAGGAAAGAAGCTTCAAGAGAATCTGCGCAATAATACAGATAAAGCCATCTTAAGCAAAAAGTTGGCTACCATGCTTTATGATGTCCCTCTGGAGATTGACTTAGATAAATTAGCTTATCGCCGTCCTGATGAAAAGGTTTTTACGGCAGTGTTGGACAAGTATGTTCTTAAAAGTGTGACCCGCATCTGGCATGAGCATCATGGAATAGGGGAAGAGAACAGCAATACAGCTCAAGAATCAGCTCTCGTGTCCTGGCCTTTGCATGAATTGACCAATGAAGAGTGGGTGCACCGACTTCAAAAGTGGCTAAAAGAAAAGACACCACTTGCCTTGGCCTTCGCCAATACTGTGGGAAATCCCCATTGGGCTAAAATCACTGACTGGGGAATCGCGGTAGCAGGGGAGTCCTTTACTTTGCCTTGGACCGAAGGGGATCGGGAGTTACGTGGAGCCTTCATCAACTTGCTCGAAGATCCTGATGTGCCGAAGCTTGTAGCAGACGGTAAGCTACTCTACACTCTGCTCTTAAATGAAGATATTACTATGCAGGGATTAGCTATGGATATCAGCTTGGCTGCTTATTTAATTAACCCTACTCGTACAAAATTTGAATCATTAGGGTTGGTGAAAGAGTACATTCCCGGCGTTATAGAATTCGGAAATCTAGGCGAAGAAGCGTCGGCTTTAGCACAAGTAGCCGGCTCTTACAAGGAAACCTTAGAGGAACTTGGTTTGGGGGCGCTCCTTCATGAAATGGAGGAACCTCTAAGCCCTATCCTTGCGCAGATGGAAAAGCAGGGGATTGTGGTGGATGCTCCAATGCTTGAGGAATTTGGGCAGAACTTGTCCGGGGAACTAGAACGCTTGGAAGAAGGAATCTACGAGGATGCCGGAGAGACCTTTAATATTAACTCTCCGCAACAGTTGGGTCATATTCTCTTTGAAAAGCTAGGGCTTCCCCCCATGAAAAAGACCAAAACCGGGTATTCCACTGATGCCGATACTTTAGAGGAATTAAAGACAGCTCATCCTATGGTGGAGAAAATTTTGGATTATCGGCAGCTGAGTAAGCTCATGTCGACCTATGTCAATGGCTTGCTGGCACAGATTCATGAGGGAAGAGTTCACACGACCTTCCAACAGACTGTTGCTGCTACAGGACGTTTATCCAGTACAGAGCCGAATCTGCAAAATATCCCTATCCGTCTGGAGCTTGGACGGTTATTGCGGAAAGTGTTTAAACCTACCCAATCGGGTTGGGTGCTTTTGTCGGCAGATTATTCCCAAATCGAACTGAGAATCCTTGCCCATTATTCCCAGGATGAAGTGATGCGTGAATCCTTCTTCTTAAATCAAGATGTTCATACGCGGACAGCTTCAGAGGTATTCGGGGTTCCTATGGATGAAGTGACCAAGGATATGCGCCGAAAGGCTAAGGCCGTTAATTTTGGTTTGGTTTATGGGTTGACGGAATTTGGCTTAGGTAGAGATTTAGGGGTACCTCGCAAAGAGGCAAAAGAGTATATCGAGAAGTACTTCCATCGTTATGAAGGAGTTAAACGTTACCTTGAAGAAATCGTCGTCAAAGCTAAAGAAGAGGCGCAGGTGCGCACCTTGCTTAACCGCTTACGGCGTATTCCTGAATTGCGGCACCCAAATCGAGTGCAGCGTCAATTCGGAGAGCGGATCGCCATGAATACTCCCATCCAAGGAACAGCTGCGGATATTATGAAGTTAGCTATGCTAGGGGTGGCTAAAGCCATTGAGCCTTATCGTGCACACCTTTTGTTGCAGGTTCACGACGAATTAGTTCTCGAAGTGGCACCGGAAGACTTAGATGCTGTAGCCAAAGTTGTTCGTGAAGAAATGGAAACTGCTTTTCCGTTGTCAGTGCCCTTGACCGTGGAGTGTAAGAGTGGTCCTAATTGGTATGACATGGAATCGTATTACTTCACTGAACATCAGCAGGAGTAGGATACCCGCAAGAGTAGAATGTCTAGGTAGTAGGGTATTCATGGTTAAAGAATTCTATGAATGCATATGCTTGATCTTTAAATATGAAGGTGTAAAAGATGCCGGAATTACCAGAAGTAGAGACGATTCGCAGAAGCTTGAGTCAGCATATTCTTAACCAGTGTATTACTAAGGTTGAGATTCGTTGGCCGGGCGCTGTGGAGGATTATGAGGAAAATCCCTTTGCCGAAACAGTCAAAGGGTTGAGGATTCAAAGTATCGAGCGACGAGGAAAATATCTATTGTTTACTTTGAATGAAGGATGGTCCTTCATTGCCCATATGCGCATGACCGGACGCTTGATTTACCATACGCAAAACCATGAACCAGAGAAACATACCCATGTCGTCCTGAAGCTTGACCAAGGAGAAGTTCATTTCACTGATACGCGAAAGTTTGGTCGGTTACAGCTGGTAAGAACAGAGGAACGGCTCAACTGGCCTTCTTTGGCTCGTTTGGGGCCGGAGCCACTAGAGAATGGCTTCACACCCGATGAGTTGGGAAAGGGAATCGCCTCTCGAAAGCTAGCAATCAAGGCAGCCTTATTGGATCAAGCACTAGTGGCGGGAATTGGCAATATCTATGCCGATGAGGCGTTGTTTAGGGCTGGCATTGCCCCTGAACGCTGTGCCAATACCCTGACAGCTGAAGAGGTGGTGGGTCTCCATGGAGCAATCCGAGAAGTCCTTCAAGAAGGAATTGTTGCCAAGGGTACCTCTTTTCGGGATTATCAGGATGCCAATGGTGAAAAGGGAGCCTTTCAAAAGGAGCTAAAGGTTTATGGCCGTGGCGGAGAAGCCTGCCGTTGTTGCGGGCAGCCCTTAGAAAAGATTCGACTGGGCGGCCGATCTACGGTATTTTGTTCAAGCTGTCAGAAGTAAGCTTTTTGCTCCGAAAAAGGCCCATGAGCGTAAGCAACTCGACCCAAATAAAGGTGAATAAAGGGACCTGCCTTCATGATTCACCCATAAAAGGAGTTATTTAGATATGAGTATTCTTTACTGTCGGAATTGTGGCGTGGACGTTTCCGGTGAAGCCCTTTTTCGGCAAGTAACTTTTGCTGTAGAGAAAGGGGAAAAAGTGGGCTTGGTGGGGCCAAATGGGGCGGGTAAGACGACCCTATTACGGGCTTGTTTAGGAGAGCTTCGCCTAGAAAGCGGGGATGTCTTTCTTACCGGAACCTTAGGATATCTTCCTCAGAATCCACTCATTGACGAGAACGGAACTGTCTGGTCCAGCATGCTGGAGGAACGAGCTGATTTAATTGATATGCGGGCACAGCTTCACATACTCGAAGAGCGTATGGCCCAGTCCACTGACGAGAAGATTTTCGAACAGTATAGTTCCCTGACCGAGCGCTTTGAAACTATGGGTGGATATGCCTTAGAGGCTCAGATTCGAAAAATACTCTCTGGGTTAGGGCTTACAAAGGAAGTTAACCGCTCTATTCAACATCTAAGCGGAGGGCAAAAAACTCGGCTTGCGCTCAGTAAGCTCTTGCTTCGTTCTCCAGATTTTTTAGTATTGGATGAACCTACTAATCATTTGGATATGGATGCTTTGGAGTGGCTGGAAGGGTTTCTGAAAGGATATGCGGGTGCAATCCTAGTGGTTTCCCACGATCGCTACTTCCTTGATAATATAGTCCAGAAAGTCCTTCACTTAGAAAACGGCAGCCTTCAGAGCTATTCCGGAAATTATTCAGAGTATGAGCTACAAAGAGCTCTTGATGAGATGACCTTGGCCAGGGAAGCAGACAAGTTGAGCAAAAAGATTGCGCGACTAGAGGAGTACATCCGTCGCAATAAGGCTGGTCAGAATTCCAAGCAGGCTCGGGGTCGAGAAACTCAGCTGAATAAGATTAAGCCAATCGAAGTGAGCAAAACAGCGAAGGCTATGCATATTTCTCTCTCCACAGGGCGCCGCAGCGGGGATCGGACCCTTATACTCGAAGAGGTTTCCATAGAATTTCCTGGACGGAAGCTTTTCCAGGGGGTCGATGTTGAGCTGCGCCGAGGTGATCGAGTAGCCCTGCTTGGGGAGAATGGAGTCGGCAAAACCAGTTTGCTGAAGGCCATCAAGGGTGGGTTGAACTATAAGGGTGAGATTCGCCTGGGCGCTAATGTAAAGCTGGGGTACTATTCTCAGGAGCATGAGGAACTGAGAGGGAAGGGGAGCATCCTTGATGAAATTCGCGAGGACTCCGATCTGCTGGACCCCGAGATTCGCAGCCTACTGGCACGTTTCGGTTTTGTGGCGGAGGAAGTCTTTAAGCCTGTTTCCGTATTGAGCGGAGGGGAAAAGAGTCGGCTAGCTTTGGCCAAGCTTTTTCTTACTCAAGGTAATGTGTTGCTCTTGGACGAACCGACTAACCATTTAGATACTCGAATGAGAGATGTCTTAGAAGAAGCTCTCCAGGACTTTGATGGCACACTCTTAGTGGTATCCCATGATCGCTATTTTTTAGATCGAGTGGTCAATAAAATAGCCCGCTTGACCCCTGAGGGAATTCGGCTTTATGAAGGGGATTACAGCACATATAAAGCTCAGGTACAGGAAGAGACAGCTGTAGCTGCTCAGGCCCGCAATGTGTCTGATCAGAATAACTCTAACAGCGTGATTCCGAGTCTTAAGGATAACGCTAAAGGAGCTACGGAGCGTGATCTCAAGCGACGCCAGAAAAAGGCACTGGAGCTGGAGACGCAGGTTGCTGAGTTAGAGAAGGAGATAAATTCCTTGGAAAGTCAGATGGAGGAAGTTGCTTCAAATTACGAAAAAGCCATGGAGATCCATCATGCTTATGAGGAGAAAAAAGCTTTACTGGACAGCACGATGCTGGAGTGGCTGGAATTAACAGAAGACTAGGGTCACAATAGGGAGAGTTTACCCATATATTATCCTGCAAGGAAATGGAACATACAGGAGGATAGATATGGGAGCAGCTCTACTCTTCGCTTTAGCCCTAAGTTTTGATGGATTTGGCGTCGGGTTATCTTATGGAATCAGAAAAATACGTATACCTCTACTCTCTATGCTGGTTATGACTCTTTGTACAGTGGTAGCCATGGGTGCTGCGGTATTTTTAGGGGATGTGTTCATGGACATCATCACCTTCATCCCACCCAATTTGCTGGCAGCAGCTATCTTGCTTTCCCTAGGTGGCTACCAACTGACAAAAGCGGTGCTCAGCTTGATAAAAGGCGATACCCCTAAAGCTGTACCGACTCAAACCGTGGCTTTACGTGAACCCGTTCTGAAATTGGAATTTAAAATCCTAGGCGTCGTAGTGCAAGTACTCAGAACGCCAGAGCAGGCAGACCTCGATGGTTCTGGGGTTATCAGTGCCAAGGAAAGTGTGTTACTGGGAACTGCCTTGTCTTTAGATGCCTTTGCCTCCGGATTGGTCTTAGGCCTTGCTATGGGAGTTCTGAATTCTCTATCGATGATTGGTTGGGTAGCTTTTATGCAAATCGTTATGATCAAATTCGGGCAGGCTTTAGCCGGAAAGCTTCCGGAGGAACATCTAGCAAAGTTGGGGCTTCTGCCTGGGACGATGTTGATTCTCATAGCTCTCAGAAAGATGATATAAGCAAGTCGAGGTGGCGTTCATGTTCGTCATTGGTTTGACGGGAGGGATCGGTAGCGGAAAATCCACGGTCTCCCGTTGGCTCTCCGAACACGGTATACCGATTATTGATGCGGACCGAACGGTCCATGAATTATATGATGCACCTGAAACCATTGCAGCCATCACGGCTGCATTTGGTCATGGTATTGTGACCGATGGAGGACTGATCAATCGCCGAGCCTTGGGTAGTATTGTTTTCACTGATGATCTTGCCCTCAAACAGCTTGAGCGGATTCTCCATCCTTTGGTCAGACGAGACATGCTTAAACAACAAGAAACTATCGCCTTAGCAGGGCACAAAGTATGTATTTGGGATGTTCCCTTGCTTTTTGAGGCTGGTTTTTATGAGCATATGGATGAAATCTGGGTTGTTTGGGTACCTGCTATGATGCAAAAGCAACGTGTGATGAAACGAGATGCTTTGACTCTTGAAGAGGTTGAGCTACGTATGCAAGCCCAATTTTCTTTAGATGAGAAAAGGAAAAAGGCAGATGTTGTCATCGATAACTCTGGAAATTGGCTACAAACTGAAGTACAATTAAGGAAAGAAATGGAAAGAATATTCAGAGAACATGATCTATAGAATTAAGTATTATCTAAAGCTAGATAAGAAGCTCTATTACTCTCCAAGAACGTGATAAATACTGATGAAATCCAAGGAGCCTCTATGAAGAAAAAAGGGTTCAAAGTGCAACGCAAGCGAAAACGATCGGGATTTTTCTTTACTCTGATTATCTTGGTAGCTGTTTTTGTCTTAATTCAGACTCCAACTATAAAGAAGGTGCTTTATCCCTATCCCTATCGATCCCAAATTGAGGAGTATGCTGTACAATATGAGGTTGATCCTTTGCTGGTCATTTCCGTGATTCGGGCCGAAAGCAAATTTCTCCCCTATTCCGAGTCTCATAAAGGGGCGTTGGGCCTGATGCAGCTTATGCCGGACACCGCTAAGTGGATTGCCGAGACACTTGGCGATCAAAGCTTCAGCGAAAGTCAATTAAAAGAGCCGGCAAAGAATATCCAGTATGGAACCTGGTACATAGCTAATTTGCAGAAGGAGTTCCGGGATATCGAGCTCGTCTTGGCGGCTTACAATGGTGGGCGAGGGCATGTTAATGAGTGGCTAAAAACAGAACAGCTTAAGCTGGATGAATTAAAGACGGAGGATATCCCTTTTGGAGAAACTAGAGAGTATGTGCAGCGAGTCTTAGAAAACTACGCCAATTATAAGGAGCTCTACGGGTTAGAAAGAACACGCTGAATATTGAGCGTGTTTCTATTTGGAGCGTTTTTCTATCTTGAGTGCTATATTTCGTTGTACTTTGTTGATACTAAGGTTATAAAAAGTAAAATTGTCTAGATCTGTCCTGCCTCTGATTTCTATCTAGAGAAAGGGATTCTAAGATCTTTTGCAGAATAAGAAGGATAGTGAACTAAGGAGGTTGGGTTGTATGAGTGAAGAGTTTAAACTAAAATCCCATTATCAGCTCGCGATTGTCGGGTGTGGACCGGCTGGGATGTCAGCCGCTTTAAATGCCAAAATTAGAAATAAAGACTTTATCCTTTTGGGAAGTGATTTCTGTAGTCCCAAATTAGCCAAGGCTCCACAGATTGATAACTACTTGGGCTTTCCCGAAATTAAAGGGGAAGAATTGCGGCAACACTATCTGAACCACTTGAAATCTATGGGGATTGAAGTCGTGACCTGGAAGGTCCTCAATATTTATCCTGGGCCGCCTTTTACCTTAGTGGGTAATAATGAATCCTTTGAAGCTGATGCAGTGGTTTTGGCCACCGGGGTATCACCGACCAAGCTTCTTCCCGGAGAGACGGAGCTACTGGGCCGTGGGGTGGGCTATTGTGCGACCTGCGATGGTCCCTTGTACAAAGGAAAGAAAGTCGCTATTATTTCCTATAGTCATGAGGGTGAAGCGGAAGCCAACTTTATGGCTGAGCTTTGCTCGGAGGTATATTACATACCTTTCTATAAAGAAGTGGGTCAGCTCGATTCAAGAATCATCCAAAAGAAGGCTAGAATCAAAGAAATATTCGGCACACAGAATGTCGAGAAGCTGGTCTTGGATAGTGAAGAAATCCAGGTAGATGGCGTATTCGTTTTACGGGAAAGCTTGCCGGCAGAGCAGATTGTTCCAGGGCTGGAAATGGACAAAGGAGCGATTAAGGTTAACCGAGACTTAGGAACCAGTGTGCCGGGACTCTTTGCTGCAGGAGATTGCTCCGGACAACCCTATCAGCTGAACAAAGCGGTAGGGGAAGGGGGAACGGCTGCCCTGAGTGCCATCAAGTATTTGGATGAGATGAAAAAAAGCTAGATCGAAATTAAAGGCAAAATTGGAAATGAGGCCTGTCCCAAATACGAATGCGCATTCGTATTTGGGACAGGCCTCATTTTTACAGTACACAGTCTTGGTAATAATCAATCATTACATACTCATTCTTTATAATACTGTTGCCCCTACTGAATCAATGGCGAGGGTATATGCTTTAGACGTTAACCCATGGGAGCTTAAGGAATCCACCATAGCTTGAGATATTTCACTGGCCTTAGCCGAGGAGACAAGAGCTAGGATGGTTGGCCCCGAGCCGCTTAGTGCTGAGCCAAATGCTCCAAGGTCAAGAGCGACTTCTAAAGTTTCAGAGAGTCCGGGAACCAGGGCCGCTCGTTGGTTTTGATGAAGACGATCCTGCATACCCTCCCTGAGAAACTCATAATTTTCATGAATGAGGGCTTCTACCAGCAAAGCTGTCCTAGATAGATTAAAGACCGCATCGGTGCGAGGTATTGATGCAGGCAACACATTGCGGCTTTTTTCTGTAGAGAGGTGGAAGTCGGGTACAATGGCTAAAGCAATGAATCGAGGATTATCCTGCAAGATTCTGGCGATTACAGAGGTCTCAGTGGATACGGCTAGAGTAATTCCCCCTAGTAGGGCAGGTGCCACATTATCAGGGTGCCCCTCGATACGATTGGCTATCTGAAGAATTTCCTGCTTGCTTAAGACGCCCCCGGCATATTCATTGGCTGCTACAAGTCCTCCCACGATGGCCGCCGAGCTACTGCCTAAGCCACGAGTGGGGGGGACATTGTTCTCCAAAGTCAGGGATACGGTGGGAGTTTTAATGCCGATCTCATTCCACAAGGCGCACATACTTTGCCAGACGAGATTAGAATCATCGGTAGCAATGCCTGATGAGTAGTCTCCTGTTAAGGTAATCTCAAAAGAATCACTAGCATCAATCTGGACGAAATTATATAAAGAAAGGGCCATGCCGAGGCAATCAAAGCCTGGCCCCAAGTTGGCTGAAGTTGCGGGTATTCTAACAGAAACCATGCTGATCCTCCTTAATCGTCGTTGAGTTCTCCTGATTCAAAACGAATGACATTTTGAATACTAAGTACTTTGCCATAAGCCCTGACAGAATCCAAGGCCTCGCGAAGCTGGGATTCTTGGCTAGGATGGGTGACAAGAACGATTTCAGCCTCATGGCGTTTCTTCTGTTTTTGAATAATTGAGGCAAAACTGACACTAGCTTCAGCAAAGAGTAAAGCCAAAGTAGCTAAGACCCTAGGTTCATCCTTGACTCGCAAGCGAATATAGAAAGCGCTTTTGAAATTTTGCTCGCTTTTAATCGGTAATTCGTTATAGCAGGTGCAATTGATGCTGGCAGTAGAATTTGTGTTCAAGTTGCGTACCACCTGAATGATATCAGATACAACGGCGCTTCCGGTAGGAAGGGAACCGGCACCGCGACCATAGAACATAGTTTCGCCCACTGCATCACCCACCACATAAACGGCATTAAAGACCCCATTGACTGAAGCTAAAGGGTGTGAGTTTGGCAAGATTGCCGGATGGACACGAACTTCTATACCATCTGCCTGAGATTTGGCCACAGCCAATAGCTTAATTGTTGAATTTAATTCTCGAGCATAGGCAATGTCTTCGGAAGTGATTTTTGAGATCCCTTCTACATAAACATCATTCACTGTGACTCTTGAATTGAAAGCGATGGAAGCAAGTATGGCCAGTTTGCGTGCCGCATCTAAGCCATCTACGTCCGCTGATGGATCGGCTTCAGCATAGCCCAGTTTTTGAGCTTCTTCCAGTACCTCTTGATAGTCTCGACCCTGCTCCGACATTGCTGTCAAAATGTAATTGGTGGTGCCATTAATAATACCCAAAACCTCTGAGATTTTGTTGCCGGCCAATGACTGCTTGAGAGCAGCGATAATGGGAATGCCGCCGGCTACACTGGCTTCAAATAGGAGGTCCTTACCTGCTTCCTTGGCGGCATCTAGGAGCTCATGGCCGTGGATGGCCAGGAGATCTTTATTCGCAGTTACGACGTTTTTTCCGTTTTTAAAGGCTTCTAATATATAGGTTCGAGCCGGTTCTATCCCACCCATAACCTCGACCACCACATCGATTTGGGGGTCGGTAAGAATGTCTTTGACTTGATCAGTAAGTGTGAAATCCCCTTGCACATTGCGAGGTGCATTCAGGTTCCGCACCAGCACTTTCGAGACCTTAATTTGAGTTTGGGAACGGTTCTGTATATCGCTAGCATTCTGCTCAAGTATTTGAATTACCCCACTGCCGACGGTTCCGAGACCCAAAAGTCCGATTGAAACGACCTGCATTGAATTTCCTCCAATCCGTTTCATGAAAACAAATGTATTCGCATTGTGGACATTATAATATGGTTTTTTTTCTTTGACAAGAGTTTTTCAAAAGTGGTTGACACTACAGACTGTGTATTATAAACTTATTTATAAATCAAAGAATGTATTATAACAGAAGGAAGTGTACCTAGGGTTCCGGGAAATTCTCCGACAGGTCCGAGCGGTACAAGATCCAGAGTATGGATTTACACCGTGGGCAGAAAAAACCCGAGCGGAAAGTTCCTCCAAAGTGCAAGGAACACCGCTCGGTTTCCTTTTAGCTAGTTTCCTGCATAGAATTAGTTGTTAGATCATTGAGTAGTAAACCAAGTGAGAATCTTGACGCAAGCCAAGTTCTATAATTTTCTAGTACCAGGTGGAGAAAAATCAATTTAACTTATGGGTAAAGGGGAGATTTTTGTGGAAATGCTTATTTATCTAAACGGTGAGTATGTTACAAAAGAAGAGGCTAAGATATCAGTTTTTGATCATGGTTTGCTTTATGGAGATGGTATTTTTGAAGGCATTCGTGCTTATCATGGCAGAGTATTCAAATGTCAAGAACACTTAGATCGCCTTTATGAGTCGGCCAAAACGATTATGTTGAATATTGGCATCTCTAAGTCTGAGATGGAAGAAGTTCTTTGCAGTACCTTGAGAAAAAACAACTTAGATAATGCCTATATCCGTTTAGTAGTTACCCGTGGGGTGGGAGACCTAGGTTTAGATCCTAACAACTGCAAAGCGGCTAGTATTATCTGTATTGCAGACCAAATAAAAATTTATCCTCAACACATGTACGAGAATGGTCTCGAAGTCAAAACGGTTGCTGTACGGCGGACAAATCCGGATTCCCTGAGCCCACGTGTAAAATCCTTAAACTACTTGAACAATATTATGGCCAAGATTGAATCCACTCAAGCAGGGGTGGTTGAGGCAATCATGTTAACCCAAGAAGGTTATGTGGTGGAAGGAACTGCAGATAATATTTTCATCCTTCGTCGTGGCGCCCTGCTAACTCCGCCTTTATCTGCTGGATGTCTCGAGGGAGTAACCCGCAATGCCGTTATTGCTTTAGCTAAAAAGGCAGGTCTTGAAGTTCGGGAAGAGCTGTTTAACCGGCATGATGTTTACAATGCTGATGAGTGTTTCCTGACCGGAACCGCTGCTGAATTAATCCCCGTAGTTCAAGCTGATGGTCGGGTCATCGGCGATGGAAAACCGGGAAAAGTGTTTAAAGATCTCTTGCAGGATTTCCGTGCTTTGACTCTGGTAGACGGAGTTCCCATTAATAAGTAGGAATGACGCATTGGGTAAATCAGGAAGTAATGTTACAATATACTTTAGGATCTCCTGCAGTCCAAAATGTTCCAAGTAAATCTGTAGGAAAAGCAATATATAATTTTAAGAGCTAGTTTATTTAGGCATTTTTAAGCGAACTTGTATTAAAACAATAAAACAGATTTTTATCTTTGTTAAAGGAGTGGAGAGGAAGAATGAACAGCAATACAGTAAAAGCAGGTATTGACCGCGCACCCCATCGTTCCCTTCTAAAAGCTTTAGGACTTACCGATCGTGAGATTGAAAAACCATTTATCGGCGTCGTAAATTCTTTTACAGAGCTCGTTCCAGGGCATATGTATCTTCGTCAAGTTGCCGAAGCAGTGAAAGCTGGCATTCGTGAAAATGGTGGAACACCTTTTGAGTTCTCCACAATAGCTGTCTGTGACGGGCTTGCTATGGGTCATGAAGGCATGCATTACTCCTTGGCGAGTCGTGAAATAGTAGCGGATGCAATTGAAGTTGTCGCCAAGGGTCACCAACTGGATGCTTTGGTTTTAATTCCAAGTTGCGATAAAGTGGTTCCCGGAATGTTGATGGCGGCTATGCGCTTAAATATCCCTGCCATTGTGGTCAGCGGCGGTCCCATGCTACCGGGACGCTTTGAAGGAGCTCCGGTTACCCTGAGCACCGTATTTGAAGGGGTTGGCCAGGTACACGCTGGTAAAAAAGATGAGGCTTGGCTCCATGAGTTAGAAGCCAAGGCTTGCCCCACCTGTGGTTCATGTGCCGGGATGTTTACTGCGAACTCTATGAATTGTTTAACTGAGGCCCTCGGCTTGGCTTTACCCGGCAATGGGACGATTCCCGCAGTCTATTCGGAGCGTTTAGTCCTTGCCAATGAAACCGGTTATCAAGTGATGGAGCTTTATCGTCAAAATATCAGACCTCGGGATATCGTTACCCAAGCTACCTTAAAAAACGGGGTAGCTCTCGATATGGCTCTCGGTTGCTCCACCAATACTATTTTGCATTTACCGGCTATCGCCAATGAAGGGGATATCGACTGGGAGCTGAGCAAAGTAAATGAAGTCAGTGAAAAGACTCCCCAAATCTGCAAATTAGCTCCGGCTTCGGAGACACCCTTGGCAGCACTTCATGAGGCAGGTGGCGTCAGTGCCGTACTCAAACAATTGCTCGATGCCGGTTTAATCGACGGATCAACTCTGACCGTCTCCGGGGTAACTATGGCTGAACGACTTAAAGGCGCTAGGGTCGTGGATACTGATATTATTCGCCCCCAATCCGAACCCTTCTCCCAAAGAGGGGGATTGCGCATCCTCTATGGCAACTTAGCTCCTGAGGGAGCGGTGATTAAGCAGGGGGCACTTAAGAGCCAGGATTTTGTTTTCGAGGGTAAGGCCAAGGTATTCAATGGTGAAGTTCCTGCGGCTGAAGCTATTCGCAATCTTGAAATCAAGGCCGGTGATGTGGTTGTTATTCGCTATGAAGGGCCTAAAGGCGGACCGGGCATGAGAGAAATGCTTGGGCCTACCGCTACTTTGGCAGGCATGGGTCTCGACGCAGATGTAGCGTTAATCACGGATGGTCGTTTCTCGGGTGCCAGCCGTGGACTCTCTATCGGTCATGTATCACCGGAAGCAGCCATCGGGGGCGATATTGCTCTCTTAAAGGATGGCGATACTATTCGTATCGATATTGGTAAAGGTCAACTGCAATGGGTTGTTTCGGAGGAAGAAAGAAGTCAGCGCAGAAAGGAATTTGAAGATAAAGCAGTTCAGACCGACAATCTTAAGCCCGAACTACGCAATGGCTACCTAGGACGGTATGCTCACTTTGTGCAATCTGCTTCTAAGGGAGCGGCCTTACGACGATTGAAGGGGGAATAATGTATGGGGAAAGAGAAGGAGTGTACCACATATGCAACTGGGGCGGCACTCTTGCTGGAGTCTTTAGCCCAAGAAGGGGTTGAAGTTCTTTTTGGGTACCCCGGCGGTGCGGTTTTACCCATCTATGATGCCTTAATTAACAGCTCCATTAAGCATCTCCTCCCGCGTCATGAGCAAACTGCAGTTCATGCGGCTGATGCCTTCGCCCGGGTCAGCGGAAAAGTGGGGGTCTGTCTAGCTACATCCGGTCCGGGAGCGACCAATTTGGTTACGGGTATTGCCAATGCCTATATGGATTCAATACCCATCGTCGTCCTAACGGGGCAAGTGCCTACCAGCCTCTTGGGAACGGATTCTTTCCAAGAAGTAGATATCACCGGGATTACTCTTCCGATCACAAAACACTCCTATATTGTCAAAGATGCACGGCAGATACCGCGGATCGTCAAGGAAGCCTTTCATATTGCCAGCACTGGACGCCCCGGTCCCGTCTTAATTGACTTACCGAAAAACGTCCTAGCTGCAACGAATGTAGTTCCTGAATCGGCAGAGCTGCATTTAACGAGTTATAAGTACTTTAAGAAAGGAAATGCGGGACAGATCGAGGAAGCGGCTCGTGTCATTGCCCAATCCCAACGCCCTGTTCTTTATGCGGGGGGAGGAGTCGTCACAGCGGGAGCCAGTGAAATCCTCCGAGAAGTGGCAGAAGTTGCCAATCTCCCGGTGGTCACCACCTTAATGGGACTCGGTAGTATGCCGACAAGCCATCCTAACGTCCTTGGCATGGTAGGAATGCACGGAACGGTAACCGCTAATTACGCGGTGGATGATTGTGATCTTCTTATCGCTGTAGGTGTACGGTTCGATGATCGCGTCACCAGCGGCTTAGGTCATCGGTTTGCTACAAAAGCCAAAATCATTCATATCGACATCGATCCGGCTGAGATAAGCAAAGTCGTACGGACCAATGTCCCGATCGTCGGGAATGCCAAATTAGTGCTAGAAGAACTTCTGCCACGCATAACTCCACCTAGTCTCTCAGCCTGGTGGGATCAGATCCACATTTGGCAAGAAGAAAGACCTAAAGTCACCGATCCCACGGCCTTAAATCCTCAGGTCATAATCGAGACCCTTGGGGAATTGGCCGGAAAAGAGGATATCGTGGCTACAGATGTAGGTCAGCATCAGATGTGGGCAGCTCAAAACTATCCTGTCCCAGCAGCTCGCCACTTTATTACCAGCGGCGGTCTGGGAACCATGGGCTTTGGCTTGCCGGCAGCGATCGGATCACAAGTAGCTGCTCCCCATGCCACAGTTTTTCTGGTGACTGGGGATGGTTCTTTCCAAATGAGCATCCAAGAGCTTGCCACCACCGTTCAATACAAGCTCCCCGTAAAAATTATTCTGATGAATAATGGAGTTTTGGGAATGGTTCGGCAGTTACAAAAGGTCTTCTGTGAAGAACGTTATAATCAAATCCAGCTATCCGCCAATCCGGATTTTATTAAGATTGCCGAAGCCTATGGTATTCACGGCATCCGCGTCACTGAGGTTTCGCAAGTACGTGATGCTCTATTAGAAGCCATCCATCATCCCGGCCCAGTTCTGATGGACTTCGTAATTTCCGAAGATGAAGTGGTGTCCCCCATGGTTCCCCCAGGGAAGGCACTCACAGAAATGCTGGGGAGGTAAAGATATGCTGCATACTTTAGCTGTTCTTGTGGAAAATAACCCGGGAGTACTAACCCGGGTAGCCGGCTTATTTGCCCGTCGGGCTTACAATATCAACAGCCTTTCCGTCTGTCAAACGGAGAATCCCGGTATTTCTCGGATGACCATTGTCGTTGATGGGGATGATACAGTCATAGAACAGGTCTCCAAGCAGCTTCATAAGCTGGTGGTGGTTCATAAGGTAGTGGATCTGACCAAGGAGACTGTCGTGGATCGGGAACTGGCCTTAGTTCGCATTAAGGTAAAAGCGGATACTCGTTTGGAAATTTTGCAAATTGTGGACGTCTTCCGGGGTAGAGTTGTGGACATGGGACGTAGCAATCTTACCGTAGAACTCACCGGTGATGAAGAAAAGATTGACGCTTTCGTGCGAACCATTCGTCCTTTTGGCTTAATGGAATTGGTTCGAACAGGTAAAATCGCCATTACCCGCTTAGACAGTTAGGGTATATCCCCCAAGTGTATTCCGAACGCATAGGAGTATTGTTGTTATGAAAACACTTTATTAGTCTTATCCTGTTGTAGAACAGTGAATGATATGTTATCATTAGAACTATAACATAAGTAGCTAACCATAAAAAACTAAGATAATCCACTAGGATTCAAGAAGGAGCGTTTTATCAATGGCAAAAATGTATTATGATTCCGATGCAAGTTTAGAATTACTTCAAGGCAAAAAAATTGCAGTTATGGGTTTCGGGAGCCAAGGTCATGCTCAAGCCCAGAACTTAAAAGATTCCGGTCTCGACGTCGTCGTTGGTCTACGTGCTGATTCCCGTCGTTGGAAACAAGCTGAGGCTGCCGGACTGAAAGTAGCAACAGTGGCTGAAGCTGCAGCTCAGGCGGATGTCATCCAAATCCTTCTGCCTGATGAGCGCCAAGCGGCAGTTTATGAAAAGGATATCAAACCGAGTCTAACAGCAGGCAAATGCTTGATTTTCTCCCATGGCTTTAACATCCACTACGGACAAATCGTACCTCCTGCAGATGTAGATGTATTTATGGTTGCCCCCAAGAGCCCTGGTCACTTGGTACGCAGAACCTATGAAGAAGGTGCTGGGGTTCCTGGCTTAATCGCTGTTCATCAAGATGCTAGCGGTCGTGCCTATGACCTCGCTTTGGCTTATGCTAAAGGTATCGGCTGTACTCGTGCAGGAGTTCTGGAGACCACCTTCAAGGAAGAAACTGAAACCGACCTCTTCGGAGAACAAGCCGTACTTTGTGGTGGGGTATCCGAATTGATTAAAGCTGGTTTCGATACCTTAGTTGAAGCAGGTTACCAACCTGAGAGTGCTTATTTCGAGTGCTTACATGAAATGAAGCTCATCGTTGACCTGATCTATGAAGGCGGTATGAGTTGGATGCGCTACTCGATCTCCGATACCGCAGAATATGGTGATATGGTTGTCGGAAAACGGATCATCACAGATGAAACTCGTAAAGAAATGAAAAAAGTGCTTGGGGAAATTCAAGACGGTACCTTTGCCAAGAACTGGCTCTTAGAAAACCAAACCAATCGTCCCTTCTTTAATGCCACCGAACGTAAAGATGCCGATCATCAAATTGAAAAAGTCGGAGCAGAGCTTCGTGGTATGATGCCCTTTATTCAAAAACGCGGCATCTAATTTGTCCCCCATAGGATATAGACAATTATCCCCCGCACCAGTTACCTTGTCATTCGTCTCACTGGAATGATGGTTCAACCCACCAAGAGATCGGTGAAAAAGTCTTCCCCTCCACCTATGGGAAAATCCCCTAACTAATATGTCACATGTGTGCGCTTTGTTCGAGATAAACAAAGCGCACCGTTCTATTGAGAGGAAAGGAATTGAGACAGTATGGCAATGACGATTACAGAGAAGATTCTTGCCGAGCATGCTGGGCTGGATAGGGTTGTACCCGGTCAGCTGATCACAGCGAAGCTTGATCTGACCTTAGCGAACGATATTACTGGACCCGTTTCCATCCGGGAATTCGAAAAATTCGGAGTGAAAAATGTTTGGGACAAAAATAAAGTCGCCCTAGTTCCGGACCACTTTACCCCTAATAAGGATATTGCTTCTGCCGAGTTAAGCAAAACCATGCGTGAATTTGCTAAAAAACAAGAGATCGTTCATTACTGGGAACAAGGACGAGTCGGAGTAGAACACTGTCTCTTACCTGAACAAGGAGTGACCTTGCCTGGTGACGTCATCATTGGTGCTGATTCTCATACCTGCACTTATGGCGCCTTAGGAGCCTTTGCTACGGGTGTCGGAAGTACGGATCTAGCCGCGGGTATGGCAACGGGAGAAGCTTGGTTCAGAATTCCCGAGTCCATTAAATTTGTTTTCAAGGGCACGAATTTCCAACCTTGGGTGAGTGGTAAAGATCTGATTCTTTATGCCATTGGTAAGATCGGAGTAGATGGCGCTCGCTATCGTGCGATGGAGTTCACCGGGGAGGGTATCGCTGCCTTATCTATGGATAGTCGCTTTACCATGTGCAATATGGCAGTAGAAGCCGGTGCTAAAAACGGCATCATTGCACCTGACCAAAAGACTTTAGACTACGTCCAAGCAAGAGCAAAACGTCCCTTTAAAGTCTATAATAGTGATCCCGATGCCCAGTATGTGGAGGTCTACGAATGGGATGTTGCGGATATCCCTCTGCAAGTGGCGTTCCCCCATTTGCCAGAGAATGCAAAACCCGTTAGTGATGGCAAAGGTATCAAAATTGATCAAGTGGTCATCGGTTCCTGTACGAATGGACGTTTAGAGGATCTTCAGGTAGCCGCACGAATCCTGAAGGGTAAAAAGGTCCATTCTGATGTGCGCTTGATCGTGATTCCCGGAACTCCGGATATCTATAAGCAAGCAATGAAAGAAGGATTACTGGAGATCTTTATCGATGCGGGAGCCGTGGTCAGCACTCCCACCTGTGGACCTTGTCTAGGTGGATTTATGGGAATTCTGGCCAAAGGGGAAAGAGCCCTTTCGACAACGAACCGTAATTTTGTAGGGCGGATGGGACATCCGGAAAGTGAGATCTATTTGGCAGGACCAGCAGTGGCAGCAGCTACGGCAATCGCCGGAGAAATCTCCCATCCAGAGGAGGTGTTATAATGGCAAGAGCTTGGAAATTCGGTGATGATATTGACACAGATGCTATTATACCCGCACGCTATATGAATCAATTTAGTCCTGAGCATTTAGCAGCTCATTGTATGGAAGATGCAGATGTAAATTTTGCCAAAGAAGTAAAGACTGGTGATTTCATCATCGGCGGCAAAAACTTTGGCTGTGGATCCTCGCGTGAACATGCACCGGTTGCCATTAAAGCCGCAGGGGTGAAGGCGGTTATTGCCGAATCCTATGCGCGGATTTTTTATCGTAATTCACTAAATATCGGTTTGCCAATTTTAGAGAGCCCTGAGGCTGTCCAAGGGATTGAAGCAGGGGATGAGGTCAGCGTGGATTTGGAGTCGGGTAAGATCAAAAACCTGACGAAGAACACCGCATTCGAAGCAAGACCTTTCCCACCTTTTATGCAAGACTTGATTAAAGCCGGGGGACTCATTCCATACGTGAAGGGGAGACGAGAAAATGCCTAAAATTGCAGTGTTGCCAGGGGATGGGATCGGTCAAGAGATTATTCCTCAAGCGGTGAAGGTGATCAAAGCCGTCTTAGGAGCTAAAGAAGCAGAATTTGAATTTAAAGATTATCCTGTCGGTGGAGCAGCTATCGAAGCGGTGGGAAAGGCATTGCCTGATGAGACCTTAAAAGGTTGCCAAGAAGCTGATGCAGTCCTTTTAGGAGCAGTAGGTGGTCCTAAGTGGGATCATCTGCCATCCCCAGAACGACCAGAAACAGCAGCTCTGCTGGGTTTGCGTAAAGGTCTGAGCTTTTATGCCAATATACGTCCGGTGCGTATGATTCCCAGCCTGATTTCCACCTCTACTCTCAAGGAAGAGGTCCTTGATGGGGTAGATATGGTGGTTATTCGAGAATTGACCGGAGGAGTTTACTTTGGCGAAAAGGGTCGTTCAGATAACCCCCGCGCCGCCTATGATACCATGTCCTATTCGGAAGAGGAAATTCGGCGCATCCTGATCAAGGGCTTTGAAACGGCGCAGATCCGCAGCAAAAAACTTTGCTCAGTAGATAAAGCTAATGTATTAGAAACTTCACGTCTCTGGCGAGAGATTGCTATTGAGCTCTCGAAAGACTATCCGGATGTGGAACTCACCCATCTTTTAGTGGATAATGCGGCCATGCAATTGGTGCGCAACCCTAAACAATTTGATGTTATCGTTACGGAGAACATGTTCGGGGATATCCTAACGGATTTAGCATCCATGCTGGGTGGTTCTATCGGTATGCTGTCTTCGGCAAGCCTTAACGGTACGAAAGGGATGTATGAACCTGCCCATGGTTCTGCCCCGGATATTGCAGGTAAGAACTTGGCTAATCCATTAGCCACCATCCTATCGGCTGCCCTGATGCTACGCTACACCTTCGCAATGGATGAGGAAGCTACTCGTATTGAGACTGCAGTGGAGAAAGTGCTTGAACAAGGATATCGGACTGGGGATCTAGCACGACCTGGCGATAAAGTTGTCGGAACTGTGGAAATGACAGATGCAGTACTGGCGGCATTATAAGAACATTAGAATCGAAATTAAACAAGAACAGGGAGAGTTACTCGCTACAAATAGTAGTGAATAATTCTCCCTCTTTTATTATATAAGATTCATAAATGATCTAATCCCATGCTAATATTTGGCTGGAGCATCAGTGGAGCATCTTATGAGTGCGAATGGAGCACCTAATATCAATTCTATATCCCGTATAAGCAATCGGTATGTTACATGTTTAACAAATGCAATTATAATGATGGCAATAGGATTAATGCTTTGTTAGACATATTTAGACAAGTCATGTGTGATTTTTCATTATGAGAGAAAGAGGAATGACCTTCATGGAGTACTTTGGGGAAGAGGCATTAGGCCTTGTTGAAACTAGAGGAATGGTACCGGCGATTGAAGCAGCAGATGTCATGTGTAAAACTGCTGATGTTATTCTGGTCTCCTACGAAAATGTGGGTTCTGGACTCGTAACCGTTATGGTAAAAGGTGATGTTGCCGCGGTAAGGAATGCAGTCGAAAAAGGAGCAGCGGCAGCTGCCGCGATTGGCGACTTGACAGCAGCGCATGTAATGCCACGTCCAGTTAGTCGAGTCGGCAAAATTGTTTCAAGACATGATATTGATGAATAGGTATTGATAATCATGGAAGGGGAGTCCTGTGGAGAGAGATAATGCGTTAGGATTCATAGAAACGTATGGGCTTGTGTCAGTCTTAGAAGCTGCTGATGCCATGTGCAAAGCTGCGGAAGTGGAATTAGTGGGTTATGAGAATGTGGCTTCTGGGTTGATTTCCGTGATAGTACGTGGGGATATCGGTGCTGTAAAGACGGCAGTAGAGGCCGGTATCGAAGCGGCGAGCAAGGTGGGTAAGATTTACAGCAGCAATGTTATTGCTAGACCACATCCTGATATAGAAAAGATTGTTGCAAAGCACGTGATCGACTGGTAAATAAGGCACTTTATATCTCAGTGAAGGATATGTGGAAAGGGTGGTGAGTTATGAATCGAATAGATAATGATTTACTTTCCATTCAAGAAGCGCGGATTCTTGTGGAGAACGCCCGCGAGGCGCAAAAGATCCTAGCGACTTTTCCTCAAGAAAAACTAGATAAGATTGTTGGACGTATGGCTGATGAAGCCTTGAAATATGCTAGAGAATTTGCAGTGATGTCTCATGAAGAAACAGGATATGGCAAATGGCAGGACAAGTACATCAAGAATGTTTTTGCTAGTGATTTTCTCTATAAAAGAATCAAGGATATGAAAGTTGTCGGGATTATATCTGAAGACAAAGCAATGCAGACCATGGATATCGGGGTGCCGATCGGGGTGGTAGTTGCCTTGATTCCTTCGACTAATCCTGTATCTACTACTATCTACAAAGCTTTGATTGCTATAAAATCTGGCAACGCCATTGTTTTTTCACCACACCCTAAAGCGAAAATAACCATAAGCAAAGTGCTTGACATACTGATCCGGACGGCTGAGGCCTGCGGGTTGCCAAGTGGAGCCATTGGCTATTTGCGTACACTTGCCATAGATGGCACGGTCGGCTTAATGAATCACAAGGACACAGCTCTTGTTTTAATAACAGGTGTTCCCAAGATGGCTGAAGCGGCCTTTGCCTCAGGAAAACCAATTATTTATGGGGGACCGGGAAATGGCCCCGCCTTTATTGAACGGTCGGCCAACATAAAACAAGCGGTTGCTGATATTATCGTCAGTCGAACCTTTGATAACGGCATTATCTCAGCTTCAGAACAATCCATTGTGGTTGAGGATTGCATTGCTGATCAAGTAAGAGAAGAGCTCAGAAAAAGCGGAGCATATTTCCTGTCTGTACAGGAATCTGAACAGCTTAGTAAGTTATTCATAGACTCTGCCGGCTGTATCAATTCAGAGATTGTTGGCAAATCGGCAGTTGATTTAGCCCAAAAAATTGGGATCTGTGTTCCCGCGGAAACGAAGGTTTTGGTTTCAGAACAAAAATTCGTGTCCCATACCAATCCGTATGCTCGGGAAAAACTTTGTCCGGTACTGGCTTTTTATGTTGAAAGGGATTGGCAGAATGCCTGTGAAAAATGCATCGAATTGTTACTGAATGAAGGGCGGGGTCATACACTTGTCATTCATTCCGAGAATGAGAACGTAATCAGGGAATTCGCCTTAAGAAAACCAGTTTCCAGAGTTCTCGTGAATACTCCTGCTACCCTAGGTGGCATCGGAGCTACCACCAATCTCTTCCCAGCTTTGACCTTAGGCTGCGGAGCAGCCGGAGGCGGGTTTACTTCTGATAATGTATCACCCATGAATTTGATTAATATTCGTAAGGTAGGCTATGGGGTGCGAAAGTTGGAAGACATAACAAGGGGTGCACTGGTTAGGGAAGGTACTGCACCAAGTGAAGGTTATAGCTCCGTTGTCCAACACTCTAGAGATAATACACAGGATCTTAAAGATCTGCTGGGAAAACTGCTGGAACAGCTTACATTATAAGTGAACATGCGTTGTGACGATAGGAAAGAGTGACGCATCATGTAGGGATAGAGTAGATAGATTATCTGCTTAAGAAGGAAAAGGGAGGACAAATAAGTTGGATGCAAAAGAATTCTCTAAGAGATTTGCTGATGTAACAAAAAATATGTCTCCAGAAGAAGCGGCAGCTATTATGAGGCTGTTTCAAGGAATCTCTAATGGACTAGCTACAACTAAATCCAGTCCTGAAAATTATGGTGAGACCAAATCTCCTGTATTTGAAGGGGAGATTACTGGATTGACGCCCCGCTTAGAGCGGCTGCGTGCTGTTTATCTAAAAGCCAAACCAAGTATCAGTACTTATCGTGCCAGAGCGTTTACACAAGTGACGAAAGAAAACGCTGGCCTGCCAAAGATTCTGTTGCGCGCTAAATGTTTTAGAAAAGCATGTGAAACAGCCCCTTTGCTGATTCAAAAGGATGAGTTAATTGTCGGGCATCCTTGTGGGAATCCTCGTGCTGGTGCCGTATCCCCGGATATTGCTTGGAGATGGATTCGGGATGAGCTGGATACCATGTCAACTAGGGCCCAGGACCCCTTTCAAATCAGTGAAGAAGATAAGAGAATTCTCAAGGAAGAAATCTTCCCTTTCTGGGAAGGGAAGAGCTTGGATGAGATTTGCCAACAACAATATGAAGATGCCGGGGTCTGGTCATTTTCCGGCGAATCCTTTGTGAGTGACCTTTCCTATCACCAAATCAATGGCGGTGGAGATACTGCACCTGGTTATGATGTAATTTTGATAAAAAAGGGTATTAATGGGGCTAGGCAGGAAGCAGTAGAAAAGTTAAGTGAACTGTCGATGCTAAATCCTGAGGATATCGATAAGATATATTTCTATAAAGCTGAAATCGAAACCTGTGACGGAATTTTAGCCTATGCAAAACGACTTTCGGATTACGCCCGTGAATTAGCCGATCGGGAAGAGGACTCAACCCGGAAGAAAGAACTTTACAAGATCTCCGATATTTTGACCCGCGTACCGGCTAATCCACCGAACAACTTTTATGAAGCGCTTCAGTCGATCTGGACGCTGGAATCCCTTTTTGTTGTCGAAGAAAACCAGACCGGTATTTCTCTTGGCCGTTTGGACCAATATATTTATCCAATGTTCAAGGCTGATATGGAATCTGGACGCATGAATAAGTTGGAAGCCTTTGAATTGCTGAGCTGTTTCATCATCAAGTGTTCTGAAGTCATGTGGCTGTCCAGTGAGTCGGGTGCAAAATACTTTGCCGGTTATCAACCGTTCATTAACTTGACCGTTGGCGGGCAGAAACGCACTGGCGGAGATGCCACCAACGATTTGACCTATCTGATTATGGATGCGGTACGTTTTACCAAGATGTATCAACCGTCACTGGCCTGTCGGATTCATAACCAATCACCACAGAAATATTTAATAAAAATAGTTGAAGTTGTTAAAGCCGGATTAGGCTTCCCTGCCTGTCACTTTGATGATAGTCATATCAAGATGATGCTCGCTAAAGGGTTTAGCATCGAAGATTCACGGGACTATTGTCTTATGGGGTGTGTTGAACCTCAAAAATCTGGACGCATCTATCAATGGACCTCTACCGGTTATACCCAATGGCCGATTGCTATCGAATTCGTTCTGAATCGTGGCGTTATGAAATGGCGTGGCACAAGGGAAGGGATCGATACCGGAGAACTTGATAACTTCAAAACCTTTGAAGACTTTGATGCCGCCTGTAAAAAACAAATTGAGCATATCATCCAGTTATCGGCGATTGGAACTATCGTCAGCCAACGGGTTCACAGGGAGCTTGTTCCCAAACCGCTGATGTCCTTACTTGTCGAAGGTTGCATGGAAAAAGGCACCGATGTTACAAACGGCGGAGCAATGATTAATTTTGGACCTGGATTAATCTTCTCCGGCCTCGGGACCTATGCAGACTCCATGGCTGCTATCAAAAAATTGGTATTTGAAGAAAAGAAATATACCCTCAAACAAATTCGGGATGCCTTAGATGCAAATTATGAAGGGTATGAAGCCCTAAGGACAGATTGCCTGAATGCACCGAAATACGGTAATGACAATGACTATGCGGACGCAATTGCCTCGGATATTGTCGTTTGGACGGAACGGGTGCATAACACTTACAAAATGCTCTACTCACATTTCACGCATGGGACTCTTTCCATTTCCAATAACACACCAATTGGCGAAATAACTGGCGCCACACCGAATGGACGACATGCCTGGACACCGCTTTCCGACGGGATCAGTCCGACTCAAGGTGCTGACAAATTTGGTCCTACGGCTATCATCAAATCCGTGAGCAAGCTGAGTGTCGAGTCCATGAATATTGGTATGGTGCACAACTTCAAGCTGTTGCGTGGAATTCTGGAAACACCCGAAGGTGAAAATGGCTTGATTACCTTGCTGAGGACGGCGTCCATTCTAGGTAATGCTCAGATGCAATTCAGTTATGTAGACAACGAAGTTTTAAAGAGAGCCCAAATTGAACCGGAAAAGTATCGAGACTTGATTATTCGCGTTGCCGGGTATAGTGCTTACTTCGTTGAGCTATGTAAAGAAGTACAGGACGAAATTATTAGCAGAACAGTATTAGATCATTTTTAATCGAGTATTATTCGAGAGATGGAGACATTATGAGTAAAGAAGTTAGCAGAATCTTAGAACGTAAGGCGAGAATCTTCAATGTTCAGAAGTACTCCATCTATGATGGCCCTGGGATAAGAACGTTAATTTTCTTCAAAGGGTGTCCCCTGAGATGCAAATGGTGTTCTAATCCCGAGGGCCTTGAACGAAAGTATCAGGTCATGTATAAAGAAGATTTGTGTATTCACTGCGGACAATGTATTGCAGTTTGTCCTGTCAACATTCACAATTTTTCAGAGGAATCTAGACATCATGTCAACCGAGATATCGATTGTATAGGCTGTCGTAAATGCGAAGAAATCTGTCCGAAGCAGGCATTGTCCATTGCAGGAGAGGACAAATCGATTTCCGAGGTTCTGGAAATCATCCAACAAGATGCGCTCTTCTACCTGAGTTCAGGTGGAGGAGTCACCCTTGGGGGAGGGGAAGTCACAGCACAGCCTGAGTTTGCCACTAATCTACTCATGGAATGCAAACGCATGGGAATTAACACAGCTATCGAGACCTGTGGCTACGTTAAGCTTGATTCGTTACTCATGATCGCCCAGTTTACGGATTTATTTCTTTATGACCTTAAGCACATCGACTCTGATCGACACTACGAACTTACTGGGGTACGCAATGAACGTATTTTGGATAACCTGACAGAACTAATCCGTCGCGGCTACCATGTGAAGGTCAGGATGCCCCTCATCAAAGGGTTGAATGATGGTTTTGACACATTACGTCGCACCTTAGAATTTTTAAAGCCCTTCCAAAGCTGTAAAAACTTTCAAGGCATTGATCTACTACCCTATCATAGATTGGGCATTAACAAATACAAGCAATTGGATAAGAAATACACAATCAACGGAGATCTGACCTATACCACAGAAGAGTTAGATCGTATTGCGGAGATCATCAGAGAGTATGAAATGAATGTCAAGGTCATCAGACACTAAGGTAGCTTAAGTACAAGGTTAAGAACGGATGGAGGGATTTTATGAGTGCAGCAGATGAATTTGATCGAAAGCGTATTATTCAGGAGTATGTGCCTGGTAAGCAAGTGACCTTGGCTCATATCATCGCTTCCCCCGTACAAGACTTATATGAACGTTTGGGAATCGAGGAGCGAGGGGCCATAGGTATTTTGACCCTTACTCCGAATGAGACTGCAATAATTGCCGCAGATATTGCAACAAAAGCATCTGACGTCGAGATCGGTTTTTTAGACCGCTTCACAGGGTCCCTGGTCATATCAGGGGATGTGGCAAGCGTGGAAGCTGCCACCACAGCTATTAATGAAACCTTGGAAAAATTGCTAGGATTTACTCCAGCCAAGATTACGCGCACATGAAAAAACGCATTATGGTTGTCGGACCTACACAAGTGGGAAAATCGACATTAGTCAACCGTCTCAATGATAGTGATCGACCCTTGAAAAAAACTCAGGATGTTATATATGGAAAAAATACCATCGACACTCCTGGTTCCTATATAGAAAATGCTTCCATGTATAAGTACCTAATTGCTACAGCACAAACGGCATCCCATGTCCTTCTTCTGCTTGATTCATCCAGACCAGTTGAAGTATACCCGCCCAATTTTGCCAAGACCTTTACTTGTCCGGTTATTGGGGTAATCACTAAGGCCGATTTGGCCCCTGAAAACGCTGATTTATGTAGGCAACAGATGCAGCGCATCGGAGTTTCTGAACCCTACTTCTCGATTTCTTTAAAAGACAATACGGGTGTAGACGCTTTGAAAGAAGCTTTAAAAAAGGATGTATTGGAAGATTTAGGAGACATCAATTTATGAACGTGAAGTCAAAGATTTCGGGAAGGGTGAGGTGAGACTGTGAGATACATCACCGATAGGGAACTGCGCGATTTGTATAAAATAGAGCCATTTACAACCTATACTCTGGAACCGCAGGTAAAATTCACGCCGGAAGCTCGCCAGTTTCTAGTAGACAGAGGAATCAAGATACAGAATCAGAATAATGACGGTCATTGGACAAACAATAGCGGAAAAAAACCGGGGCAGGGCCGCGAAAGTTGGGGTGTGCTAAAGTTGCGAGGCAGAATGGAAACTATAGAATCCCTCTTTCTGTTGGTAGCAGCAGATCTCCTAGCTACAGGCGATAACCTCCTGGCTGAAGATGTCCTTACTTTAAGAAAATATTTTTGCAAGGTACTAAAGTCTGAACGAGAGCAGAAACCGCTCGAGCCCATACAATTTTGGGGATGGTCAGAAGGGGAAATCAGAGATTGCACTCACAGTTTGGAAAAACCCTTCGAGATTAATGAATTCCATGTCTGTTTGGAAGAGGGCAAGACAATTGCTTTACTAAATCACTTGCGTGCTGCTCTCCGCGAAGTCGAACCAGCTATCTTGGAAGCATATGGGCAAGACGAGAAGCAAGTTTGCTTGCGACAGGACTTAATTGATCAAGTTAACCTTATGATCGATATAATTTGCATCATGATAGGGAAGTCTCTGGGAGGTCAAAAATGCAAACCATAAATTCAGCTTTTCAATATTGTGATCAACTTGTTCGTGATTTCGAAAAGGTCATTGAAAAACCAATTGTAGGGAAATCCTCTGTTTATTACACAGGGATTGACCTTGGAACAGCGTATATAGTGCTGGCAGTCCTTGACGAGAATTATCAACCGGTAGCCGGTGCCTATCGTTTTGCTAATGTGGTAAAGGATGGTATGATCGTCGACTATATCGGTGCCATACGCATCGTCAAAGAGTTGAAGCAAGAGCTGGAGGAAAAGCTTGGCACTGAACTTATTTATGCCGCTGCGGCACTTCCCCCAGGAACCTTTACCCTAGATTCTGGTGCAATTAAACATGTGGTACAGGGTGCGGGATTTGAAATTACGAATTTGCTGGATGAACCGACGGCCGCCAATGCAGTGCTGAAGATTAAAGATGGCGCAATTGTCGATATCGGCGGAGGTACCACGGGGATTGCCATTTTGAAGGACGGCGAAGTGATTTATGTCGCCGATGAACCTACCGGTGGTACCCATTTCTCACTGGTCATTGCCGGAGCTTATAAGATGAACTTTGATGAGGCAGAGCTGTATAAACGGGATGTCAAAAACCATAGGGAATTGGCCCACGTTGTCAAGCCTGTTATTGAAAAAGTATCATCCATCATCAATCATCACGTATCTGATTATTCAGTGGAAGGAATCTATCTGGTCGGTGGAACCTGCTGCTTGGAAGGAATTGAAGATATCATCGCCAAGCAAACTCACCTCCCGACGTATAAACCTCAAAACCCTATGTTTGTGACACCGCTAGGTATCGCTCTGAGCTGCACACAGGAAATTCTATAGACAGGAGTGACTACACATGGAATATCGAATCATAAAATCCCCTTCCCAAGGGACGGTAGATCTCCTTCTTAGGCGTAAAGGTTCTGCACCAAGCGTCGCCATCGAGAACTACGATGCGATCGGTTTGGTGCAGGGGCGGATGATCGATATGGTTTTTGCCGCTGATGTCGCAGAAAAAGCAGCCGGGGTAGTCGTCGAAGATATTAAAGGACATTGTCCCCAAAATCTAATTATGATTGCTATTTTTGGCGATACCGCATCGGTGGAAGCAGCAATTAAGGATATACGCTATAAATTAAAAGAGGCTAAAGTAGGTGAGATCGCATGATAGCTGCAAAGGTAATTGATAATATATGGGCGACGCGGAAGGCCGAGTCCCTGAGAGGATTGAAATTGATGTTAGTGGAAGTCCTCGGCGGAATTGATGCAGGTCGTATCATGATCGCTGTCGATACCATTAGCGCCGGCATCGGCGAACGCGTCCTTGTCTGTACCGGCAGTTCAGCTCGCAAGATGCTGGATTGTGAAAACACTCCTATTGATGCCATTATTGTGGGAATAATTGACGAAGATTGTACGTTTTAAGAAATCCGGAGGTGAGAAAAGTTGGATTTAGTTAATCTGATTAAGGATGCAGGGGTTATCGGAGCAGGAGGAGCTGGATTCCCAACGCACGCTAAACTAACCTCGAAAGCAGAGTACATTCTATTAAATGGTGCCGAATGTGAACCTCTCCTGCGTGTGGATCAGCAATTGATGGACCTCTACGCTGATGAAATCATCAAAGGACTGGAGGCTGCCGGAAGAACTATTGAAGCTTCCAAAGCCGTTATTGGTATCAAGGGTAAACATAAAGAGGTCATTGCTCGTATGCGCTCTCGAATAGCAGCTTTGGGACTTGCAAGTTACATGGAAGTTATGGAGCTGCGGGATAGCTATCCTGCCGGTGATGAACAAGTATTGGTTTATGAGTTGACCCAAAGAATTGTTCCCGAGGCATCCATCCCCCTGAAGGTGGGATGTGTAGTCATCAATGCAGAAACTGCACTCAATATATTTAATGCCATGTCCGGAAAGCCTGTCACGCATACTTACATTACTGTTGCCGGCGATATTCCCTACCCTATCACCGTTAAAGTGCCTGTGGGCGTTCCGATTATCGATGTTATCAGGTTATGTGGGGTCGAAAATATCGATGGCTATGCCATTATCGACGGTGGCCCCATGATGGGCCCGCTTCTGAACGGTGTCGAGGGCTATGTTACTAAAAAAAGCAAAGGTTATGTACTGCTTAAGAAAGAACATTTCTTGATTCGTAAAAAGTCGGTTAATCTAGATCAAGCACGGGTAATCGGCAGAACAGCCTGTGAACAATGCCGCATGTGTACAGACCTCTGTCCGAGATATCTTTTGGGACATAATATGCAACCACATAAAGTTATGCGTGCTCTGAGCTACAATATTGAAGATATTAAGGAATTACAAATCGCCCAATTATGTTGCGAATGCAATGCCTGCGAATTATTCTCTTGCCCAGCTAATCTCCATCCGAAATCGGTGAACATTATATATAAGAAGAAACTCGCTGAACAAGGAATTAAATATCAGCCGCTTCAAATCGATTTCCAAACTAGGTCGGCTAGGGAATATCGA
This sequence comes from Desulfitobacterium sp. THU1, assembly GCF_038181555.1. Classification (NCBI taxonomy): domain Bacteria; kingdom Bacillati; phylum Bacillota; class Clostridia; order Eubacteriales; family Desulfitobacteriaceae; genus Desulfitobacterium; species Desulfitobacterium sp. THU1. Next base: position 66,334 of record NZ_JBBWUA010000003.1, on the reverse strand, counting down.
TTGATTCCCAGCAAACGTCTTGTCGCAAAGATCGGCCTTACAGCCTTTGATGTGCCAGCCCCGATGATTCAGATCGAATTCCGACCCAGTTACATCGAGATTGGATTGCGTCAACATATCGGAGCACCAGCAATTCCGGTTGTCGCGGTCGGCGACGAGGTGAAGGAAGGCCAGATGATTGGCAGGATTCCGGATAATAGCCTTGGGGCGGCAGTTCATGCCAGCTTAGCAGGTACGGTTATGGAAGTTAAAGATAATTCTATTGTGATAAAGGTGGGTTAGTATGTATAGAGCAATTGGTATGATTGAGCTTACGAGTGTTGCTAGAGGAATTTATGCAACAGACCAGATGCTCAAAACAGCTTTCGTCGATGTGGTCAGCGCCACCCCTACCTGCCCAGGTAAATATATCGCTATTGTTCAAGGGGATGTTGCTGCAGTAGAAAGCTCGGTTAGCGTGGGTGCGGCAATAGCGGGAGAATATTTGGTAGATAGCTTCATTCTCCCCAATGTCCATCAAGGGGTTTTCCCAGCGATCACGGCGACAACTATGCCGGATGGAACTGGGGCACTGGGAATCATGGAGTCCTTCTCCATGGCATCCATGATTACGGCAGCGGATGCAGCACTCAAAGCTGCTGATGTCCAGGGCTTAGAACTTCGTTTGGGCAGTGGACTTGGAGGCAAAGCGTATTTTACTTTCACTGGGGATGTCGCAGCTGTTGAAGCAGGTATTGAAGCGGGTAAAGCTATCGCTATGGAAAAGGGATTACTCGTCGATATCGAAGTCATTCCTTCTCCGTCGGAACGGCTGTGGACTTCGTTGTTCTAAGAAAAGAGCATATACTTCTAAAACGATATACCATCGAAAGGAGGTGTGATCTTGAAAAAACTAATTTGTGAAAACGATATGAAAGCAATAGCAGAAAAAGGACAAAAACTTCTCTGTGTAGACTTTGGTACGATTATTACTCCGTCCGCGAAAGATCTAGCCAATGAATTAGGTATCGAAATAAGCATAGGTCCAGCGCCTATGGCGAAAAACACCTGCAAAAACAGTGGTCTAGTCAAACCAGGAAAAGGGATAGACAGAGATGTAATCTATCAAATGGTGAAAGCGGCATTGACCAACCGTATTCTGACAGGTAGCTCTGTGCCAGTGCTTGAAAGGCCATTCCTTACCGAGCGTGAACCGAAAAGTGGACTAAGAATTGTGCGTGGTAAGACGGTAAAGCTGGAGAATTTCGATACAGGTAACCCCAGGGCTAAGGTAGCTTATCGAGAACTAGTCAGTAAAGACGAATCCCAAATGAGTGCTGGCTTCTTGACTATTGATAATTCTAGCTTCGACTGGGAATTGTGCTATGAAGAAATTGATATTATTTTGGAAGGAAGCCTATCGATCACCATCAATGGTGTAACTTATGAAGCCTGCCAAGGGGATATTCTTTTCGTGCCGAAAGGTTCAAAAGTAACCTGGAGTTCATCGGGATATGTCAAACTCTTCTACACGACTTACCCGGCAAACTGGTCTGATCTTATGGATCAACAATAGGAGGATAGGCTATGCAGGCACTTGGCCTTATTGAGACACGTGGACTCCTTCCAGCAATTGAATGCGCGGATGTCATGCTCAAAACGGCACAGGTTGAACTTGTGGGAAGAACCTTTGTTGGTGGTGGTCTTGTGACAATTGCCGTAACTGGTGAAGTGGGTGCAGTTAAAGCTGCCGTTGAAGCAGGTACGATCGCAGTTGAGAAGATCAGTCATTCCTCATTGGTTTCACAACATGTTATTCCTAGACCGCATTCAGATATTGAGAGCATTGTCATCGTGAGCGAAAACCCCGCAGTAGTGGAAATGCCCCCAAGATCAGATGATACCTTGATCACAATTACAGAAGAAAGCATTGACTCTATGCCAATCACCCTAAAGCACGCTAACAAAGATGAAGTCGATGCAATTATTCAGAGTTTCGGCCTTGAAAAAGGGGTAGAAGCTTTAAAGACTCTCTCTGTGGTTAAGCTTCGCAATTTAGCTAGGGAATACAAAGAACTAGACATTGTTGGAAGAGCCATATCCAAAGCAAATAAAGAATTGCTTGTTCAGCAACTTAAGGGATATTACGAGAAGGGGGTGTCAGAATAAACACGACCAAAGTTGATTGCCTATGATACCGATTATAACTGGTATACGAAGGTGGAGGGAGGAGTAGCAAATTGGAAAGTTTTGATTATGATTTACAATCTGTTCAAGAGACGAGAAATATTGCCCGGAAAGGCAAACTGGCCCAAGCGGAACTTGCGAAATTTACTAGCGAACAGATTGATAGAATTATCCGTAATATGGTGAAGGTGGCCGAAGAAAATGCTATTTCTCTGGCCCAAGATGCGGTGGAAGAAACAGGATTTGGCAAAATAGAAGATAAGATTTTTAAAAACCGTTTTGCTTCCACGGAACTATATGATTTCATCAAGCCTATGCAAACCATCGGAGTCATCAAAGATGATAAGGTCAACAAAGTCATGGAAATCGCTGAGCCCGTTGGATTGCTCATGGGGATCGTCCCCTCAACCAATCCAACCTCAACGACCATATATAAATCCATTATTGCCATAAAATCCAGAAACGGTATCGTATTTTCACCACATCCCTCAGCTCTGAAATGCACGTTGCGAGCAGCCACGTTGATGAATGACGCCGCTGTAGCAGCTGGAGCCCCGGCAAATATCATTAGTTGTATTTCGAAGCCATCCATGGATGCTACTAACGAATTGATGAAATGCGATGAAGTCGCGATGATTATCGCCACCGGTGGGTCAGCCATGGTTAAGGCAGCTTATAGCGCCGGAAAACCAGCATTAGGGGTAGGACCAGGTAACGTTCCAGCCTATATTGAGAGAACTGCCAATATCCAGAAAGCTGTTAAAAACATCATCGCCAGTAAGACCTTTGACAACGGAACAATCTGCGCTTCAGAGCAATCGGTTGTCGTTGAAGAATGCATCCGCGATCAGGTTATGGAAGAGTTTAAACGTCAAGGCGGTTACTTCATGACTCCCGAGGAAACAAACAAAGTCGCCAAAAACTTATTTGTTAGAGGACATGCCATGAGTGCGAAAATGGTGGGGAGATCCGCCGAAGTCATCGCCAATGGTGCCGGAATATCAATTCCACCAGGAACAAAAGTATTGCTTGGCGAGCAACAGGGTGTGGGTGAAGGATATCCTTTATCCTATGAAAAGCTGACGACAGTACTGGCGTTTTATACAGTGAAAGATTGGCAAGAAGCTTGCGATTTGTGCATGAAATTATTGAATAATGGCGGGGTAGGCCATAGCCTCTCCATTCATACCGAGAATCCGGAAATGGCCATGAAATTCTCTGAAAAACCTGTGTTCAGAATACTGGTAAACACATCTTCTAGCCAAGGCGGTGTGGGAGCAAGCACCGGTCTTTCTCCAGCCTTTACCCTAGGGTGTGGTACCTGGGGTGGGAGTGCGACTTCTGATAATGTCACGCCCATGCACTTGATTAACATTAAGCGTATCGCTTATGGAATCAAAGACTTCACTGAAAGCAACAATACACCTTATCCGGCCAGTGGGTTACAGTATGGGAACCCTTCCAGTGCCATCAGTGAGGACCAGATTCAGTCACTGGTGAATGAAGTTATTTCGTTACTACAACAAAGAGGTGACTGCTGAAGTGGGTAAGTATGACGCTTTAGTAGACCTGCTCATGGAAGTGATTAAAGAAGGGGGAGAGCTTAAGCAGAACGACAACTCGATACCGGTGGGAATTTCAAACCGGCACATTCATCTTTCCCAAACGGATTTAGACACCTTGTTTGGGGTGGGATACCAATTAACGAAAATTAAGGACCTATCCCAACCTGGGCAATATGCCTGCAAGGAAACAGTGACGGTCTGCGGACCAAAAGGTGCGATCGAAAAGGTTCGCATCCTCGGCCCAGTGCGAAAAGAGTCACAAATTGAGATCCTTCAGACTGATAGCTTTAAACTAGGTGTAAACACCCCGGTGAGACTGTCTGGTGAGCTGGGAGGAACTCCAGGAATCACGATCATTGGCCCCAAAGGTAGCGTTCTTCTATCCAAAGGTCTCATCATAGCTCAACGACATATTCATATGTCCTTAGAGGACGCTCGATGCCTTGGTGTAACCGATGGAGAGCAGGTAACCATACAGATTAGTGGACTTCGCGGAGGAACCTATACTAATGTGGCCATTAGAGCCAACAACACCTCGAGTCTTGAATGCCATATCGATACGGATGAAGCCAATGCGATGAATCTCGTATCCACATCAAAAATAACAATAATAAAGTGAATTTTAGGAGGAAATTAAAATGAGTAAAACAGAAGCTTTAGGATTAATCGAAACCAAAGGTCTTGTAGGAGCTATTGAAGCAGCAGATGCTATGGTCAAAGCAGCTAACGTGTATTTGATTGGCCGCGAATTTGTCGGTGGTGGGTTGGTAACTGTTATGGTAAGAGGAGACGTCGGAGCTGTAAAAGCAGCTACTGATGCTGGGGCTGCAGCTGCTCAACGAGTCGGAGAACTGATCTCGGTCCATGTCATTCCTCGTCCACATAGTGATGTAGAAATGATCCTCCCAGTTAAAACAGAAGTACAGTAATCATTCGGCAGGTGGTAGGGTAGGAGGCTAATACTTATAAAAAGTCCTCTACCCTCAGTGCCATGGCAATATAGATCAATAGAACAATGGAAATAGGGTTATGGCCATAGGCTATAGCCCTGTTTGCCATGTTCGCTATGTGAAGTGATTTGATAGGTTTATCGTGTTTGTCTATGGAGTGAATTAAAGATGGTCAAATCTCCCAAGAGATTTGACCATCTTTTCATAGGGGTGCACAAGGAATATGTGGGAAAATGTCGAATTGAATGATGTCGAATAATAGATAGAGAAGTGGTATCACGTCGAATAGTTAATGTTTAGGTGATTCATTCGATTGGAACCATATTGAGTGATTTGATAATACTGAATAAGGTTACCCTTCTCGTCAATTTTAGCATCCATTGGCTGAATAATGCCAACAGCCTTTAAAGATAGGAGGTTAGCTTCCACGCCTTTTTCATTAACGTTTCGATCAAGGGGATACTCCTTTTTGAGCATTTCATAAATAGCTTGATTTGATACCCCTTCATTATGGAATATAATCTGAGCTACTCGGAATTTTACAGGCATCTGGAACATTCCGAACCTCCTTATCGACTTCTTAAATTAACTAAATCTCGAGGATTACCAATTGTGAGAATTGTGCCAATGGAAATCAGGACAACTCCGATGATGAGGTTGGTTGTTATTTGCAGATTATTTAATAACCACCCGAAAAATACAGCCCAGGAGGCGTAAGTCACATTTAGCCCCATTGCTCTGCTAACTCCAGTCATATTCATCGCTCGATACCAGGTTAAAACGCAAGTTCCGCCAATAAGAGCAATAAGAGCAATATACCATCCGGAGGGTGAGAGGAGACTATCAAGAAGAATTTTATAGGCAATTCCTCCTGTCAAAGGGAGTACCACTATAAGGTAAAGAAATAAATTAGTCGCTTCCCGGATGCCGATCGCAATATCTGAATCGATTAAGTCCATACCATAGGTCGAAATTACGCCTTCTACTGCCCAACCGACGGCAGCAATTGCCGCAAAACCAATGCCCAAATAAAAGTAGGGACGACCAATACCTTCTGGTGGGGTCATGCCCACAACAAATGAGCCAATAATTGCTAAAGCTATACCAGCCCAGACACGAGTAGATATCTTTTCTTTAAGAAAAATTGCTCCCAATATAGCACCTATGGCAGGATAGGTTGCTGTGATTGCGGCGGTATAGGAGGCACCGGAAAAATTGATAGCTAGCATATTACAGGACATAGCTAAAGGGCCACCAGCCATAGCTGCTAAGATAATGATCTTTCCTGGTCTAGTCCTTAAACTGCGCCGATAATCGCGCCATTTACCTTGAATTACATTATAAATGAATATCCATAGAGCAGCAAAACCATCGTGTAGGCAAGCGCCAACTAAGGGGGCTGCGAATAAACTCACATTATTAGTGAAAGGTGCTAAGGCAAAAACCATCCCCATTAACACTCCGTCTAGTCCCCAAGCTGCACCGGCAAGCAATCCACTACCAATACCCCTTTTAGCAAAGGTTAAATCCCTCTTTTGTAAAAGAGCCTGTGTATTCTGGTCCATCTCATACTCCTTTGATTGCTACGATAAAAGATAGTCTTATAGTACTATTTTGCACATTCGGGAGTGGAATGTAAAATATCAATAAAATATGCCCCCTATAATTATTAGTTGATTATAAAGATGCACATAAAAAAACGAGATAACTAGTGTCATCTCGGGAAAAGCATTTATATTTCTATATATGATCGTTTGCAACATGTTTCTTTTATAATCTTGATGAATTCCTTTTCAACCATAGTTAGGTGATGACGATTTAACCAGACTAGGAAGATCGAAAGATCCAACCTCGCGTCTTCTAAAGAAATCATCTTGATTTTGCTTGTTTTCATAAACTCATCCGCCATAAATTTGGGCACAAAAGTAATGATATCACCTTGATTCAGGATTTTCTCCATCATTTCCAAGTTATCAACTCGATAGGAAACGTTAATATTTCCGTATCTTTGCAAAAGGCTAGATATCCCACAATCTGTAATGTATTCTGTATTGTATAAGAGGATAGGCATGCTCAGCGCCTTTGCTAAAGTCATGGTGGAGGACTCCACAGCTATATTGCGGTTGATCCCGGCAATCATGACGAGCTCATCAGAAAACAATTCCTTATAGTTAATATCCTTTGATTTCCGGAAGGCCTCAGTATCCAGCATAATGCCGAAATCGGCTTTGCCGGTTTCTACATCTCGTAAGATATTATTGGACTCTCCAACCTTTAGTAAGGCATTAACCTTAGGATGATTATTCTTGAAGCTTGTCAATATCTCAGGCATGATGGCAAAATTGACACTGAAATCCACGGCTATAGAAATATTTCCATTAAGCTGGATCGAGCTTCCGTGGGCAATCTCATTGATCTCATCAATACAGTTTAGAATTTCTTTGGCTTTAAGAGTGATAAGCTCCCCAATTTCGGTAAGGTGGGTACCAGAGTTTGTCCTTTTTAATAGCACTACATTAAGCTCATCTTCAAGTTTTTTTATCGCAGAACTAAGAGCCGGTTGCGAAATATGAGTACGCTCGGCTGCAAGTGAAATCGACATGGATTCATTGATCGCTACTAAATAGACTAGTTGTTCAAGACGCATATCCACCAACCATCCTTGATCTTTATTCCTGAAGCAGTTATTAAAGAAATAAGTCCTCAAATATATTATACTTTTTTGTGAATTGAATAACAACTGACAGTTTATCCTAATCCTTGATACTTTTTAGCTATACGGGGCATAATCAGTAAGTATTTTACAGAAAATTAGATATTGATTATAATGCGCTTGTAAGTACAAGAGCAAAACCTAAAACGAAATCAAATTATCAGGAGCAAGGAGGGAAGGTTAGTATTTCCTGATCTAGTAAGAAGAGTATACGTGGTAATATTTGTGAATATGGGTATTAACCATGTCTTAAAAAACTTTCTACTTAATCATGCAAATTATCAAGCTAGATTTAAGAAGCAAAAATTGAATGCTTAGGGGGAAATTTTAGTGGCCAATGGTAAAGAAAAACCTATTTACGCTAAAGTAAACAAACCTGTCTTTTGGATTTCTATCATAGCCTGTATCGTTTTCTATGTTCCAATGATGATTTTCCAAGAAGCGGCTCAAGTTCCTGTTCAAAAGGCAATGCACTTCATAACGTACAGTACCGACTGGTTTTTTGAATTAATTATTTTAGCATGTCTTGTGTTTGTAATATGGTTAGCAGCCGGACGCTATGGTAATGTAAAGCTCGGTGGTCCTGATGATAAACCTGAATTTTCAACGTTTACATGGGTCGCCATGATGTTCTGTGGCGGGTCAGGCGCCGGTCTTGTCTACTGGGCATTGATCGAGCCCATCTGGTATCTTAAGGCTCCTCCGTTTGGACTTGAAGCCTTTTCACCAGCAGCTGCACAATTTTCCTTGGCTTATGGAATTTTTCACTGGGGTTTTAGCGCATGGGCGACCTTCGCAGTTCCAGCCGTTGCCTTCGCCTACTTGTATTATGTTAGAAAAAAACCTTATCTCTATCCTAGTTACGCCTGCCGTGGTGTAATTGGAAAAGCTGCGGATGGATGGGTTGGGAAACTCATTGACGCGATTGTCATTGTTGGGATGGTCGGTGGAATGGCCACCTCACTCGGCTTTGTTATTCCAATGTTATCGAAGATTTCTGCCGATTATTTCGGAATTGCAGATAACATCCAGTTTAAGTTGATTGTATGTGTACTTTTCTCCTGTATTTATACTTGGAGCTGCTACAACGGCTTAAAAGGCGGTATCGCCAAACTTTCTGATATGAACATGTATTTAACTTTTATTATTTTAGGTTTTGTCGTAATTGTTGGACCAACAACCTTCATGTTCTCTTTATTTGCTGATAATATGGGTGCGCTCTTTGATAATTTCCTGCGCATGAGCTTATATACCGATCCCATTAGCAAATCAGGTTTCCCACAAGACTGGACAGTCTTCTACTGGGCATGGTGGCTGGCTTGGGCAGTATACGTTGGCCTTTTTGCAGCTCGGATTTCCAAAGGCCGTACGATTCGTTCCCTGATTGTTAACATGGTCTGTACCGCTACCGGAGGATGTATGTTATTCTATCTCGTTTTCGGTAGTTACCAAGTTGATGCAATCATGAACCATGGAGCACAAATTGCTGACATACTGGCCAATGAAGGCGGGCCAGCCGTAATTTCTTGGTTCCTCAACTCATTGCCTTTTGCTAAAGTTGTTATCCCTTTCTTTATCTTCGTAATGGCAATCTCCCAAGCGACAGGAGTAGACGCAGCTTCCTTTACCATGGCGAATATGGCTTGCTCTGAAGTAAAAGACGGCGTTGAACCTCCAAAATGGATTCGTCTTACCTGGGCAGGAGTACTCTTTGTAGCTACTGTGGCTCTACTCCTTGTTGGTGGGATGCAGGTCGTTCAGTTATCTTCAGTCTTAACGGCTGTTCCCGTGTTATTCCTGATGGTTATTCTTGCTGTTTCTACAGTGAAGTGGTTACGTGAGGATTTTGGGTATGATAAAGCTCTCACAACTACCAAGTTTGATAACGAGAACTTAGAGTCGATCCCTGTCAAAGTGGACGGGACTTCAAACACAACCAACATGTAATGATGTACCTTCTCCCTTGCTAGTGAACAATAATGCGTTCACTAGCAAGGAGATAGAAGGGAAGCTTTGTTAGAGAAAAAAATTCCCCCCTTTTTAAAGTGGAGGATTTTTATAACTTAATTGTAATGCAGAAGAGGAGATGAGTATTTTGAAAAGAACAGCACTAACCAACAAGTTAGTTGTATTAGGTGTTGATGGAATGGATCCAAGAATTAGCAAAAAGTTCTTGGCTGAGGGGAAAATGCCTAATCTACAAAAATTTATTGAACGTGGGTCAGCTAGAGAAGATTTGCATCTACTCGGAGCAATCCCGACTATTACCCCACCCTGCTGGACAACCTTGGCTACCGGTGCGTATCCTGGAACCCATGGCATCACTTGCTATTGGAGACAATCACCAGAAAGTCTCGATGCGGTAGTTTACAATATGGATTCTCGTAATTGTACCGCAGAACAAATTTGGAATATTACTTCTGAGGCCGGTCTCAAGACTCTTGTATGGCACTGGCCCGGGAGCTCTTGGCCTCCGACCTCACATAGTGAGAATCTTAGCGTAGTCGATGGTACACAGCCAGGTTCCGTCAACATGGGTGTTGCGCAACTTGACTGGGAAAAAGTTATCGTGGCATCACCTGAGATTCAAGAAGTACGCTATGCACCACGCGTGGATAAACCCGCAGGTGTAGGTTGTATCATTACCGATTTGGAAGATTCTTTAGACGCTGATGTTGATGACGAAATGATGGAACTTTGGTGGGGCGATACAGCTCGCCAAGGGGGAGAAATTCGCACCTATGTTATGGATGATGAAGATACAGAAGTTGTCATCGGCAGTAAGGTCGCCTATGATATTGTGAACTCTCCTCTTGTAGAAGCAAAAGGTTGGGCTAATGCTCCAGAGGGCGCTAAAGAATTTACGGTTTTAACTTCTGGTGGTGTTATGAGACGTCCTGCCTTAATTCTTAAAAATGAAGCGGGCGAATATGATCGGGTGGCTATTTATAAGAACAAGAAGGCAGAAGCGCCACTTGCTATTTTAGAACGAAATAAGATGGTAACTGGAATCATTGATGATGTGACTAAGAAAGAAGTGACAAAACCTGCTTGCCGTTCGATGAAGATCCTCGAACTTGATCCAGCGGGTAACAAAGTCAGACTTTGGATTAGTAACGCTCTTGATATCGAGAATGACCAATTGTGGCATCAGAAATCACTCTATAAAGATATCGTAGAAAATGTTGGAAACGTTCCACCGGTCAGCTTAATTGGCGGGGAAGATGCAGAATTAGTTGGTGAAATCTTTGAGCCATCTTGGGACCTTTACAACCAATGGCAAGCTGATTGTCTGAATTACTGCATCAAGGAACAAGGGTACGAAGTCGTTTTCTCACATCTTCACAATATCGATTGCGCAGGCCATCAGCTATGGCATCTTGGCAAGACTTTGCAACCCTGGGACTATACAGATGAAAAAACCTATCAAGGGTTCATTGAGCAGTTCTATATCCAAACCGACAAATATCTTGGCGAATTCCTGCACTTACTCGATGAAGATTTTACCGTCTTAATCTTAAGTGACCATGGCCTTATTGTAGGGGAAAACGTACCTCCAATCATCGGGGAATATGGTGGTCTCAATACAAAGGTCATGGAAGCACTAGGCTATACAGTTATGAAAAAAGATGAAAATGGCAATTCCATCAGAGAAGTTGATTGGGAAAAGACACGCGCCGTTCAAATCCGTAGTAATTACATCTACATTAACCTTAAGGGACGCGACAAAACAGGTATCGTCGATCCGAAAGATAAATACGATTTAGAAGAACAAATCATTTCGGATTTGTATAACTACAGAGATGATCGGACAGGTAAACGTGTGATCGGTATCTGCCTCCGCAACAAAGACGCCGTGTTAATCGGTGCTAATGGACCTGAATGTGGCGACATTTTCTTCTCAGTTGAAGAAGGCTACAACAGATTGCACGGAGATAGCATTTCCACCTCAGAAGGATACTTCGAAACCTCTGTTTCCCCGATATTTGTAGCAGCCGGTGCCGGAGTTAAGTCTGGGTTCACAACCGATCGGACGATTCGTCAAGTTGACGTTGCACCCTCTGTGTCAGTACTACTCGGCTTAAGGTATCCTGCACAATGTGAAGGGGCACCCATTTATCAGATCTTTTCGGAAGAAGTTTAACAAATAAATAGGTTAACTAATAATGAAGTATTTGGCAAAGCGCTCGAAAGAGCGTGACGCAAAGCTATAGGGTCTAAATTCATTTATGAACATGACAGCCTGGTTGCTATAAGTAGCTTAAAAAGTAGCCGAATTCCGGCTACTTTTTCTGTTTTTTTAGAAAACGCAATTTTAATTATCTCATCTCCATTTATGAAACAAAGTGACTTATGAGCGGCCAGACAAAATCTTCGTTTATGGTTGGAGCCGTAAAATTGCTGGAAGTTTGACCTAATTCTAAGACGGAAGGGGATTGCTGGATGAAATTTAAGAGTATTCAAACTCAATTTTTGGTGATTTCGGTCGTAATCATTTTAATTGCCTTAGCAACTGTCGGCGGCATCTCAAGTTATAAGATCACTCAGCAAGCGAGAACGGATTATTTTAACAACTCTAGTGAGCAAATGAAAGTGGCAGAGAATTCGATTGGAATTTTTTACGATCAGATTGATAAGAACATCAACATGATGGCTACCAATCCGTTGGTTATGGAAGCTGCAAACAGCGGTATTACATCCTATGTTAATACCACTGAAGAGATCCCGATGACCCCCTCTAAGAATGGAGGAGTCGAGCAAGAAATATACGAGATGTTTGATCACTATGCCTCAAGCCATCCGGGCACAATGTATGTATATTTTGGCACTGAAAATGGTGCATACCTCCAATGGCCGGAAACCAACGTACCAAGCATGAATTTCTTTCCACCTGAGAAGGGCTGGTATACCTCGGGCAAAAGCGGAAATGGCTCCATTGTGAGGACGGCGCCATACATTGACGGTATCTCTAAAACGATGATAACGAGTAATGTAAGATCCTTTGTGGATAAGAATGGAAAATTGGTGGGTACGATCGGAATCGATGTGGAGCAGTCCGTGATCAGTGATATGTTGAACTCCATGAAAACCGGCGAGACTGGTTTTTCGATGATTGTCCACAAGACAGGAATCGTGTTAGCAGATGGGAATAACCCAGAGAATAATTTTAAAAAACTAGAAGAAATCAATATGACAGGCATAGAGAAACTAATATCGGAGGATTTAGTTCCCTTTGAAGTAACCATAGAGGGAGAGAAATACATAGTTAATCCTCATCAAGTTTCAGGAACCGACTGGATTTTAGCCTCCTTCATTTCTGATAATGAGTTAACCGAGGGCGCAAGGAGCATATCCCTTATGGTCCTAATTGTTTCAGCCATCATGCTATTATTAACAATTCTCTTGATCACAATATCGACAAAGAAAATAACGACTCCTATCATTAAATCTACGCAGTATTTGGAGGTTATCGCTGGCGGGGACTTCTCACAAGAGGTTGATCCTAGATTCCTAGCTAGAAAAGATGAAGTAGGATCAATTGCGAACGCTATCAATGACATGAAAAACTCAATAAAGAAATTGGTTAATAGTATTAAGCATGAATCTTTGGAGATCGAGGAAAAAGTAAATGATGTCATGAATAACGTAATAGTTTTAAGCACGAGTCTAGAAGAAATTTCAGCTACAACTGAAGAAGTAGCTGCTAGTATGGAAGAAACTTCTGCTGCATCTGAAGAAATGTCTGCTACGACTCAAGAAATCGAAAAAGCGGTTCAGTTAATCGCTGAAAAATCTCAACAAGGAGCATCTTCGGCAAGGGAGATTACCATTAGAGCGGAAGACACAAAGAGAAATGTGACGGCTGCCCGCAAGAAAGCAACGGATATATTCATGGACACTCAAGAGAAACTGGAACAGGCGATTATTGAATCTAAAGTGGTCAGTCAAATCAATTTATTGTCAGAAGCCATTATGCAGATTACCGAACAAACCAATTTGCTTGCCTTAAATGCGGCTATTGAAGCGGCAAGGGCCGGGGAGGCAGGGAGAGGATTCTCAGTTGTTTCGGATGAAATAAGAAAGCTAGCCGAACAATCAAGAGGAGCTGTAATGCAGATACAGGAGGTTACCACAAAGGTAACAGCCGCAGTGGATAATCTCTCGCAGAGTTCTAACAGTTTATTGACCTTTGTGTCTGTTGATGTAAATAATGATTATGACGTTATGTTAGAAGTGGCAGACAAATACAGTGAAGATGCGATTTTCGTTGATAAGCTCGTCAGCGACTTTGACGACACGTCTGAACAACTTCTGGTATCTATTCAAAACCTAACTTATGCAATCAATGGGGTAGCTCAAGCGGCCAATGAAGGAGCAAGTGGAACCTCAGATATCGCAAATCGAGCAACTGAGGTCAATCTCAAAGCTAACGAGGTTAAAGAGCAGACTCTGAAGACAAGAGATAGTGCGAATAGGTTAGAAGCGGAAATTACGAGATTCAAAGTGTGATTTAGTAACTAACTCCATAATTCTATGAATGAATGAACGCTTTTTTAGGTATACTGATCGTAAACTCAAATGGAGGGGATCAGTATGTCTGATAAAAGTAAGAAAACCAAAAAGAATGCTAAGCAATCGGAAAAGCAGAACAATTTAGGAGAATAATCCGTGGAGTAGCCAAAGAGCTTGACACCAATCATTTAATTATGGTTGGTGTCATTTTGAGTTACAGCGGATTATAATTTCTAGAAACTAGGTAGTAATGACTATAAGGTTTTACTTAAAGAAAGTAAATATTATCTTTATTAAGTAGTTTCATTGACACAAAAAGACTTCAGTGCTACCATTATTACAAATATTAAAATAATAGAAAATTCACTTTATTACAAATGTGAAGCAGAGAAAGGGGTGCTATGTATGAGAGGTTGGGTATTTACAGAAACGCACGTTCCATTAAAGATGGTTGAAAAACCAGATCCGGTAGTCGTGCCCGGAGAAGTCATCATCGATGTTAAAGCCACTGGATTATGTCACTCCGATGTGGCTGCCCTAGAAGATCCGGGCTGGATGAATCTGATTACTGCTGCTCCAGTATATATGGGTCATGAGTGTGCCGGCGTCATCACTGAGGTCGGCGAAGGGGTAACCGGATTTAAAGTAGGGGATCGAGTCGGCGTTTGTCCTATTGCGAAAAGCACCGGGGAAGCGATCGGCTATCAACGCGATGGGGGCTACGCTACCAAGTGCTTGGTTCCTGCTGAATGCTTGGTTCATATCCCGGATAATGTTAGCTTTGAGCAAGGGGCAGCGGCTACAGATGCAGGAATGACTTCCTATCATGCCATGTTCAGGATCGGCGGTGCCAAGAAAGGTATGAAGGTCGGCGTTATCGGGATCGGCGGATTAGGTCAATTTGCGGCACGTATGGCTGTTCTAAGAGGCTGTAAGGTTTATGCGGCTGAAATAAATCCACAAGCACGCGAACTCGGTAAGGAACTTGGTATTAAAGAAGTTTATGAAAATGCTGCGGATCTGGCTCAAGTTGGCTGTGAACTCATCGTTGACTATGCCGGATTTGGTAGTACCACAGCTCAGGCCCTTGAAGCTGTGGCTAAATTTGGACGGGTTGTCGTGGTCGGTATGGGTAAGCTTGAAGCGACAATTAGTACCTACACCTTGATCCTTAAACAAGCCCAAGTATTAGGTAGCAATGGTGGCGACACTGAAGATATCAAGGAGGTCTATGATTTCTTCGCCACCGGTAAGCTCAACCTACAGCTTAGTACAATCACATTTGATGAAATAAAAGATGGCCTTGATCGCCTCAAGCGTGGCGAAGTCAAAGGACGGTTAGTCGCTTTACTCGATTAGTTTTTCTTGCAAATTTCCCCTAAAAATAATACTATACCTTAGCGAAACCTCTTAGGCCTTGGGAATAGGTCAAGGAGGTTTTGCTATTAATTCAATTATTATTAAAGCAGGAGATAAACAAATGTTTTGGCATATAAATTGAGAAAATAAGTGTATATCCTCGATTATCTCGTTTGGGATTTGATGCAAACTGCTTTATAATGTAATTGTGGGGACATTCACATATAAAGATCTGTCAGAGATAAATTTATATTTCACAAAACAGATTGAAATATGTAAAAAGGAAGTGATAATTATGTTAAAAGGAAGATGGTGTTGCTTCAAAGGTTTAGCGCCAACCTTCCCGGTTTCTAAAGCAAATAATAATGAATCTCTTCAGTGGAATGATCCTGTTGAAAGGGCTAAAGCAGCAGATGGGCAATTTAAAGCGTATTTAGAATGTAATTGTAAAGTGAAAAAATAATGCTTTGGAACATTTGAATGATCGAAAACCCGCTTGATTCTAGCTTTTAAAGCTAGCAATTAAGCGGGTTTTACATAGATGCAAGTGATACTTACCTACCTTTACAGGTAATACCAAAATACTTTACACACATCCGACAGTTCCAATCCGAACCCATTCTTGATCGTGAGCAGGTGGGTTTTCCGTCTTGGATGGCAAAAAGTGGCCAGCCATCGGTGCGTCCTTTAAGGATAGCTACGAAATGCTTGTCGGTCTGGATCTGGCGAAGAAGAAAATCATAAGGAACTTCCTTAGTCCAATTGATCCAGCCGATAACTTCAAACTTGTTATCTTCACTAGAATCAACTTCATTAGAAATAGATCCAATGAACTCGGCCTCAATTGAGTCAGCTCCAATGGGTTTATCTATATAAGTGGGTACTATTTGAAATATATGTCCGTTATTAAGCACATTATTACTAAGCTCATCATTACCTAACTCATCATTTTCTATCTTATCACTATCTAGCTTCTCGTGCCCCTTTGAAAGGGAAGCACTTGCTTGTTCCTCTGTTAGGTCGTCACGATTTCCGCGATAATGTATTTCGCGGATTTTATCGACGTATTTACTTTCGATCACCGGTCTCTTCAGCATGGAGATCCTTCTTCCGTTGCTTAATTTGTGGGGGTGCCATCCCAAGGAGCGTCTATCTGTTCTTGAGGCAAATCAAAAAGATCTCTCAACTCCTGCTCAGTCAGCTTTGATAGCATGGTCTCACCAGGCTGAATAACGGCATCAATAAGTTTTTTCTTTTTGGCTTGCATGGCATTGACCTTTTCTTCAATAGTCCCTTGGGTAAGAAGCTTAATAACTTGGACAGAACTGTTTTGGCCGATGCGATGAGCTCGGTCTGTAGCTTGATCCTCAACAGCCGGATTCCACCAAGGGTCAAAGTGGATCACTGTATCAGCGCCAATTAGGTTTAGACCTGTCCCGCCGGCTTTTAAAGAAATCAGAAAAACTTGGCCTTGGCCATTATTGAAGGAAGCTGCCATTTGGGTTCGGGCAAAGGCTTCTGTAGAACCATTGAGATAGAAAAATTCAATGTTTTCAGAGCTTAAATAGTCACGAATAATATCTAGCATGGAAGTGAACTGCGAGAAGACTAGTACTCGGTGGCCACTGCCTAAGGTATCGGCTAGAATCTCCTGGAAGAGCAGCATTTTTCCGCTTTCTCCGCTATAGTTTTCGATAAACATCGCCGGATGGGAACAGATCTGGCGCAGTCGAGTTAAAGCGGCCAGAATTTTAATCTGGCTCTTGGCAAATCCAGAGGTGGCCAAATCTTGAGCGATTTGACGTTTGGTTTGCTGCAGATAGGCAAGATAGATTTTCTGTTGCTCGTCAGTTAAGGATGCTTTGATCTCTGTCTCTATTTTGGGTGGAAGTTCTTTTAAAACTTCCTTTTTAAGTCGGCGCAAAATAAAGGGTTTGATGTGACGACTTAATTCTTGAAGAGCTTGAGGGTCTTCCCCTTTAAGAATGGGTAGGGTGTATTTGCGCTGAAATTCTTGGCTGGAGAGCAGGTAGCCGGGCATGATAAAGTTAAACAAGGACCAGAGCTCCGCAAGTGAATTTTCAATGGGTGTTCCGGTTAAGGCAAAGTAGCTTTTAGCTTTAATTCTTTGCACAGACTTGGCATTAAGGGTCTGAGGATTCTTGATGTTTTGAGCTTCATCCAAGAAACAATAAGAAAAAGTAAATTCGGAGAAATGCTCGATGTCTCGCCTTAATAACGCATAGGAGGTAATCACCAAATCAGCTTGATCTATGGTTTTGAACTGTTCCTGACGTTCCTGCGGTGTACCATCGATTACCAATATTTTTAAGTCGGGAGTGAATTTTTCTGCTTCCGCCTGCCAGTTGTAGGTCAGAGAGGTTGGCGCGATGACAAGGGCTGGGGAGATAGTATCAACATCTACAGCAGTAGCAGAGGATTTATCCTTCTCTGCTAAGATAAAAGCGAGGACCTGCAAGGTCTTGCCTAAGCCCATATCATCCGCTAGGATACCGCCAAGACCATAAGAAGCCAAGGTCTTAAGCCAGCGGAACCCCGTCTTTTGATAATCTCGTAGCACATTCATAAGTGAAGTGGGGGGATCATATTCTCCGTCCTGTGGTTCGAGGATGCTTTGGACGAGCTGCTTAAAAGCTCGATTGCGATGAATCCCGGGTAAGTTGGCTTGACGAAGAAAACTATCGATATACATAGCTCTGAATTTGGGTAACTGGAGAGTCTCACCCGTGAGATCATCTTCCTTGAGGTTTAGATAATCGAGTAGCTGGGCCATAGATTCCAGCTCAGGCTGCTTTAGATCGAGAAAAGATCCGTCCCGCAGGCGGTAATATTTTCTCTTCAAATGTAAGGACTGAAAGATTTGCGCCAATTCACCCTGATCAATATCGCTATACTGAAAGGATATTTCCAGTAGGTCTAAGGATTCATCTAAACGTACCCGACCAGAGAAGCTGGTCGAGGTCCTGATTTTGAGCTTAAAGTCTTCGGAATAGAAGGCCTCGACCAATTCTTGTAATTGGGGCAGCCACTCCATGATAAAGTCGAAAATCTTCTCATCATCTTCCAAACTGATGGTGCCTTGGGAAACGGTAAACTCCGCATGCTCGAAGATTCCTAAGATTTTCCTCTCCCGTTCAATGTCGCGGATGAGAATTTGTGAATGAGCCCCTTCCGCCAGTTTGAGATTTTTTTGCGAAGCGAAGGGATTGACCATATGGTCTCCGTAATGGAATTCCAGACGAGCACGGATACCGTTTTCGCCGATCCTATCGAAGAAAATCTGTGGACGAAGCTCTTCCCGGACAAATTGCTCAGCGAGCTCAGGTTCGATAGAGACAGATCCCAGCTTTTCCATGAGCGGTATGGCTTCCGAAGCAAAATGATCTTTCTGATTCGCGGGAAAGGTGAGGGTCAGATGAGATTTACCGGACAGGGTTTTAATGAAGTTTGGAAGGAACGCCTTTTGTTCGGGAGATACCTGGTAAAGCATCTTTTCATAAATATAATAGCGTCCATCATCGGTAAGCTGCAGAGGCAGTTTGCTTTTTAAGGCCAGAGCAAGATCGCGCTCTTTTGACTGGACCGCAAAATCCAAGGGGATGTCTCGGCGGGCGATTTGGACAGAGTAGGGATGACAATTAATGTTTTCATGGGAAGAAGTAAGTGTCAAGGTAAAACCCTTATCACCCAAGGCATCAAGAAATACCCCCAAGTAATATTTGCTTAAGATGAAAGGTTTTTGGCAGAAAGGGGAAGTGTAGGAAGAAGGGTAAATACTGCGAAGATTATTGACAGCTTCATATTGCTTGAGCATCTCATGAAGCATATCAATTATTTGCTGATCCTCCTCACTGAAGAAATGTTGATGAGGATCATAGGTGAATTTCATTCCGAATTCCAGTGCACGTCGGTCGTGGATTGCCGATAAGAACTCTGCTAAATTCTTAACCACATAAAGACGTTTTAGCCCTACCTTAAGTTGTAGGTAACCATAAATTTGCCGATTGCATACGACTTCTAGCTCGAGCTCGAGATTTAACTGCTCTTGAGTGTTTTTTTGCTCAGGTTTCGCAAATAAGGCCACAAAATCAGCTACTGTCTGACGCAAACCAGTATCGCCCGGCGCATCTATCTGTCTCTGAGCCGCTTTAAGGGTGGCAACAACGTGTTTACAGGCTCCTGAGTATTCATTAAATGCAGGACAAGTGCAATTATAAGAATAGACGGAACCGTTGTTGCGCACCTTGATATAAACATCATAAAGCCAATTGCCAATGACGACGGCTGAAATTATTTGTTTCTCAGGATTGAGAGATAAATGACTCACCTTTTGGTCAGATGCATAGGCTATACCCTGATCAAAAACCCTTTTACTAGAAGCAAGGGTGCGGATTTCTTGTTCCGTGATATGAATAAATGACATGAATAGATTCCTCCAAAAAACGAACAAAGTGCTACTAGCATAGCATACTCCAGCATTCTTCATCGAGTCAAATAAAGATATAGAATAGGCTGCGGAGAACTTCAATCTAGATTAATCAAAAGGACCTCCTAAACCTATTCAATTGGATAGGTTTAGGAGGTCACGGCTAGATTTGTTTAGCTTACTTTAGCCTAGCTTAGCTTAGCAGCATTGGTGCCCGCTTTACGGCCCCAGTGTATACAACCCATAATCGCAGTTCCAGAACCAGGATAGAAGGGCCCAATCCATCCTGCGGAGTTCATGCCAACTGCAAATAAACGGGGAATGGTTTTTCCATTGACATGGATGACTTCGGTTTGTGCATTGATTTTTAGTCCTCCGATAGAGCCCAAGTTGTTTGTTGTGTTTTTATAAGCGTAGAAGGGTCCTTGAATCGGTTCAAGTCCAGTTTTTCGGTCAAACTGGTTATCCTTTTTATTTTTCATATCTGCATTCCAAGTGGCTAAAGTGGCAGCCAGATTAGTCGGATCAACTTCTATTTTCTTAGCAAGCTCTTCAATGGTATCAGCCGTGACCAGAAAACCGCCTTCAATTTCTTTCTTTACGCTTTCGTCATTCCAGGGAGCCCCTGGTGCGGTTAAACTGCTCTTGCCAAAGATTGTGTAGGTTGGACTATCAAACATTTTTTCCTGTTGAAAGATGGCGCGGAAATTGAAGGCATAGGTGGTATCTTCGCAGACGAAGCGTCTACCTTTTTTATTAACATAAAACGCCGGGAGCATGGGAGCGATATTGGATAATCCAGCCCTTGTCCTTAGACTGATATCTATGGTTCCGCCTGTAAATACGGCGGCGCCGACTTCCATACCCATGCGTATACCATCACCGGTATTGGTCTTTGCTACGAGAGTTTGCTGGGTTGTTAATGCCCAATATTGCTGGGGATTTAGTTGTTTGGCCAGTTCGACATTTTGGTCAATGCCGCCACTCGCTAAGATTACACCTTTTTTAGCCTTAACGTTTATTTCTGAGCCGCCTTGCTTGGCAAGGACACCTATTACTTCGCCCGACTCGTTTGTTAAAAGCTTAGTTACTTCTGTTTGATATTCTATTACAGCACCCTTTGCCACCGCCGCATTTAATAAGATCTCTGCTAAGGCTTTACCGCCACCTTCGACATTATGCAGACGATCTGCATATAGCGACTCATCAATATAGGGAATATGAGAGTGTCCAACAATACTCTTGAATTTTACCCCAAGATTTGTTAACCATTTAATATCATCAGGAGCTCCATAGGCTAAATCTTTCACTAAACTTTCGTCAGTTGTTCCTTCGCCAGCTTTTAACCAGAGCTTGAAGTGTTTCTCAGGGGTATCGTCTTTGAAGGGTGTATTTGCTTTTTGGTAATCAGTTGAGGAAGCTTGAATTACGCCACCACACACGGCAGTGGTACCACCGGATTTTTCAGCTTTTTCTAATATAAGTACCTTTGCCCCGGCAGTTATTGCTTCTATAGCAGCGACTAATCCACTACCACCCGCACCAACGATAACCACATCGCTTTCTTTTTTCCACTCCATCTCGTCTTTGGGGGGTGCCGGAGGCGGTGCTGGGGGTGTTGCTGTCTTGCTATTGCAGGCAGTCAGTACTCCAAGAGATGCTACCCCTAATGCTCCAGCGGCAGCATGTTTAATAAAGTTTCTCCTGCTGGTTCCTTTTTCCACCAAGTTCATTTTTTCTCGGTCTTCCTTCATTGATATCCACCTTTCCTTTGATCCTTAAACTTTGAAATAGTTTTATGTGTACATGTTTATTCTTATTAAAATTTAATGAAATATATTACAAGCAGTTGATAGGTTACATCCCGGCGAAGGCTGAGCCGACTAATCGCTCTGGTATTTTTTGTTCATAATGTAGAGGTGATAGACCAAAAGAATGGATCTTGATAAAATAATGAGGATATTCAGGAGGAAACGGGGAAAATACCCTAGTAAATCATAGAGGTATTATGATAAACTATATAAAACATTTATTTCTTGATCTTAATTGCTTAATTATATATCGAATAGATTGCCGAGGAACGATCTAGTAGGTTACTCGTTTTATGAGAGAGGGAAGGGTTGGTGCAACTTCCTAAGGATGCGTGACTGAACCCAATCGTGAGGCTTTGATGAGGAATCAAACGGATCCCACCGTTATCGGGCTTGAGTGGCGTATTGCAATAAAGGTGGTACCGCGGAAGGCTTCTTTCGTCCTTGGAAAAGGAATGAAAGGGCCTTTTTTTAGTTGCTTGAGTCCGGTACGGACAAGAAGGCATAATACTATACCATCCTAGAGGAAGAATGACTGAGGGACCTTATTAATATAGTAGAAAGATTAGAGGGTGATACGAATGAAAAAAATCGGGTTTATAGGGGCTGGTAACATGGCTGAAGCTATTGTTAAGGGTCTAGCTCTGGCAGGTCATTATGAAATTCGAGTGACTAACCGTTCCAATCAGGCTAAGTTGGAAAAAATGAGGGAAGATTATGGGGTAATCCCAGCTTCCTTTGTGGAAACAATTAGGGATTCAGAGATTATCCTTTTAGCGGTGAAGCCTAAGGATGTAAATGAGGTTATGGCGAACATCAGCGAGATCATTTCGGATAATCAGCTGTTTGTTAGTGTAGCGGCAGGAATTCCTTTGGCATTACTGAAAAGACATTTGCCCCAGAATCCCCTTGTTAGGGCCATGCCCAATACCTCCAGTGCAGTCATGCATTCCATGACCGGTTTGGTCAAGGGGCAAGGGGTCAATCAAGGTCATACAAAAGCTGTAGAGGATGTCTTTGGCGCCGTCGGGAAGTTCATCTGGGTAACCGAGGAACAGATGAATCCCCTGATTGCCATGAGTGGAAGCGGACCGGCCTATTTTTATCTATTCACAGAGGCCTTGGTCAAGGCAGGGGTGGAGATGGGCTTCACTCCAGAGATAGCGGAAACACTTGCTAAGGAAACCATCCTCGGGGCAGCGAAAATGTTGGCTACCAGTGGCAAATCACCCGGCGAGCTGCGTGTGGCAGTTACTTCGCCTAATGGAACAACACAAGAAGCTCTGAATGTATTTGGGAAAAATGGTCTAGAGAAATTAGTAGCACGAGCAGCTAAAGCTTGCAAAGCTCGTGCTGAAGAGATGGAAAGGGTGTATCTTGAGTGAGTGAGCTACGGCGAATTATTATAAAAATTGGTAGTAGTAGCTTAAACCACCCTGAAGGTGGTCTTGATGATCGAGCAATTGATCGAATTGCACGATTGGTTGCGGAGATTCATAAGGTGGGTGTGGAATGTGTTCTGGTCAGCTCAGGTGCCGTGGCTGCAGGTGTTGGGAAACTGAAGTTAAAAGCTAAGCCAAAGGATGTGGCAGGTAAGCAGGCTGTAGCCGCAGTTGGTCAAGGAGTTCTGATTGAGAAGTATGCACTTGCTCTCGAAGCTTATGGTCTCGTCAGTGCTCAGGTTTTGCTTTCAAGAATCGATCTGGCGGAAGCTTCTCGTTATAAGAATGCTCAAAACACCTTAGAGCAATTGCTCCGTTTTCAAGTGGTGCCTATTATCAATGAAAATGATACGGTTGCCGTGGAGGAGCTTTGTTTCGGAGATAATGATCGTCTTTCGGCCTTAGTGGCTGGACTGGTGCATGGAGATTTGCTGGTGATTCTCACAGATGTGGAAGGCCTCTATTCCGCTAACCCCAAACTGGATCCTGCGGCTAAGCTCATTACGGAGGTTAAGGATCTTGCTGAAGTAATAGGTGTAGCAGGTGGAGCGGGAAGCTCCTTAGGAACCGGTGGAATGCTTACGAAAATTAAAGCAGCAGAGATTGCCACCCGTTTTGGTATTGGTATGTTTCTTATGCACTCCAAGCATATGGAGGATATGATTAAGCTTATTCAAGGTGAACGCCCCCTGGGTACTTATTTTCTACCAGCAACGCACCGTATTGTGGGTAAAAAACGCTGGATTGCCTATGGCGGTCTTTCCGAGGGGAACATTTTTATCGATCAAGGGGCAGTCAATGCCTTGCTTAAGGGAAAAAGCTTATTAGCCTCCGGTATTACGGGACTTGAAGGAACCTGGGAGCGCAAAGAGCTGGTGCGCATCAATAATCCAGATGGGCTTGAGGTTGCCCGGGGGCTTGTTGAACTAAATAGTGATGAACTAGAGCGGGTCCGCGGTATGCATTCCGATGTAATGTTAGACTTAATCCCTAATTTGGAGGGTGAAGAGGTCGTGCATCGTGACAATATGACGATGATGCTGGAAGGTTAGAAAGGAGAGATTAGGATGGATTTTTCACCGGAGCTGATGACAATTGGGCAAAAGGCTAAGGATGCCGCGCGTAAATTAGCCTATACAAGCACAGCGAACAAGAATAAAGCTCTTTTGGCCATGGCCGATGCGCTTATAGCCCAGGAACAGGAAATTTTGGTGGCTAATCAAAGGGATGTAGAGGGTGCTATTCAGAAAGGAATCAAAAGCTCCTTAGTTAACCGCCTAACCCTGACTTCTGAAGGGATTCGTCAGATGAGTGATTCCTTACGGGAAGTAGTAAACTTAGCAGATCCCGTAGGTGAAGGGGAGTTTTGGACTCGTCCCAATGGTTTGCGTATTCAGCGTACCCGTGTCCCCTTAGGTGTTGTGGCCATGATCTATGAAGCGCGTCCCAATGTAACAGTGGATGCGGCAGCCCTCTGTCTAAAATCCGGTAACGCCGTGATTTTGCGGGGAGGCTCAGAGGCTATCGAAAGCAATAAGGTTTTAAGTAGGGTTATTTCGCAAGCTGCCGAAGGTCAAGGGCTACCGACAGCCTGCATACAGCTCCTTGAAAATACCGATCGGCAATGGGTCCAACAATTGATGAAGATGAATGGTTACGTAGATGTCATTATTCCACGAGGGGGAGCAGGACTCATACAGACAGTGGTCAAAGAATCCACCGTACCTGTTATCGAGACAGGTACCGGGGTTTGTCATGCTTTCGTGGATCAGGAGGGGAATTTAGATAAAGGCGTCAGCATCGTTTTTAATGCTAAAACCCAAAGACCAGGGGTGTGCAACGCCTTAGAAACTGTGCTTATCCATGAAGCGGTTGCCTCAGAATTCTTGCCCTTGCTGGGCACTAAGCTCCGGGATTACGGAGTGGAAATTCGCGGATGTGAAAAAACCTGCTCTATCTTGCCCTATGCAGCTAAAGCGAAGGAAGAGGATTGGGGAACTGAGTATCTGGATCTTATCATCAGCGCTAAAGTTGTAAAGGATGTAGATGAGGCCATGGATCATATCTACCAGTATGGTACCAAACATTCGGAGACGATTATCACCGAGAATTACACGACAGCCCAACGCTTCTTAAATGAAGTAGACGCAGCGGCTGTTTACGTCAATGCCTCCACCCGCTTCACTGATGGAGGTCGATTCGGTTTCGGTGCAGAGATTGGTATCAGTACCCAGAAGCTACACGCTCGTGGACCGATGGGACTACGAGAGCTCACAACTATGAAATACATGATTTATGGAGAAGACCAGATTGTAACTTGATACGGCTAGCATGCTATCGATATATAAGCTTTATAATTTAACGATTCTTCATGGTTTCAATTGCCATTATAATTAGATTCCGACTCATGCATACTAATTTTGAGTTCAATGTGTATCTTTTCGTTGTATGAGGAGGAATCGATAATGGATAAGAGAATCCTGGAAAGCGTCAGGGAATTTTACAGAAACGTTAAAAATCAAGAATTCTCATTGGATTTGTTTCCATACCAAGCTTACTCACCCTATGAGCATGAGGGCAAGCATAATCATTATGAAATCTGAGGCTATTGGGGCAGTGTGAAATTTCGATTTTTATACGGCCTCCTTACATAGTCTTGAAAGATTTGGGTCGGGTAGCTTCTCACACATCGTTCTCTCAGTAAGCTGCGTGCACCCGTTCTAACGCTTAAGCACTTCGCTCCGTCGGGTGCCCCGCTAAATCGCCATCCTTGGCTCTCTAGCGGGTTGGAAACGTCCTGTTTCCAACCCGACTCCGCTGCGTGCTTTTCGCGAAGAACGGGTAGCTGCTCGCTTAAAATCGTTCACTATTGTGTGAGAAGCTACGCTTACAAGTTTTTAAAAGTTGGATTATTTTTTTTGTAAAGGGGCAGTGTGAAATCGAAATTTCACACCGTCCTTTTTTTCGACAGATTGCTATAAATTATATCAAAGGAAAATAATACATTATGTAGAATTCTACAGATTAGAATTTGAATAGGTCTAGGAGGAAACTTAATGAGAAGTATTCGTGGCAAATTTCTACTAATTATTGCAACAATCTTTCTATTTGTGACACTGGTTCAAGGATTTACTTTTGGTTCTTTCTATTTTGTAAGCCAAGGGATTCAGACGACGATCAAGACTGAGGAATTAAAGATTTCAGTGATTCAAGTCCAACAATGGTTGACAGATATAAGTGCAACGAGAGCGACCGGAGGCTATAATGACGGATACGATGAAGCAGAGTCCTGGGCCCAAAAATTTCAGCAGCAGCTCGATGAATTAAAGCAGCTTAATCCTTCTCGTGAGGTAGAGTATGAGGAAATCAGAACTTCCTTTGAAGGATATTATTCTGTAGGAAAGAAGATGGCCCAAGGTTATATAGACGGTGGTCCGGAAGCAGGAAATATTATCATGAAAGAATTTGATCAGACTGCTCAAGACATCAATGGCAGGGTAGACCTACTCCGCCAAGAGGCCATGGCAGGTGCTGATGTTAAGGAAGAGATGCTATCTCTAGTCGTACGAGTCTTAGTAGTAGGAGCAATTTTATTTGTGGCCAGTGTTCTAGTGAGCATTATTATGAGCAATCGTATCATTAAACCCATCCAGGAAATCCTTAAGGAGATGGAAAGGGCTGGGCAAGGAGATCTTCAAGTGCAGGTTCAAGTTCATGGAAAAGATGAGACTGCTCGTTTGGCGCAAGCCTTTAATGATATGCTCGCAAAACAAAGGAAAATTGTCACCAATGTAATTCAGACTGCCCAAGCCGTTTTAGCATCCTCACAAGAACTGTCTGCCACCGCTCATGAAAACCGAGGCAGGATGCAAGAAATCACTGTTTCCATAGAGGAGATATCTGCGGGAATGCAGGAGACTGCCTCCAGTACTGAGGAAACTAGAGCCGTAACGGAAAACGTTGCAGAAAACGCCGAAATTGTAACCCATCAGGTCCAGAAGAGTGCAAATGCCGGTCAACGAGTGAGAGATTTAGCCATCGAAGGAAAAGAAGATGTTAATCAGAACTTAGAGACCATGAGAGGCATTGAAATCGTGACCCAAGATATTGCAGGAACTATCGAACAACTGCGCTTAAGTTCTGAAAAGATCGGAACTATCTCCAACACGATCAGTGGTATCGCTGACCAGACTAATTTACTGGCCTTGAATGCAGCTATTGAAGCAGCACGGGCAGGAGAGCAGGGCAGGGGATTCGCGGTCGTTGCTGAAGAAGTTCGCAAGTTAGCCTCGGAAAGTAGTAACGCTGTGGAGGGCATATCCACATTAATTCTTTCTATTCAAAAAGAGATATCGGATGCAGTAGACAAGATGCATAAGGGAGCAATGGAAGTTGCTCAAGGCAAGGAAGTAGCTTATAAAGTTCAAGCGAAATTTGAAACCCTTGGGCAATCAGTTCAGGAATTGGATTCGATAATGGACACTATTTCTACATCGGCACAGGCCCAGTCCTTGGCTGTCAAACAAGTGGCTGAAGCGATCGTTGTAATTAGCACCACAACCCATCAGGTTGCCGTGAATAGCGCCAATGTAACCGGACATGTGGAAGAGCAAAATAATATTATGAACCAGTTAAGTGTTGCTAGTGAAGAACTGGCAAAAATGGCTGAGAGCCTAAGCGAATCAGTTCAAGATTTTAAAGTATAAATTGGGAAGAGAATTGCCGCTAAGGGAATGCAATAAAATTATTTATGGACAAGAATATTTAATCAGGAAATTGCACACTATAATGTCGAAGGGTACGTAATGGTTGAGCCAAGATTTATATATGCTTTGTCAAAGAGGTATGTATAAGTCGGTCAAAGATGATTTATAGGCTCCCGTTTATAAATTGTCGGAGAGAAGATTCTTTTAGGTAGGGAAAAGCTTTTAGTTAGTCGATTAAACCTTGATTATCTGAGGGTTCCAACTTATCTGCAAGGGTCGAGTTAAGATCATGCTGGGTTTTGGAAAATCTTTTGTATATAGACATACACCTCATGGCGCGTGGCTATATATAAAATTTTCGGTCTTACTTAGCCGCAAGGTTAAATAAGGTCGGGTAGATATCCAGTATGGTCGAACGAACCATCATTTGAGGTGGCGATTCTGCTTGGCTGTAGTCGAAAGATTATTACCGGGTAATAAGTTATCTCACGTGGTGTAAGATAGATCATTACGTGCTCTTCTTTTTCAGAAATAAAAACCTCCTCATCTAAATTGTAGGCTGAGGAGGTTTTTTGGTTGAATTTGAACGAATGCAGTCAATCTTCATTGGAAGTTTACCTAAAAACTATGCCCCTTGATTGCTCGGTGGGATATGGTGGACGTTAAAACTCCTCCGTACTTAATTCAAACCCTTCAAGGTTTGCTGCTTCCTCGATTTCGATAAGTAAATAACGCCTGCCATCTTTCTTGACCTGCTTAATGTTTTTTAAGTCCTGTGGACTGAC
Organism: Desulfitobacterium sp. THU1; assembly: GCF_038181555.1. Taxonomy (NCBI): domain Bacteria; kingdom Bacillati; phylum Bacillota; class Clostridia; order Eubacteriales; family Desulfitobacteriaceae; genus Desulfitobacterium; species Desulfitobacterium sp. THU1. The sequence goes on along the minus strand of NZ_JBBWUA010000003.1, from coordinate 37,877 downwards.
AGAGATGCTCACGGAGTTATTCTCAATTTTAATCGATTTGCCTTTGAAGTTGGGTATGAGGTTGGAGGCTTTAAACTCATACTTCTCCGTCCCGGTGACTTTCAGGAAAGCGGTCTCCAGCCCTTCAGTGTTTTCAACTCCACTGGTCTGAAGGATTTTTTCCATATCCTTTAATCTCACACTAGGGACTTCTGGGCTTTCTTCTTCCTCATTTCTCTCAATAATCGTGTTCACACTTTCATAGATCCTAGCGATCTTCTCAGGCTCGATTTCTCTACCCGCGACTTCTTGAACAATTTCAAGGAACTGCTCTTTTTCCGTTTGGGCGGTAGTATGTAATTCGCAGCCCAGAACCTGAGTGAAGAATTCTGTGTTAGGGTCATTGGCTTTATTGGAGTAATAAACGACCTTATTCACATCAGCGGAATTGTCACTCCAGGAGGGGAACATAAATCCATCTAAGGGAGAGGTTAGATTGATCGTCACGTCCATCGGGATATCTGCTTTAAATACTTTACCTTCAAAGTCGAATTTAAGGGCAGTCTTGGGGATGGCTACTGGATTAACACTGCCCATGAAGAATTCAAAGGAAAATACGATATCATCGATTCCTGATTCATCTTCTCTGCTTTCCCTTTTCATGAGCTTATAGACTTCACCCCGTAGGAAGGAAACCATATAATCACCTTCGTAATGACAATTCTCAATGATTTTGAGAGTGATTTCTTCGGCTTGCTCCATAAAATCTTCGGTTTTTAGGGTTTCGAATAATACTTTTTGGCGAGGGTTTTGCCCTAATTTATTATCTGCGAATTCCAGTCCGAAGACTTTAGAATCTAGAGGGCCGGTAAGGAGCTTTTTAAAATTCTTGATATAAAGCTCTTGCTTCTCTGCATCCATTCTGTCAAAGTATTCTTTTTCGGTGCCGATAATCTGTTTGAGATCCCCTTTGACATAAATACTAACAACATCACCTAGTTTTAGCTTTGTGTTGTCTTGTTTAAGCTCTTTACGTATACTTGCTACATCGTTTCGGTTCATCATTTATTCCTCCTTATAAAAAAGCAAAAAGGCAACTTATATTAAGGTAGCAAATTTTACTGAAGATAGTCAATGAAGAAATAACGGATTAGTATTTGCTTTTTTGTTTGTCAAACAATAAGTGTCAAAAATACTGCGCCAACTTAGCTTATTTAGCCAACTTAGCTAATTTAATAGAATATTAGTATATGAAAGAAGAATAGCTTGAATCGTGTGTGAAAATATTAACAAGTAATCATTGACAGTAAATGGGAGGAATGCTATGTTTAATGTGTGGGATATTTCACAATAAAGTGACAACCGCTACCTGAAAAAGTAAAGGGAGGTTTAAGAATGTCTAAGGAAAAGAAAGATGAACTGAAAAGGGAAAGACTTTCTCGTCGAGATTTCTTAAAAAATGCGGGTCTCATGACAGCCGGTACTGCAGTAGGTGCTAGCTTCTTGCTATCAGGATGCAGCCAAGGAACGCAAACTCCGGCTAAAGATGCAAAGCCTGCTACTCAAGCAAAGCCTTGGTTACCCGAAAAATGGGATAAGGAAACGGATGTAGTAGTTATTGGTACGGGCTGTGGATTAGCAGCTGCTATTGAAGCTAAAAATGCTGGTTCTGATGTTATCGTTCTTGAAAAAAATGATTGGGCTGGCGGGCTGTATAAAACCGCAGGGGGTCATGCCATACTTGGAGGTACACGGATCCAGAAAGAAGCGGGATTACAGGATAATATCGAAGACTGGTTTGAAGATGAAATGAAAGCCAGTGGATACCGTGGTGTCCCGGAGCTGATTCGTACATATGTGGAAAGAGGACCGGAACTCATCGAATGGATGGAATCCATGGGCTTTAAATGGTATGCTACTGTCGGTAATTCAAGTCCGGAAGTCCATCGTGTTACTCGTTCCCATTATCCAGCAGCCAACCCAGGTGTATATGATGCTAAGCCCAATAGTCCTATGAGCTTTGGATTAGCCTGGACTACAGTCTGGGAGAAGAAGTTAAAAGAGATGGGAGTTCCTATTCTCTTCAAGCATCGTATGAAGAAGGTTTATCGTGAACCCGGAGGCCCAGTTCTAGGAGTAGCGGTAGAAACTCCAGAAGGAACAATCAGTATTAAAGCCCGCAAAGGGGTCATCCTTTGTACAGGAACCTGGACTGACAACTACCGAATGGCTCAAGCCTGGGATCCACGGGTCGTGGGGCCGGATTGCTTTGGTGATGGCGGTACTCCAGCCGATGGAACGCTGTTTGTAGATAGTGCCGGTGATGGTCACTTAGCCGCTGCCGAAGTTGGCGCTGGCTTCAGTGATATGTCCTTCACCTCATATATTTATCTGTTTTATGGCTCCAGATCCTACTGGGGATGGGAACCACCTGACTTTAAGACCGCTGCTTATTATTCAGATGGTAAGGGAATTTCGCGTTCTGCCGCATTCTTCGAGCGAGTTATTTTAGTAAAAAATGATGGTGTACGTTATATTAACGAACTGGAAGGGGCTAGAAAAGCGGATCCTGCCAAAGGTGAAGCCGGGGGCTTGAATGAAAACCCTGAATGGCCCTACACTGCCAAATATCTTAGCCTACCGCAAACCAGAAATGTTTGGGCAATTGCTGATTCTGAAAGTGCAGCTGCGTTAAAGTGGCCTATTGAAGATTTGAAGAACCCTAACCCCAAGAAAGGTCTTATGTTTGACCCAGCCTGCGTAGCCATAGCTGACAGTATTTCCGAACTGGCTGAAAAGATGGGAATTCCTGTAGCAGAATTGGAGAAAACCATCAACCGTTATAATGGTTTTGTCGATGCTGGTAAGGACGAAGATTTTGGCAAAACGACCATGTTTAAAATTGCCAAGCCACCTTTCTATGGTCTTAAGGCATCCTTGATCCGTCACACACAACGCAATGGCGTTCGTGTTAATACCAAATCCCAGGTCATCGAGCAGGCCGATCAACTAGCTGGATACAGCGGCAAAGCTACCGATGGAAGCATTTCCATCGATCAGGAAAAAGTTATTCCTCACCTCTACGCTGCGGGTGAGTTGGGCAATGCCATGGGTTGGCGGCGTCCTCATGGTTCCTTGGGCAACTATGCGACTGTAGCACGGATTGCTGGTGAGAATGCGGCTAAGGAGGCTCCGTGGGAATAAGACAGCAACGCAGTAGGCGAAATACATCTATCTAGAATAATTATCAGGGGAGGGGATCATACCCTCCCTTACGTATACCACGCAAAAATTACCCCGCAAAAATACGACCACGATACTCAGGAGTGTGAGAACTATGGCAGATAAGATGACATTGGATGCACAAGAAATCTCTACCGAGGCAGTGATGACACATCAAGTTACCCTAAGTATTGTTAAAGCTCCTCCTACAGAAATCAAGCCAGGAGCATTTATTACCATAAAAGTTAGAGTGACATGTCCGGAGAAATGCAATTTTAAAGCGGATAAAGTCCAAGTGATTGATCACGAGGGACAGGTGGTCAAAGAAGTTGCTCTGATTATCCCCCATGGGATGGACTTCGAGACGGATCCCATTGTCCTTAAGGTACCAACCTTGCCAGGCACCTATACTTGGAAAGCCCAATATCCAGAACAAGAAAAAGCGGGTATTTGTCATTTGGAGGCCTCGGTTCCCATTACCTTTTCTACAAAAACTCTTCATGAGTCAAGCATAGTTGTCTGGGATGTGAGTTCAACTGTTGTGATCAAGGACCTGATGAAATTCAAGGTTGGGGTGAAGTGCTCTGCAGATTGTCAGCTCACAAATCAGGTGATTGACGTCTTTAATCAAGAAAATATCAAGGTGGCGCAAGCTAAGCTAGGCCAAGTACCTTGGGAAGATACAGAGGGTTTATATTGGACTGAGGTAGAGCTACGAGCTCCCGATCTAGAAGGCATATATTATTGGTTGGTAAAATTCCCAGAGCCTAAGATGGGAACTCCCCATCTGGAAGGTGAGACAGCCTTTAGTTTCCGAGTGGTCAATCCACCTGAATGCAGAGTCAATGTCGAGGTCTTGGACCGCAAAGATAGGACACGAATCGAGGGAGCATCCGTAATTCTTCACCCCTATAGGGGCCAGACCGATGAACTGGGAAAGACGAGATTAGAGGTAACGAAAGGTGAATACCAGCTTTATGTATCTGGGTTAGGCTCCTATGGAAGCTATCAGAGCAAAATAACGGTCAATCAAGATACAATAATCGAAGTGGAGCTTGAGAATTCACCATTTATAGGAGATTAATATAAAAAGGATTATAAACCAGACCTCGCATTCATCTGCGGTCTGGTTTCTTTGTTCCATGTGAAAATTACTTTTATCCTCTACCATATAAAAGAAGGAGAATTAACTAAACTCAAACCATGTCCTAACGTAACCATTACAAAAGTGACTTATAATGAACTTAAGCGTTTTCAGTTAGATGTTTAGTTATCACAAATGCTGTTTACTTGATATTTGGAAAGGCCTGTGAATCATTATGGCAGAAGATATGAATCGTCAAGAACACTTGGAAATCTGTAAACCGCCTGGCGCCCATAAACACATAACGCCTTTCTCACAGCAGGTAAGGGTTTTTTCTACCGTAGAAAAGACATGATAAATTTAAAATTGTTATATAAAAGTTAGACTTTCTTCTTGCGAATTTTATATAATATATCTATACTTGTAATAATATAAATTATCTATTCTATGGTTGCCACCAAGAAATTAGGAGTGTATGTATAGATGAGTATGAAATTTGTAAAGAGAATACCCTCTGCCGAAGAGATTATTGAGAACTTACCTTTGACAAAGGAAGTCAGTAAAATCCGCGATCAGCGGGTTGATGAGATTAAGAAAATCTTAGCTAATGAGGATCGACGCTTCTTATTGATTGTCGGCCCGTGCTCAGCAGATCACGAGGACCCTGTTTGTGAATATATAGAACGATTAGCCAAGGTTCAGGAAAAGGTCAAAGAAACCTTATTAATTGTCCCGAGAATCTATACAAATAAACCCCGCACCACAGGAGAGGGCTACAAAGGAATGGTTCACCAGCCGGACCCAGAAAAAGCTCCGGATATGGTGGAAGGGATCAAAGCCATTCGTCGCCTGCACATTCGTGCAATATCTGAATTTGGTATGCCTGCAGCTGATGAGATGCTCTACCCCGAGAATTATAGTTATCTGGCGGATGTCTTGGGATATATTGCTATAGGAGCCCGTTCTGTTGAAAACCAGCAGCATCGTCTGACTGTGAGTGGAATTGATCTGCCCGTAGGCATGAAAAACCCGACCGGTGGTGACATTACGGTCATGTTTAACTCCTTGATCGCCGCCCAAAGTAATCATTCTTTCATTTATAATGGCTGGGAAGTTGAAACCACCGGCAATCCCTATGCTCACGCAGTTCTAAGAGGGGCAGTGAATGCCAATGGGGACAATATCCCTAATTATCACTTCGAAAACCTTATTCAGACCGCTCAAGAGTATGAAAAGCTTGAGTTAGCCAATCCTGCCATCGTTGTGGATGTGAACCATGCCAACTCCATGAAGCGCTATTATGAACAGCCCCGTATTGCCGGAGAAGTTTTGCACAGCAGGAAGTATGATTCCTTGCTTAAGAAAATGATCAAGGGACTTATGATTGAGAGTTATATAGAAGAAGGAAGACAGGGTATTGGGGAAAACATCTATGGTAAATCTATTACCGATGCTTGTTTAGGATGGGAAAGCACGGAAAAGTTAATATACTTTATAGCGGAGAATGTCTAATCTAAGAAAAGACTATATAAAAGTCCACTAATCTCATAATTACGAGAATAGTGGACTTAATTGTTTTAATAAACAATTAACCTCTGATGTAAAAATAGCAAATGGCTGCTTTCTTATTCATAAGATACTAAAAGGATATTGTAATTCTTTATAGAACTTCTGAATTAATACAATAACTCTTTGAACGAGACTTCGCTTTGAGGGAGGTTCACCCCCCTGAACGTTAGTACGGTGTTAAACCTTGGCTAGACGAAAGGATGATGCGCTATGAATAAAGAGACTTTTAAGAACCAGAAGTTCTCAATAGGATTGGGATTGGTCATCTTGCTTTTAATGGGCATCTTTTGGGGTGTGAGCCAGTCGCGGAATACGTCTGAGAATGTCCAAGCTGCTGAAGTGACCTTCGAGGCTCTGAATTCTGATAAATTAGGTGTTGATCTAGACAGCGCTTTTTTATTGACAAGCAAGGAACCCTTGAAAGAAAAATCCATAGAAAAAGCCTTGCGAACCAACCCGGAATTTTCTTACAGTTTGGAAGAGCAAGCCGGGGGCTTGACCTATAAGATTATCCCTAAAGAACCGCTTCTTGCCAATACCATTTACACACTATCCTTTGATCCCCAAGGGTTAAGTCAAGAAAACCTGAGTTGGGCTTTCCAGACCAAGGGTCAATTTCGTATCATGGGTTCCTTACCACGCAATGAGAGTACCCATATTCCGATGAGTACAGGAATTGAGGTTGCTTTTTCGCATGAAAACTTTGATATCGATCGAGTCAAGGAGCATTTTAGCATTTCTCCTAAGGTTGAGGGGATTTTTGAGAGGCACAAGAAAACCTTGGTCTTTGTTCCTGAGACATTACAACCGTCCACGCTCTATACAGTTACCGTGAAGAAGGGTTTCACTTTGCCCGAAACCACACAAACCTTGCAAGAGGATTATGTCTTTAGCTTTGAAACAGAACCCGCCAAGCAAGCAAGTCCTTCTTTCAGTTATGATTTAGATACAGAGTTAACAGAATTTAGCACCAGTGATATCCCTGCTTTCACGGCTTACTTCAATAATCAGGCTTATAAATCAGATGGAACCACTTTCCCTGTTCCACCTCTTCATATTGACCTCTACCGCTATCCTGACCATCAAGCATTTCGCACATCCCTTACTAAACGAGATCAAATTCCTCGCTGGTCTTATTTTACATGGAATGGGTATCGGGAAACTCTCGATCCCCAATTAAAGGTTGCAGAATACGATACTAAGTTTTTGCAAGTCAATGATTATGTGAATTACATTGTTTTTCCCGAAAAATTAGCGGCTGGATATTATGCAGCAGAATTCCAAGCGGGGGATACGACAAGACAAGTTTGGTTTCAAGTCACTGATTTAGCAGTATATCTTGCCCAAGGGGAAGGAAGTACCCTTTTTTGGGCCAACGATTTGCATCGTAAGGCTCCGGCAGCTAAAGCTGAGGTCGTTATTGAAAGCAAGCAGTTATCTGAAACGGCAGATGATTCGGGAGCGATTTTAATCCAACAAAAGCTAACGGGAAAAGACCGGGACTATGCCCTCGTGAAAAGTGAAAACAAAGAAGTATTGGTTCCGTTGGAGTCTTGGCCTCAGTGGTATAGCGAAAATAGCCAAGCGATGGATTACTGGAAGTACCTCTATCTTGATCGCGAGTTGTACCAACCTGACGATGTAGTACATTTCTGGGGAGTTTTGGCTCCTCGGGGTAAGACGGATATCCAAGGTCGAAGTATTGACCCGGTCAAGGAAATTACCCTAGAGCTAATTGGTGTGGATTATCCATATTATAATGAAGTTGAGGTCAGTCCAATACTTAAGCAGACCATCTTAATTGAGGACAAAACCTATCGTGGAGAACTAAAACTACCAGTGCTAAAACCCGGATACTATACACTGCAATTAAAGCTGGATAATACGGTCCTGCTATCCCGAGGCCTTGAAGTAGAGACGTACCAAAAACCTGCATACCAATTGACTGTATCTCAGGATAAAAAGGCTATATTTGCTGGGGAGACCATGAATTTTGCAGCAAGAACAACCTTCTTTGAGGGGACACCTGTTCCGGGACTATCCTTAAAATACTATATCCAAGGTAGCAATGATTTCGTGATCACTGATGAACAAGGGGAAGCGAAGATTTCGTACACCGCAACTGTAGATAAGGAAGCATATAATTCCTATGACTATGTTTCCTTAGGAGTGAACGCTTTACTGCCGGAAACCGGTGAAATCTATAACTCAGCTGAGTTCTATGTGTTCAAAAGCAAGGTGCATTTGACTGGAGAAGCGTGGCGTCAAGAGGGGGGCTATACCCTTAGCGCCAAACTCTCCACAGTGGACCTAGTGGATATCAATAATGGAGAATACATCGCAGAAGAGAATTTCCTCAAGGAACCTGTGGCCAATCATCCTCTTAAGGCTAGTCTCTATCAAGAGATTTGGACACCGGTTGAATCAGGCGAGCGCTATGACTTTATAAGTAAAGAAGTAGTCAAGACCTATTATTATGACTACTCGACCAGACACATAGGTGATTTAGACTTGATGACCGATGCCGCTGGGCAGATTAACTATACAGGAGGTTCCTTGGATCGCCAAAATTCTTATTATCTCGAGTTGGTTGTGGTCGACAAGGAAGGACGACCGTTTAAGAAGCGTATCCATATTGGTCAGGATAACGGCAATCCTAAGTATCAATATTATTATCTGCAGGATGAGGCGAAGAAGAGCGGCTACAAACCTGGGGAGCAGATTCAGGTGAATTTTAGGGTTAACGACAGTGAGCTATCTCCAACAGAAGGAGGTATTCTCTACTTTAGTGGCCAAAAAATGATTGAACAATACGAGGTTAGCAAAGAACCACATCATAGCCTTTTGTTTAAACAGGAACACATTCCCAATATAAATGTAGCAGGTGTCTATTTTGATGGCTACAACTATCATGAAACGGATCTCATAAGTATTCCCTTTGCAAAGGAGACTAAGGCCCTTCAGGTAAAAATTGAGACAAATCAAGCTGAATATCGACTAGGCAGTAAGGTGGAATTGAATCTTCAGGTCACAGATATGAATAAGCAAGCTGTGAAAGGAGCCCAAGTGAACCTGAATCTGGTTGATGAAGCACTATTTAGCCTGCGTCAACAAAAGACAGATTTCTTGGCTAACCTATACGGTGATCGGATTACCCTAAATCTCCTCACTAAGAAAACCCACTTTCACCCTGGGTTCGGCGGAGGGGCAGAACAGGGCGGTGAAGGCGGCTCAGAAAGAAAGGATTTTCGGGATACGGTACTGTTTACAACTTTGCAAACCGACGACAAGGGTCGGGCAAAGATTGAATTTCAATTGCCAGATAACCTGACTTCTTGGCGAGTAACTTATCATGCCTTTACACAAGATTTGCAAGCTGTTAGTGGCACGACTCAGATTCCCGTTCGTTTACCTTTTTTCGTGGAGATGAATTTGAATAAAACCTATCTCAAAGGTGACTCCCCAATAATCCTCCTTCGTGCTTACGGGGATCATTTAAAAAGCAGTCAAAAGGTAGCTTATGAAATGAAACTGGCGACTAAGGAGGGCAAGGAGGAGACCTGGCAAGGAAGTGCAGATTCCCATACAGCACTGGATTGGCAGCTACCTGTTCTGGAAAAAGGTCAATATACCTTAACCGTTGCAGCAGAAAGCGGTGGACTACAAGATGTGCTCACAAAGGAATTCCAAGTAGCCGAGTCTTACCAAGCCAGAACAATCACCAGTCATGAGCTGTTGACGGAAGGGCTAGTGGTCAAAGGCTCTCAGCAGGAACCGACAACTGTGGTCTTCAGCGATTATGAAAAAAGCCAGTACTTACGTGGTTTGTACCAGCTGGCTTGTAATAATGGCAGTCGTTTAGAACAAAAGCTGGCAGGGCTTGAAGCTAGAAAAATGTTGAAGGAGTATTTTCCTGAAGAAAAGTTATATGAAGGTGAAGGAGTCGAGACTTTACTCAACTATCAACAGACGGATGGTGGCATCAGCATTCTGCCCTATGGAGAAAGTGAGTTAGCGCTATCGGCCATGGTAGCTTCCAGTACCTCAGGAATATTTGACGAAAGGGCTTTAAAAAGCTATTTTTATCGGATGATGGAGAGGGAAAAGGAAGTTGATCAGAGTCTAGTTTTATTAGGACTGGCAGCTCTTCAAGAACCAGTGCTGCTCCAAATTGAAGATTATCTTCAGCAAAAAGATCTGGCGCCTGAGGTGAGAATTAACCTTGCTCTTGCTTTGCTGGAAATTGGAGATGGAGCTTTCGCTGAGAAAGTAGTTCGTGAATTGCTAGGCCTATATGGTCAGGACTTAGGAAGCTCAACAAGGATTAATGTGGGACGTGATCAGGACGAGATAATCCAGGCTACAACTCAGGTGGCTTTGCTGGCTGCTCGTTTGAATCAACCGGAAAAGAATAAACTGTATCAATATCTCTTGGAAAACCAAGGGAAGGAAATATTAAATCTGGTGGAACAAATTCAGATTCTTAAGTACAATCTCAAATATATGGAGGCTTCACCAGTAAGCATCACTTACGAGCTGAGCGGAGAGAAGATTACAAAAAGTCTACAGGGCGGGGAAATTTTCAAACTGATTCTACTTCCTGAAGACCTCAAGGAAATAAAATTTAGTCAAGTAAATGGTCAAGTCGGGATCGTGAGCACCTATAACCAAGCGATTAGAGCCGGAGAAACAGGCGATGGGTCAGATCTGAGTATTAGTCGTCGCTATCTCGTCAACGGTAGTGAACGAACTTCGGTAAACAGTTCTGATTTGGTTCAGATTGTTATGGATGTTAATATCGGTGATAAAGCACCTGGTGGTATCTATGAGGTCATAGACATTCTGCCAGCTGGGTTAGCTCATATTTCCCGACCCTATGCTTACCAAAGAAATAATAATAGTCCATGGGATTACCCGGTTGAAGTGAATGGTCAAAAACTTGTTTTCCAGTTAAGCAAAGGGCAGAAACAAATTAAATATCTAGCACGTGTAACCTCACCTGGTGAGTTTAACTGCGAAGCTCCGGTTCTAAGTAACATTATGAACAGCGAGACTTATACCAGCGGAGCCGAAGCTAAGCTTACAATTAGTTCAGATCAATAATCCATGTGCTTTCAAATGAGGATGTAATAACATGAAACTTTCAATTCGGTTCAACACAAAGCCTGCCCAGCTTATGATCAGCTTGATTTTATGTTGTTTTCTTCTGCTGTTAGTATCAGCATGTAGCAAGGGGGCAAAAGAAGGTGGGGTAGAACCCAGGGTGACGATGCTCAGCCAAAGTGACTCCAAAGCCCAAAAGGTCCAAAGCTCACCGACTAACGCTATACACCCAAGCTTTGTGACACAACAGGAATTGAATACGATTTTGGCAAATGGTTCGGGAAAACCTATAATACCAGAGGGCAGGATTGTAAGCGCTGTCCTTCCCCATCATTTGCTAGCCGGTCGTCTGCTAGTGGATGCCATGGAAGCTCTGGCTCTGCAGGAACCGAATTTGGTGATTCTGGTCGGTCCTAACCATTTTAATAAAGGAGAAAGAGTGCTTAGCGGATTCTCTAGCTGGCAGACACCAGAAGGAATTATGGAGGTTAGTGATGAGGCAGTCAAGCATCTCCTGGCGAAAGGTCTGGTCGTAAGAAACGAAGAAGTTCTCGCCAAAGAACACTCTATCGGAGCTCTCGTACCTATTCTGAAGCATTTCTTGCCGGAAGCGGAAATTGTCCCCATAATTTTGCATCATGATGTAAGTCTCAAGGAAGTCGACGCGTTATTAGAGGGACTGGAAGCTTTTGTGGGTGATAGGGCAGTATTAATCGCATCAGTGGATTTTTCGCATTATCTAGCCAGAAGCGAGGCCCAAGCCAAGGATCAAGAGACGCTAAGGCATATGATGAACTTTGATTTTCCAACTTTATTTAGTTTGGGTAATGATTACTTAGATTCACCCGCCTCCTTGGCAGCAGCTATTCGGTTGGCAGAACAAAATGGTATAAGAGAGTTCGATGTGCTAGACAATACTAATTCCGGCATCATCCTGCGCAATGACTTCATCGAAACCACCAGTTATTTTACATTGGTATTTACGGAAAAGGAGTAGGAAGAACACACAACTCACAGGCTTAATAGATATTGATATGAATTTTCCCTAATGCTATAATAAATCGTATTTTTCATTTAAGGAGGATTTCTAAACCATGTTGCATTCCGTTCGTATTCGGTAAGTAACCAGCAAAAGGCGGTAACCCATTCCAAAGTGGGGCTCTTTTGTTGTGCTTATCGGCGAATGAAGACATGGTTAAGGAAAGGAAAACCTTCACGGTGCACAAGGGCAACCAACGATAAGCCTTTTGTGATGCGTGAATTTAAGGCTTGCGAAGCCGGGTTTTCTTTAGCTGTTGCTGTCTTTATATCACGTTAAAGCTTACAGACTAAAGTCCATTTTGGACTGAGGTCTGTTTTTTGTTTGTTCGAATAAGTCAAATTGAAAAAGGAGAACTTGTTTCGTTGGTTATTAGAGATTTTTGTGCTAGGATAATTATGCCAACATTTTTCAAGATACGACGACTATTAGTAGAAAGAGTGGAGTTTCGAAGTGAGTATTTTAAAGCGTTTTATCAGTTATTATAAGCCTTATCGATTGCTTTTTTACACGGATATGACGTGTGCGATCATAGTATCTGCCATAGATTTAGCCTTCCCCATGATTCTAAGCTACTTAATTAACAGCGTATTTACCCAAAGTCGAGAAGCGATTCTGGACACCATTCTTATAGTAGGGATAGGCTTATTAGCTATGTATATCATCAAGTATTTTTGTCAGTATTTTATCGTTTCCTACGGGCATATCATGGGTGCGCGCATGGAGACAGATATGCGTCGGGATCTGTTTACCCATTTTCAGAAGTTATCCTTTTCCTATTACGATAAACGCAATACAGGGGATCTTATGTCCCGGCTGGTTGCCGATTTGTTCGATATCTCAGAGTTAGCTCACCACGGGCCAGAAAACCTTTTCATATCTATTTTGAAAATCGTCGGATCCTTTGTTATCCTAATGACCCTTAATGTCCAAATGACACTTTCACTCTCCATCGTAACCCTCTTGATCATTGTTTTTAGTCTCTATAAAAACAAAGTGATGCAGCCCATCTTCAGTGATAATCGTGTCAAAATAGCCAAGGTGAATTCCAGTGTCCAAGACAGTTTGGCGGGAATTCGGGTTGTGCAATCCTTTGCCAATGAGGCCATCGAGAAGAAGAAATTCGCCCAAAGCAATGAAGCCTTCCTAAAATCGAAAACAGGTGCCTATAAGACCATGGGAGGTTTCCACGCTTGGAACTCTTTCTTTCAAGGGCTACTCTACATCGTAGTAGTAGTTACCGGGGGAATTAATATTGCCAACGGGACCTTAAGGGCAACTGATCTGGCAGTGTATATTCTTTATATCAATATTTTTATTAATCCTATTGACGTTTTGATTAATTTTACCGAGCAATTCCAAAAGGGCTACGCGGGCTTTAAGCGCTTTGTGGAAGTCTTAGAGACCCACCCGGATATTATGGATGAGCCTGAGGCAAGACCTTTAACCCAGGTCAAAGGGGATATAGAGTATCAGAATGTCACCTTCGGCTATGATGAGGAGGAATCCCATGTTCTCAATCAGGTCAGTCTGCAGATCAAAGCAGGAGAGACTATTGCTTTGGTCGGTCCTTCTGGCGGGGGGAAAACGACGTTGTGTTCCTTGTTGCCAAGGTTTTACGAGGTAACTTCGGGGACCATAACCATCGATGGTCAGGATATTCGCAAGGTGACCCTTGAATCCTTGCGCAATGCCATCGGCGTCGTGCAGCAAGATGTCTATTTATTTGATGGAACCATCAAACAAAATATTGCCTATGGTAAAGCAGGAGCCACCGATGAAGAAATTATGGAGGCGGCAAAGAAGGCTAATATCCATGAGTTTATAACATCCCTTGAGGAAGGTTATGATACCTATGTGGGTGAGCGGGGGGTAAGACTTTCCGGTGGACAAAAGCAGCGTCTGTCCATTGCGCGAGTCTTTTTGAAGAATCCGCCCATATTGATCCTGGATGAAGCCACTTCAGCTCTGGATAACGAGAGTGAGCGTTATATTCAGAAATCCTTGGAAGAACTGGCCCAGAACCGGACGACCATTGTCATTGCCCATCGCCTGAGCACCATTCGCAATGCCGATGAAATTATCGTGATTACGGATGAAGGAATTAAGGAAAGAGGAAACCATCAAGAGCTCCTATTATTAGATGGGATCTATGCTCATTACTATACGATGCAATTCGAGGGTCTGGATGGATAAATAGACTCTGAAATGCTGAAGACTAAGAGAGTGAGGAAAATGCAATGGAAGAAGCAAGAGGAGAGGGCCAGGAAAACATCAAGAACGGTACTATAAAAAAGCTGGCTATTTTAACAGGGGGCGGAGATTGCCCCGGGTTGAATGCGGTGATTCGTGCTGCGGTGAAAACAGCCTGCTACCGTGGAATTGAAGTTATTGGGATTCAGGATGGCTTTCGCGGAGCTGTAGAGGGAGATTTTCGAACCCTAGGCCTCAAGGATGTCTCGGGGATTTTGCCTCGGGGAGGTACCATTCTAGGAACCACCAACAGAGATAATCCTTTTGCGTACCCAACTCTAGTCGAAGGAACGTTGCAGATTCAGGACCGCTCCGAGGAAGTGCTCGGCAGATTTAAAGCTGAAGGAATTGACGCCCTCATCGCCATTGGTGGAGACGGCAGCTTAAGTATTGCCCTAGAGTTCGCGAAAAAAGGGCTTAACGTAGTAGGAGTACCCAAAACCATTGACAATGATCTCATGGCCACGGATCTAACCTTTGGCTTCCAAACCGCTGTCGCCACTGCTCAAGATGCCTTGGATAGACTTCATACCACAGCAGAGTCTCATCATCGCATAATGATCTTGGAAGTGATGGGACGTTATGCTGGTTGGATTGCCCTCTATGCAGGCGTTGCCGGTGGAGCGGATGTTATTTTGATTCCTGAGGTTCCTTACCAACTGGAAAGTATCGCTAAAGCGGTCAAGAGAAGAGCTGATCAAGGAAAGCACTTTAGTATTATAGTGGTAGCTGAAGGAGCCAAACCCTTTGGTGGGGAAATGGTCGTGGAGAGGACTATGCAAGGTAGAACAGACCCCATCAAATTAGGTGGAATCGGGGCCAAGTTGGCCGCTGAATTGGAAGTGCTGACAGCGATGGAGACTCGAGTGACAGTGCTTGGGCATTTGCAGCGAGGCGGTTCGCCTATAGCTGTGGATCGGGTTCTCTCTACCCGGTATGGAGTCGCCGCAGTGGAAGCTGCCCTAGATAAGGATTACGGCATGATGGTCGCTTTGCAGGGGCAAGTTATAGTGAGGGTGCCTATAGAAGAGGCTGTTCATCAATTGAAAAAAGTAGTAACAGATGATCCCGTTTTACTGGCTGCACGTAGTATGGGAATTGAGCTCGGGGATTAAAGTAAGGCAAGATGGGCAAGGTGTCATCTTGAGCATGTGCGAGGGATCGTTGATCTTGATTTGAGGTCAAGATTATTCGCATTCGTTCAGGATGACATGTTGCAGGTGATAAGTAGAGACATTACATGGAGGGATAAGCTTGGCCACAGCGGCATTAATCATCGCGATTATTCTCTTTATCGTGGGTTTATTGGGTACAGTGCTCCCGATTTTGCCGGGGGCTATCCTCATCTACGGTGGAATGCTGATCTATGGCCTGATGACTGGCTTTGCGACCTTGGACTTGACTTTCTTTCTCATTCAGGGTCTTGTGTTCGCCTTTATTTTCCTGGTAGATTACTGGGCTACTGTAGAGGGTACACGTCGCTATGGTGGAAGCAAGCAGGCTGGCTGGGGTGCAGCTCTCGGTATGATCTTTGGTTTATTCTTTATGCCTCTAGGAATCGTCATTGGTCCTTTCCTAGGAGCAGTGGTCGCAGAATTGCTGCGCAAGACGGAGCTCAGTCAGGCCATCCGCGTGGGCTTTGGTACCTTGGTCGGGCTCCTTGGAGGGACAATCATCAAGCTCGGAGTAGAGATCCTAATGATCATTTACTTCTTTATGAAGATCTAGGGTGAGGCTTGGGAAATACACGCCCAAAATAGAGTTTTGAACCTCTTGAGATACCCCGTAAAGGAGTCTCATCTGACAAATGACCCCTTCGAAAGTAGGGGTCATTAATATTTCTTCATCTTATGCCTTGGTAAAAAATGTTACATCATGCAGGAAACTAGCTATTGTATGGATAAACAGGGATATAATGGAATTGAAGAGGGGATATCCTATGATTTAAATACGTAAAGATCGCTACACCATACTATCCAAAGTAGCCTTAGAAACACTTCGAAACTACGCGAAAAAGGTAAGGCTCCAGGAATGGTTATTCTCAGGGGAAGCTGAAGGAACCCACCTCTCGGAACGGTCGGCCCAAAAAATATTTAAAGATGCATGTGAAAAAGCAGGAATCAAGAAAAAGGCTTCAATTCACTCTCTAAGACATTCCTTCGCAACTCATCTGTTACAGTCAGGAACTGACTTAAGGAATATTCAGGAAATCCTAGGCCATAAAAGCTCAAAAACAACAGAAATATATACCCATGTCACAAAGAAGGATATCCTTCGTATTCGAAGCTCTCTAGATTCATAAAAATGTAGAAGTACAGCTATAGAAAAGTATTCGCGAAAGAGATGCGGATATATATATCTAGGTACAATTATTATGAAGTGCGGGAAATTGACGTTTTAGGCATATCGTGCAAGTCGCGCCGTCCATGGCGCTGACGGAAAGGATTTTAGTATCCCTTCGAAGTAGTAGGATAAATTCAAGGAGTGCGCAATGAGTATGGATATTAAGCTTGCTGAAATGAAACAAGAACAAGCCATTTTTGAATGTGTAAATATGGCTTATAGCATGTACATTGAAAGAATGGGTAAAAAGCCTGCGCCTATGCTTTCGGATTACTCTAAACTTATTGAGAAGAATGTTGTATATATAGCAACAGATTCGGAAGAATTTATGGGCATTATTGTCATTTTCCCAAAAGGGAATTCCCTATTTATAGAAAATGTAGCAGTTCACCCAGATTTCCAGGGAAGAGGAATTGGACGTAAATTAATTGAGTTTGCTTTAAATTTTGCAAGAAAAGCGGGTATGCAAGAAGTCAATCTTTATACAAACGAGTTAATGACTGAAAATATTAGGTACTATCTTGGGCTCGGGTTTGTCGAAGTGGGACGTCGATTAGAAGACGATTACAGACGAGTGTATTTTGTAATACCTTTATAACTCAAGTATTTTTAGGGCATGGAGGAAAGTGGGAGTTAATTAGAGAAATATATCGACGATATTGATAGACTGTTCATATTGTCAGAGCTAATTCGAATTTTATGATTTCGTATTATGTTGGCATGTTTGAGGCAGCGCCGTCCATGGCGCTGTCTGAGTCTGGGGTCACGATACGTCGTAGAACAGAGTGTTACCAAAATCCGAGAAAACATGAAGGTAGTATGCAGACTTCGGTAATACGTAGAACGTTATACGACTGACGCTCTATAAGAAAAAATATAGGAAGACGGGTGCTTAGGGAGCATTATGAGCAAAGTTGAATCGTTCGCCCCGAGTATTGATGATAGGTCAAGAATCTTAATACTTGGCTCAATGCCCGGAGTTAAATCAATTAAGGAACAACAGTACTATGCAAATCCAAGGAATCATTTTTGGAAGATCATATATTCAATCTTCTCAACGCCTTTAGACCAAGAGTATAATGACCGTATCTTCTTTATACGGGAAAAGGGGATCGCCCTTTGGGACGTTATTAGTACATGCTACCGTGTTGGTAGTTTAGACTCTAATATTGAGAATGAAACAGTCAACGACTTTAGAGGGCTAATTGACAATTATCCAAACCTTAAATTAGTTGTTTTTAATGGAACAAAGGCGTTTGAAGTGTATAAGAAACGGGTGGGGTTTGACCAGCCTAGCATTGATTATAAATTATTACCCTCAACAAGTCCGGCAAATACAATGAAATTTGAAGCAAAGTTGAAAGAATGGGGAACAATTGTAGACTACTTAACAATCTGACTTAGGCACTTTGGTAATTCATAATCCTACAGAAGGTCTTGCGGGCGGCGTCCATAGTACAACAGAGGAGTCCCGCCACTAGAGGATGATGCATGTAGTTGGGACGCTTCAGAACGTTATGTGACATTTCCTGCAGGACCCGCCCGCCGTCCGTGGCGGGATTAGGCTACTGTACTAGATTTCTATTTATCATAGCAAGAGTACAGTATGCATTGGATAGACTTGGAGGATTAATAATATGAATCAAAAGATAAGGAAGAAACTTTTATTTGTACTCCTGACTTTAGCAATTTTGGCTGGTGGAATAATCTATGCGATTAACTGGGCATTTTTTGACATCCAAAGAATTAGTGGTCAAGAATATCTAGCTGAATCTACTTCGCCAAATGGAACATATACAGTGACAGCCTATTTAAATAATGGCGGAGCCACAACTGATTATGCAGTATTATGCAGAATGAAGAATAATATAAATGGCAAAATCAAGAATATTTATTGGCAGTACCATTCGAAACAAGCTGACATGGTATGGATAAATTATGAAATAATCAGGATTAATAACATAGAAATCAATGTTAATTCTGAGATCTATGATTATAGAAGGAATTAAGAAATGTCGCATCTTCAAAAATGAAAAACACATAGGTGAGAGGAGTAATTATGGCTTGATTATTTGATGTATTTTATGGGTGTATCTTCCTTGATTCCATAGCACTGCTTCATAAAGTAGGGCATGCTATTCCAATTCCCTAGATTATAGCCGTAGTAGCTTGGAGGCACTTTTTTCAGGACCAGTTCTCCTTCTTTTTCTACCATATGGTATTGCTTAATTGCTCCAAGGTTATAGTTTTGCGGAATAGATGCCTGGTAGTAGCCGTGCAACGTAACTCCGAAGGTTGCAACAGAGATAAGGCTAAAAAGCGCGCCCATGCTGTACCGCAGAAACTTGCCTTTTCGTTCAGACCCTTCGACTCGGGACCGAGTAAAAAGATAATGTACAAGGGTGAGTAAAACAATTCCACCGGCTGTTAAGGCAAGGAGCTTTTCCTGAAGGCTTAGTGTAACCAAGAAAAAAGCCAAAGATAAGTATAGATTGTTCCTCCGGAAAGCAAGGAAGGAATAAAACATAAAAACGCTCAATAAGAGCAGTGAAGGAAACATGACCTTATAAGCTGCTGCATAACGAGCCTCCACCACAACCAACATGATTTGAGCGCCGATTGCATTGATGCTGTTAAAGAGCAAGAAAGGGTAGTTTTTCTTTACGAGCAGGAAAGCTGAAGTGTAAACAACGGAGAAAAGATAAAGAAAAGAGAAGCCTATAACACTCAACCCGTAAATGGAGAGAAGATTTCCTTGAGTTAGATCGATAGGAACCTCCTTATAAAGAAGAAAGTAGATATACCCGATTAAGGCCAAGCTCAAACTAATGCTCAAGAATCGGTTAAAGATGATCTGCAAACTGTGAAGGGGCTTTACCATAAGCCAAAAGATACAACTTAAGCCGATAAGTAAAACAAAGGGAGCAGCAGGTAAAGAAAACAGATTTGTCTTGAGAAGTTCAGTAATCACTTCTATGAGTACTACATCATTCCCCGCGGTTTTTTCCCAAAGTAAACGTTTGAAAGAACCAAAGGTGACGATTCCATAACCCAATAGCATAACCCCATAGAAGGGAAGAAACGTTTTAAAGGGTAATTTTTTGCGGTATAAGGAAAGATAGATGGATATCATCACGGTATAACCGATCCCGATCATCCCTACTTGCTGAGTAGAAGAGCCGACAAAGAAGCCCAGGAGAATAAGCAACCCCTTTCTGAGTTGACTGTCGGAGTTGATTTGGGTATAGAGCAGATAGGAGTATAATAGCGCTAGGGTCATGGGATAAAGATAATTAAAGGCACAGGCAGCATAATAAACCGTGGTATGGGCAATTCTTAGAGGCAAAAACAGAAAGAATAAAGAACTGCAAAGTAGGGCAATCCAAAAAACAGGGTTGCCCTTTTTGGCATTCAAAGAGGATTCAGAGAACGTCGCCATCTTGGCTAGGACATAGACGACCAGAACAAGTACAAGGGGATTGAGAAGGCGGAAAAGCTCGATCTGCGGTTTAAGAATCAGAACCATAGCCCCACCAATCCAAGCACGACCATTGGAATTCAGTTCATCTAATATGGCTTTCGGCAGGTAGCTTAGCCCATATTGGGCATCACGGCTGTAGTATAAATCATCTGCATATAGGAAAATGTAGCGATGAATCCAGATCATAGCTAAAAGAAATAAGATCAGGATTAATCCTTCTCTCACAGTTAGTTTAGAACTCTGCTTCACCTTAATGAATGCATCTTTAAGCAAGATATCACTCCAAGTTTTGTATAAAAGTAGAGGGCTTACGTCAATAATTGAGTAAGAGCAAGCAATTATTGGCATTGCTCAAACTATAAAATCTCTAGTTGGAGGAAGTTCTTTGATCTCAATTATCCTGCCCGTATATAACGAAGAAAAGCAAATATACGCTAGTGTGCAAAAAATCCGCAACATAGTATTAAGCGCAAAGATTAGAAACCAAATTATCCTGATTGACGATGGATCAACGGATGGATCGTGGTCTGAGATGCAGAGATTAACTGAAGACTTTAATAATGTATTCCTTCTCAAATTCAGTAGAAACTTTGGTAAGGAGGCAGCTCTGTGTGCGGGACTAGAGGCTGCAACCGGTGATGCTTCCTTGATCCTTGATGCAGATCTCCAGCATCCTCCTGAGCTGATTCCGGAGATGGTTCGTCTCTGGCGTGAAGAAGGATATGAAGTGGTCGAGGGGGTCAAAGTTAGGAGGGGTAATGAAACCCTTGGAGGGAAAATTGCCGCCTTGACCTATTACCGCTTGTTTAATAAAGCCACTGGAATTAATCTAACCAATGCATCGGATTTTAAACTCTTAGACCGTAAGGTCGTAGAAGCTTGGAAGACTCTAAAAGAAACCGATACCTTTTTCCGAGGGATGTCGGCTTGGCTAGGGTACCGACGAATCCAGATTCCTTTCGAGGTTCAAGAGCGTAGGGAAGGGATATCTAAGTGGTCTTTACAAAGTTTAGTCAAGTTGGCTATCGATTCTATAACATCCTTTAGCACCATGCCTCTACACATTATTACTGGACTAGGGATTGCGCTTCTGCTTTTTGACGTGGTCTTAGTTGGTCAGACTCTCTATATGAAGTTTAGCGGTCAAGCCTTTACCGGTTTTACGACAGTCATCATCTTAACCCTGGGAATTGGCAGCTGCATAATGATCAGCCTTGGCATTATCGGAATTTATATTTCTAAGATCTACGACGAAGTTAAGGGAAGACCACGCTACATCGTCACTGAGCAGAAAAAAAGCGAGGTCAAAAGTATCCGTCGAAAAATTCAATAAGCCTTATTCAATGATGCTTATTCAATTGTTTTAGGGGGAGGGGATTGTATTTTTTCCAAATACCTAATCGTGGGTGGATCCACGGCACTTCTGGAACTTCTTATCTTCCTCGGATTGCGTCGGGTAATGGAGTTTGATGTGGTCCCAGCAAATATTTTAGCCGTTGGGATTGCCACAGGAGTAAACTTTTTAATGAATCGCAATTGGTCCTTTCGCAGTAATACTAGGGTCAGTCGCAGCTTGCTTTTGTATATCACGCTCATCCTGTTTAATATGGTTTTTACAACTTGGATGATTACCCTCCTTGTGAGTTGGGGAGTGATAGATTTTTGGGCAAAATTTTTTATGATGGGCGCAGCAACAGTGTGGAATTTTCTCCTCTATCGGAAAGTTGTTTTTGTTAATTGAAAAAAGCATCAGAGAGTCTTAGACTATCGATGCTCTTTCTACTCACCCTTCAAAGGTATAATGATAGTTTGCCTATGTACGTGAATACCTTGTTAATGATATCTTTCAGATCTAGTAAAATACTGACTTGATTGTATTAGATCTCTTTCGAAAATATCCTTTAACTCATAGGGGAGTACACTATCAATTAATTCTGCAAGCTCCTCTGGAGACTCTTTCATACCTCTTTGCCCCCATCTGAAAGTAAGTTCACTCGCAATAAAGGCTGCAGCATCAATCTGAAAGAGTAAGTGGGCAGTTGGTTGGATCTTTTTATACTCAATTAGTGTTGTGGTATAGATTTCTATTGAGTGACGATATGCATATCTCCTAATTGCGTTGTAGTCCTCGGAATAGGCGGCATGAGCATATATCGCTTTTTCTTTATTCAGTTCAGTAAATAATTTGATATGTGCCTGTAACCAAGTAAGTGTACGCCCGACTTCATGGAGAGTTTCCTTAGCCAAAAGCTCAAAATGCCAAGTGACTACCGAATATTTATCCTGAAAATACCGATAGAAAGTCTGACGAGAAATGTGACACTCATCACAAAGTTGTTTGATGCTAAGATGGTCAAAATTATTTTTTTCCAGTAGGTAACCAAGGTCGTGAAATATTCGCAATTGCACTTCGTGGTATTTTTTCATCTTGCAGTGCTCCTTAATATAGAATTCCTGTTTTAAAGAACCCCTTACATTAAGTTGAACTCAATTGTCATTATAAATAGAATTAAAAACTAGATTCCTTTAGAACATCAATTCAGGAGAAAAAAATGACATACTTACATAAGAATATAGCCGATAATGCCACTTGGAAACAATTTGAGTCAGAAATACAAGATAGATGTTGAAAAAGATATTTAAGAATTTACAGTTTAATCAAAGTGTAACTTCAAATAGATTGATATGCTTGTTACAATTATAACATGGATTACATTAATTGGAGTAAATTTGGGAAATTTACTTTTCGTTCAATTGTGTAAAGATATAAGACTGTATCACTACCACGTTTAGTATTAAAAAAGGAGGTGGGAGCTTAAATAGATTAAGGCTTAGTTTGTGAAAATAATATTTAGGAAAAAGGAGAGGAAAGAAATGTCAGAGAAAAGAACAGACGCTGATGGAAAGCAATTATCCCGGAGAGACTTTTTGCGGAATACCGGTATCTTAGCCGGAGGAGCAGTTCTTGGCACGGGTTTATTAGCAGGCTGCTCGGAAGGTACGGCCAAAAGTACTCCTACTCCTGCTGAGGTGTGGGACTATGAAGCAGATGTTGTTGTCGTTGGTTTAGGTGGTGCAGGGGCTGCAGCTGCCATTGAAGCTCATGACGCCGGAGCCAAAGTTCTAGTATTGGAAAAACAAGCTAAAGATAAGCATTATCCGAACACGAGAATGAGTGGCGGCGTATGGCACAATCCCGACCCCACCGGTGATAGAGCAGCGCGGGTTGAATATATCAAAGCTATGATGAGCGGTGAGAATATTCCCTGGAAAAATGAAGGTGAGCAAGAACACGTATCCGCCGCTATGGCAGAAATGTTTGCTGATGGAATCATGGAAGTTGAAAAGTTTTTAATGGCTCAAGCCCCTGATCTAGATCCTGCTGGTATGGCTCCTGGTGGAGAGGCTTCTTTCCCTATGTTCCCCAAGTTTAAAGAAGCTAAATATGGTAAGACCATTAGTACTCGATATAAAGATTTTCAAAATGCTAACCGTGAGGTTCCAGCCTACGAGCAACCTAAAGAGCAAAAATCAGCCGGGGAAGCTTTTTATTGGGCCCTTGTAGAAGAAGGAATCAAAACAAAACGCCCAGAAATTCAACTTTTATTTAGCGCTCCTGCAAAGAAATTGATTCAAGGTGAGAACGGAGAAATCCAGGGTGTTATCGCTACACAAGAAGGCAAAGAAATTAAAATTAAAGCCAAGAAGGGAGTTGTTCTTTCAAGCGGTGGGTATGAATATAATATGCCCATGCGAAGAGCCTTCCTAGAGGGACCTGGAGTATCGGGCTGGGGGTTCTATGGTACAACCTTTAATACGGGTGATGGCATCGAGATGGCTATCCTTGTTGGTGCAGGGCTAGTCAAGGTGGCTAAAGCAGCTTCCCGGATTGAATCCGCTTTCCCCCATGGAGAGCACTTTGAGAAAAAAGGTCTCAAGATGGGATCTAACACAAGTGTAACCTCTTCTAAAAATAGCGTGATTGTCGATAACTTCGGCAAGAGATATACCGATGAGCATATTATCACAGATTCCAAACGACCTTACCGTTATCAATTTTACAAGGAAGCTGTACATTATGATCTTCTCACCATGAATTATCCTCGTATTCCAAGTTGGGTTATTTTTGATGAAACCCGGCGAGCTTCAAGTGCAGTTGTTAATATGACGGGATCCACAGTGGGCTATGGTTTCCTACCATGGACCAAAGATAATATGGATGCCATTCAAAGGGGATGGATACTCAAAGCAGATACTCTTGAAGAATTAGCTGAGAAGATCAAGGCTGATCCTGAAAACCGTGAGCTTATTGATACCAAAACTCTAGTAGATAATGTAAAGAAGTTTAACGAATTCTGTGCTGCTGGAGAGGATAAAGAGTTTGGTAGAACTCCGGCAACGATGGGTCCGGTTGAAAAACCACCTTTCTATGCTATGAAGCTTTATCCGGGAGGACCCAATACCAAGGGCGGAATTGATGCCAATGCCAAGAGAGAAGCTCTTGACTGGAATGCTAATCCTATACCAAGACTCTATACCGCCGGTGAAATATCCTCTGTATTTAAATTTACCTATCAAGCTGGAGGTAACTTAACTGAATGTATCGTTTGCGGACGTGTTGCAGGTAAAAACGTAGCTACCCTAACTCCCTGGTCATAAAATCTAAAATAAGACCTATGGATAAAGAGGGCCGGGAAATGTCTAGGCCCTCTTTACTAAATCTAAAACGATCAACAAGGAGAAGACTGCTATGGAGAAGTTCATACATGACTCAGAGCATATAACCACAATCGAGCTGATAAATCCAGTTCCAAAGGAAGTCGATGCTGGAAGGGATCTATTATTCCGAATAAGGGTTAAGAGTGGATGCAGTAGTGACCTTTTGGGTTGTAAGATTATAATTTTTAATGCTTTGAGTGAAGTAGTAAAAGAAGCTGAGCTCGCACTATTTGACGGAGCAAATAATGAAACCCATGATATATGGATCAAAGCTCCAGATCAACCCGATGAATACCTTTGGACTGTACTTTTCCCTGCTCAGCAAAAAGAAGGTATGTCATATAAAAAAAGTTCAGTGCTAATTTCGTTTACGGTTAAGCCGCATGTAATTTCGCTTAGTGTCTGGGGTGTACCCTCTCCTGTAAGCCAAGGAGAAATATTCAAGGTTAAAATCGGTGCCAAGTGTTCAGCTAGCTGTTCTCTTGCGGGTCTTCCTATAGTTATCGAGGATGAAAACCATCAGCAGGTGACTATTTGTAAGTTAGGAGAAGAAGTGCTACCCCAGACCAATGGAACGTACTGGTCAGAGCAAGAAATCGACGCACCAGAAGACGAAAGTCTCCACAAATGGGTTGTTCAAGGTCATACTCAATACCTAGAGCTACAACACCAAATCAATGCAGAGACCTTCTTGTTCCGTACTGCAAAGCCACCGGAATATAAGGTTACGATTGAGGTGTTAGATAAATACAACAATACACCTATAGAGGGCGCATACGTCATGCTGGGTTTATACAAAGCAACAGTGGATGAATATGGTATTGCCAGTCTCGAAGTGCCTGGAGGCAAGCAGGAGTTGTATGTTACAAAAGATAATTTTCTATCCTCCCAGGTGACTGTTGAGATTATAGAGGAAACCAAGATAAAGGTTGATTTGGAGTATTATCCTGTACTGTAGGCAAGAAATTGAAAAGTAGAAGAGGAAATAAGGAATCGGTATTATTAAGCAGGAAAAAAATAATCCAAGGGGTGATCAACCTGAAAAGACACAACGCAATGAGGCTAGTATTCCTTTTGTCCATATCACTCGTGATGGTGGGAATCATTGTCGGATGCTCAGCAACCGCTGATTCCACTACACCTCCGAAGACGACGGATACAGCTAGAGTTTCAACTCCACCAGCAACCGAACAGCCCACTCCACCAACTACAACATCTGGCGCGTGGTGGTCAGCGGACATGGACTGCTCTCTATGCCATTCTAAGAATGTGGAATCTATGGGAAACAGCATTCTTACTATTTCAGTACATGCCCAAGCAGGTCAAAAATGTGTGGATTGTCATGGGCTAGAAAACCTTCAAGAAGCACACAAAGGTGATTCTAAAATCCCTGAGACAATCAATGTTAGAATGCCAAAAGAAATGTGTTTTGAGTGTCATGGATCTTATGAAGAGATAGCAGCCCGAACAGTAGATAGTACTGTGCTACAGAAAAAAGACGGCAGTTATGTTAATCCTCATGTTCGACCCAATGAAAACCATGAAGAAAATGTTGAATGCTATAAATGCCATAAAATGCATATGGAATATGATAATAAAGCAAATTGCTTGAGCTGTCACCACACTGGGGAACTGACCTGTTATACATGCCACTAAATCTACTGAAGTGCTACAAAAGGGAACTTGCCCCTCAATAAGATACAAGAAGGCATGACAAAGATTAAGGCGCTACATCTTGAACAGTAAACATCTTGTTCAAAATGTAGCGCCCCTTTTATTAGATTTCCTGACTCAATAAGCTACAATATGCCGAACTTCCCAGTACAATTTATTTTAAAGGATGATCCCAACCCTTAAGGCCACCTTTAAGATGATAAATTTGATTGAAGTTTCTCTTTAGGAGAATTTTTACAGCTCTAATACTTCTGGCACCTGAGGCACAATAGACGATCAAAGGACGATCTTTATATTTTCCAAGTTCACTGATTCTGACTTCCAATACATTAAGTGGAATATTTTTTGCTTTTCCAATGTGACCGTCCACATATTCTTCTTTATAGCGAACATCAAGGACGACAGAATCTCGATTGTTTTTGATTAGCTCATAGGCTTCATCAGCATTAATATTTTTAACTTTCTTGTTTAGTAGGACAGAATAAGTATTAAACAAAAATCCTATTAGCACAGCAAAGATAAAGATCAAAATATATCCCCAGAGACTGTTGTTAAATAGTTCCAAATATTACTCCTCCTTTAATTGTGACTAGACTAGATGTTTTCCTAAACAGGGCAAAGCTGCTATTTGTTTTGGATAAGCTATTAATTCGAGATACTCATAAACAACTCCTTCCAAAAATGAAAACAATCGCAACAAGTGATTTATTCAAGTTGGGATGATAAACTATCAATAGAACACCCCGCCGGAGAATCGTTCGAACGCGCGCTAAGGAGGCTACAAAATGGATATCGAAATCAACAATGTGGCTAGTCATGAGGATTTTCAAGAAATAGAGCTCAAGCTTAAACTTCATGACCCCCAACTTGTGGAGAGCATATTGAAGGACTCCCTAATTATAAAGTTAAGTCGGGGCTTCAGGCCCTTAGTCAAAGAAAATATCACAACCTATTATGACACCTTCGATTATCGCTTGCTTGACAATCAAGTATGCTATAGAATTCGCAATTCGGCAGGGGAGTATACTGCTACTATTAAAGGTTATGGTTCTTCCCGTGAAGGCCTATCCATTCGTAGCGAATGGAATCGTAAGTTGAGTGATAATAAGCCATCTTTAGAACCTTTCATAGATTTAGATATTGGGCAAGAGCTGGAAAGAAATATAGGCAAAGGCGACCTTTTACCGATTTTTACAACTCGTTTTAAACGCACTTCGCTTGATCTTATTTGTGAAGATGGCAGTGTGATTGAATTGGCCCTTGATCTTGGAGAGATTGAAGCAGACGCAAAAAAGGAACCGATTTCTGAGCTTGAACTTGAACTTAAAAGTGGCCACATGGAAAATGTGCTGGAACTGGGTAACGTGCTTACGCAGAAATATTCATTGACCCCAGAAGATCAAAGCAAATATTATCGCGGACTAATACTTGTTGGGCTATTGAACAAGATTTCAACCGGTGACTGAGTCTATTGAGCAATAACTTCCACGACAGATTTATCATGATACTTACGTCTAATGATATGAAAATGAGGATAGTCAAAACGGGAACCATTTGTGCAGGATTATACCGAATTAGTTTTACTAGGAGGTTATTATGAGGAAATTATCAATAACAATAGGATCATTACTGCTTAGTGTAGCCTTAATAGTTACAGGCTGTTCGATTTTGCCGGGTTCAAATAATGATCCGAAACCACCCGGTTCAACTAACAACTCTCAGGAAATGACCAAGGATAAGATTGATTCAGCCTTAGGGGGAAATAAAGATATCTTTAACATTACATGGTCACCGGACAACACCCAAGTGCTATATCTCCAGACCGGAAATGCTGAGAAGAAAGGCCTAGATGAAGCCTATCTATGGCAGGTAGGAGAGGAAAAAGCTCAATTCGTTAGGGATGTTCAGCCCACGACTCGTAGTTTATCCTGGTCGCCTGATAGCAATTACTTTATCATCAGTGAAAAGCTAGGCGATGGCTCCAGCAATGGCATCATAAATGCCGAAACCTTAAAAGAAGGTTCTTTTAAGCCCACTAGCATGCATACTCCTGTTTGGAGTTCCGATAGCAAGGCTATCGCTTATGGCAGTGAGTTCCATGGATATGGAGATATTTGGGGATCCTTAGAGATTTACACCCTTGGTGAAGAGGACAGTGAATATTTCTGGCGGGCAAAAGACACCTACTACAAAGTAGAGTCTTGGGATCAAGAGGGAAACATCAATTACACTGAAGAGGATATCCTCAGCAAAGAAACCAAAAAGAAGAGTACCAAAAATATTCGACCTAGCATTTCTGGAGTGCATCTCGGGGATACGCGCGAACAAGTGATAGCAGCCTTAGGAAAGAATTATAAAGAGACTGCACCGAGTGGAGAAACAGGTCACTTCCCGGAGCAAGTCTATCGTTGGGACTATGAAGGCTATAAAGTGTTTATCGGGGAAAAGTCTGGTGCTGTTTTGGAAATCACTGCATCCTCCCCAGATGCGGTTACGAATCTAGGGGTAAAAATGGGGGATAGCGCTGAAAAATTATTCGCAGCCTATCGCTCGAAATATGTAGAGCCGGAGAGCATTCATGGTGGAACCCTTTATGGAATCTTTAAGGTAGAAGGCGCTGCTGCCCTAGCCTTTAATTTTGACACCGATCCAGCTCAATATCCGAGACAAATCAAGCCAACCAATAAAATCACAGGAATGACGTTGACCTATCCTGAGATTATGGATGATTCATTTTAAGGTAGAATTAAGTCAGGTATTGTTAGGTAAATAAGTTGGGTAGTCAGGTATTGTTAGGTAAAGTGATCCTGCATGTTAAGAGTGCAGGGTCACTTTTTTGCTAGACTTCCACGTTGTTTTTGTATGTCGAGCTAACAGTTGAGTCACTATATTTAGGCCAGAAATACAACTTCGTTGCAAATTGTGAAATAACCTTTCTACATTGGGTACACTATGAAACAATCATGAATAGATTAAACTCTGTAAGGAGAACGAAACATGATAAGCCTAACTTTTCAAGAAATCGACAATCAGCTTATGAAAGATAATAAACCCTCAGACTACATAATTGAATTAAGCAATACAGGTATATTTGAGACCGAATACCCCTTTACCCTGCTGGGAACGTTAAAAAACACACCCCAATCTCCGAAGCACCATCCCGAAGGTAGCGTCTGGAATCATACCCTCATGGTTCTAGACAATGCTGCCGAAAGAAAGCATAACAGCAAAAGCCCTCAGGTATTCATGTGGGCTGCCTTGCTTCATGATTTAGGTAAAGCTCCCACGACCCGTATACGCAAAGGGAGAATCACTTCTTATGACCATGATTTAGAGGGGGAGATGCTAGCCAGTCAATTTCTAAGTGAGTTAACCCAAGATGCGCAATTCATACAGCAAGTGGCCAAAATGGTCCGCTGGCATATGCAAATTCTCTTCGTAGTCAAGGGACTGCCTTTTGCCAATGTTAAGAAAATGGCCGCAGAGGTCTCCATTGAAGAAATTGCTCTTCTGGGTTTATGCGACCGTTTAGGTAGAGGAGAAATGAATCAAGAAAAAAAGCAGGAAGAAGAGCAGACCATAGAGAAGTTCTTAATCAGGTGTAGGGAGATCCTTCAATAACTTCGATTCAACAGCACACCTTTACTCAATATATGTACAAAAATTGTATAGAGTAAAGTTTAACATTATTTAAAAAGGAGAATCAGATTATGCGTGAATTCAAGGAGATTAGCCCTGAACAATTTATCCACAGCCCATTTCAACTTTTAGATAAAGAGTGGATGCTTATCACCGCAGGCAATGAGACCAAAGTCAATACTATGACAGCCTCTTGGGGGGGATTTGGTGTACTATGGAATAAGAATGTGGCCTATATTTTCATTCGCCCTACCCGTTACACGAAGGAATTTGTAGATCATTCAGGAAGCTTATCGCTATCTTTCTTTGATTCCAAACACAAAAAGCAATTGGGCTATCTGGGCCGTGTATCAGGCAGAGATGAAGATAAGATTAAAGAATCCGGCTTAACTGTTTTGAAGGCCGAAGATGGGACGCCTTATTTTGAAGAAGCAAGAATCACCCTCTTTTGCAAGAAGCTTTATGCTCAAGAGTTAAAGCCCGAGTGTTTTACTGAAGCAGGAATCGATGAGAAAAACTATCCGCTCAAGGATTACCACACCATGTATGTGGTCGAAATCGAAAAAATTCTTGTGGAGGAATAACTAATAGAAATTTTGCTATCGCATAACGAAAAAACTAGATTTGACCATTGAGTTTAGCAGAGTGAAGATCTGAAAACAAATGTATTTGAATAGCCATGATTTGGAGATATTGCTCAATAAAGAGGAATAGGCTCCGAGTCATGGCTTTCTATTTATATTAAATATTTTACATCTATCTTGACATCGGAAGAGAATGATGTATTATTGTATTAAGGGCTTAATACAATAATACATCAAAACAAGAGGTGAGACCATGTCATGGGAACTAAAAAATGACAGACCCATATACACCCAACTCATTGAACAGATTCAGTTAAACATTTTTTCTGGAGTGTACCCCTTAGGATCGAAGCTCCCATCGGTTCGGGATATGGCCCAAGAAGCAGCCGTTAATCCCAACACCATGCAGAGAGCCTTAGCCAGATTAGAAGAAGATGGATTGATTATTACCTACCGCACGAGCGGTCGGTCGGTAACGGAGGATGCACGAATGGTAGAGCTGGTAAAAACAAAAGTTGCCCAAGAGCAGATTCTCGAATTTCTCGAAAAAATGAAAATGATGGGCTTTGACCGAAAAGAGGTTTTAACTATCATCAATAAGTTAGCGGAGGAGATGAGATAATGACTCCGATCCTAGAATGCAAGGGATTGACAAAAAAATATGGTTCCAAGGTCGCCTTAAGTAATTTTAATTTGACTTTAGAGCTAGGTCAGATCGTGGGCCTGTTAGGACCAAATGGTAGCGGCAAAAGCACCCTCATTAAGTTGGCCAATGAGCTATTGACCCCTACTAGTGGTGAGATTCTTATTGCGGGAAAGAGACCTGGAATCGAGACTAAGAAGCTTATCTCGTACCTCCCGGAAAAAACCTATCTCAACGATTGGATGAAGGTTCATCAAATTATTGAACTCTTCCAGGATTTTTACGAGGATTTTAAGCCGGAGAAGGCTTACGATATGCTGAAAAACCTCAATATAAATCCCAACGATCGCTTGAAAACCATGTCCAAGGGAACCAAGGAGAAGGTCCAATTGATTCTGGTCATGAGCCGTGAAGCGGATCTTTATCTTTTAGATGAGCCCATTGGTGGAGTGGACCCAGCAGCACGTGACTATATCTTGAAAACGATTTTAAGTAATTATAACGAGAAGGCAACTGTCCTTATCTCCACGCACCTCATTTCAGAAATTGAAAATATTCTTGACTATGTGGTATTCATTAATCAAGGGCAAGTAGCATTGACCTCGACAGTGGATGAAATTCGCAGTGAAAAGGGTAAGTCTGTTGATGCCTTATTCCGGGAGGTGTTCAAATGTTAAGCAAACTTATGAAATACGAACTTAAGGCCACAGGGCGAATCTTCCTGCCCTTATTTCTGGCTGCCCTAGCCTTTGCCCTGATTGCACGCTTAACGCACGCCTTCAGCGCGGGACAACAGTGGGGAACACCTGCTGTGATCAGTATGGTCATGTATATTTCGGTAATGGTTGGCATGTTTGTTATGACCTTGATTATGACCATTCAACGCTTCTATAAGAACCTTCTCTCCGAAGAAGGCTACCTCATGTTTACTTTACCTGTTAAGCCTTGGCAGCACATCGTCAGCAAAATGCTGATTTCCATGTTTTGGGTCGTGCTCAGCATTGTTATTGCTATGATCTCCATTGTCATGATCGGCTATCGAGCGGGGGACTGGGGACGGTTCATCGGAGAGTTAGGGCCGTCCATACAAGAAGTATCTGATTTTCTAGGCGCTTCTATCTATCTGTATTCCTTCGAGGCTATCCTTGGAATCATCTTTTCTTTAGCCTCGGCGATTTTGATCCTCTATGCATCCATTGCCATCGGCAGCTTATTCAATCAGCACCGCGTCCTAGCTTCCTTTGCTGCTTTTATCGGTCTCAATACTTTAACCCAAATTATCACCATGGTAATCACAACAATCCTAGGCTATAACTATGACCACAATTTTGTAATTAACTCAGCAAATTTCCATTCGATGGAGACTCAGATTCACTTCTTTATCGTCTTTACCCTTATTATTTCTGCTCTAATAACCACAACTTACTTCTTCATCACAGAGAGAATATTAAGCAAGCGCTTGAATTTAGAATAAGGACCAAAGTATAGAACAAAGGCGAAAAACAATGCCCCGAGCGCATCCAGGATAATATCTAACATGGTATCATCGATTCCTACCCCTTGATAGAGGGTGCCAAAGATACTATCCATAGAATACTCATAGATCTCCCACACTCCACCGGCAGCAACAGAGAAGGAAAAGGCAAATAGTGCGGCAAGGATACGGTTGTGTCGACTCTCTTGCTCAAGGGTAGGATTCAGGTACATCATTAATAATAAACCCATCTGAGCAAAAATTAATCCAGAAGACCCGTGGAGCATCTTGTCCCACCACCAAAATCGTATATAGAAATGGTTGGCGGTACCGAGAAACATTGAAGCATAGAAAAAGAGGAACAAGACTGTAAGAAAGCCTTGGGGGATGAGTAGCTTGTATTTTTTCTCCAACAGAAATGGAATAGACATGAATAGCCATGTGAGAAGGCACATCCCCGTAGATAACCAGTTGAAACTGGCAAGATGGACAAGAAACATGGGGATAATCGAGGCGCATAATAAGATATAAAGCCAAAAGATAAATGATCTTTTCCTATCCATTATCTACTCCTTAAGCTTGAAGTTCTTGATAACACACCATATATTGGCTATAATTTCCTTAGAAGAGGATTTTAATGCAAAAGCTAGAGGCGGGGAGTATGAATTCCTGCTTTTGCTTTTTGTCAGCACTTATTTAGTGATTAGAATGTCTTTTTTAGTGATTAGAATATCTTTTTGAGTACCAAACTATTAATATACAAGAATCCGTAGAAGGGAGTTAACCTATGGATCAGGCACTAATCCGGACCCATCAATTAACTAAGCGCTATGGGGATGTCCCCGTGGTTGACGGCCTTAATCTTGAGGTTAAGGGAGGGGAGATTTTTGGCTTTCTTGGTCCCAATGGAGCAGGGAAGACCACGACCATCAAAATGTTGACTGGTCTGATGGAGCCTAGTGCAGGAGAAGCCTTTATCTGTGGATATGATCTGCGCAAGCAGTCAACTGAAGCTAAAGCCATGATGGCCTATGTTCCTGATCAACCTAAACTCTACGGCAAGCTTTCGGCTTGGGAATTTCTACAGCTGATGGGGGCTCTTTATCGGATACCTAAGGACATTACTCGGAAAAGAGCTGAGCAACTCATGGAGATGTTTGGTCTTTCACAACGAGCGGATGAACTCTTAGAAGGATACTCCCATGGTATGCGCCAAAAAGTCGTCCTAGCTTCTGCCCTCATTCACCAGCCCAAGGTAATACTCTTGGATGAACCGACGGTAGGGCTTGATCCGGCCAGTGCTCGGCTTTTAAAGGATGTCTTACAAGAACTAGCCAAGCAAGGAGTAGCGGTCTTTATCTCTACGCATATCTTGGAAATTGCCGAACGAATGTGCCATCGGGTAGGTATTCTCAAATCAGGACAACTTATCGCCCAAGGAAGTCCTGAGGAATTGCGTCAAAAGGTCGGTCATGGTGGAGAAAGTCTCGAAGATATCTTTCTGGAGCTCACGGGTGGACAGGAAAATGACGAACTACTCAAAAGCTTGGAGGGGGATCGCCAGTGAGCCAGTCCTTCGGTCAAGATTTTATGCTGCTCTTAAGAAGCCAACTTCGCGTGTCTTGGAACAAATTTCGGTACCGTGCCAAGAAAACCATCCTTGTGGGCTTGTTGATTGCATTAGGTATCCTTGCCTTCATTTCTTCTTTGGGTTACCTAGCTTACGGGGCTTTAGAATCGATGACTTACGAAGCCCTTCAGGGATTTCTTTCCTTGCTCTTTCTGGGGGGATTAGTAAGTCAGATCTTCTTTGGGATTACGGCAGCCTTTGCTACTCTCTATATGTCGGAGGATTTAGAACTGCTTTTTATGGCACCCGTTTCCCTCAAAGCTGTATTTGCGGTTAAGTCTCTGACTGTCATCGGTAGCAATTTAGTTGCGGCCGCTTTCTTCGTGTTTTTGCCGGGTTTTTTTTATGGTCTATTTTTTCAGGCAGGGGTTGCCTTTTATGTCTTAGTAGTATTGGTAACTTTAGGGTTATTAGCCTTGGGAACGGCTATCGCTGAGCTTCTCAATATGCTGGTCATGCGCCTTGTCCCACCCCATCGTAGTAAGGAAGCTGTTGGTTTTATCGGTGCTTTGGCGGGTATTATGATTGCCCTATTTTTTCAAATTCCTAATATGCTCATGAATCAGGATGAAAAAGTCGATATGTCGGCTTGGTTTACAGGCAATCAAGAGCTCCTAAACGTCATGAATTATTTTCCTTGGGGCTGGGGTGCCCAGTCTTTAGTAGCTGGGATTTCGGGAGAATTTTTAAGCGGTCTCGGGTGGAGTCTCCTGATCCTCTTTGTGGGAGTCTTGCTCTTCATTCTTGCCTTTAATTTAGTGGAACGGGGGTTCCGCAGGGGATTTATCTCCCTCAGTCAAGGAGAGGGTGGACGGCAGAGGACTAAACAGCGGAAAACTAGCTCGATGACTGTTGCTTCAGATTCCTCTGTAGCAAAGCAATCTCAGCAATCTCCTGTCAAGAGCTTTTTAACTCAGGATGAAGTAAGTACACAGAAGGCCTCCTTGCTGTACGGTGCTTGGTCTGTCGCGAAGAAAGACTTGCTTTACTTAAAGCGGGATAGTCGAGAGTGGTTTGGTTATCTAACTCCTTTGATTATTATGGCCTTCTTCATTGCCCAGTACCTCTTTGCAGCCACTCCGGGTTCGGAGAGCTCGCTGATCACGATCTTCATCATGTATACCATTATGTTTAGCGGAAACATGGCCCTCCAATCCTTTGGCCGAGAAGGGGAATCCGATTGGCTTTTGAACAGCGTTCCTCTAGGGGGATGGCCCGTGGTTTGGGGGAAACTGTTGGCGGCTGTACTGCCCACGTTAGTTTTGATGGAAGCTTTGTTGGTGGGAACAGCGGTGGCTATTAATCTAAGCACCACTATGATCCTAGCCTTGGCCATCGGTGCGATCTTCCTCTCTTTTGGTTCCAGCTCCATCGGACTGTTTTACTCGATCAATAACTGCCGGTTTAATCCGGATAGTCCGCAGCAGCGCATTTCACCCGGTGGTTCTTTATTTATGTACTTCGTCAATATGCTGTTCGTTCTCTTATTGTCCATAGGACTTCTCTATCTATTCCGTCCCGATGAGTTGGTAGTATTTCTGCAAGGACTTCCTCCCTATACCTATGAAGGCGGATTCTGGTCAGCCCTTCTCTACGCTCTTTACCTCCTTAGTCGCCCCTTGCTTTGGACCACTTGGGCTCGGGTGCTCATTGGGGCTCCGGTTACCTTAATCGTATGGGCAACCGTATTTTTTGGATTTATGGCTGCCACGGTGCGACAAAGTAGAAAAGGCTTCCGAGTAGAAATAATTACGAGTAAGAAGAAAAAGAAGAAGTAGAGGTGTTTAAGCATCTCTTTAAAGAATAATGAAGGTAGGAGTTAAGAATGACCCGTGAAATTCATCACATTCTTCAAAATCAACAACATCTGGAACAATTACTGAAGGTAAAGAAACTTAACCTTCTCTACTTCAGTTCTTCCAGTTGCAACGTTTGCCATGTCTTTATGCCCAAGGTATTGAAATTAGCGAACGAATATAATATCCCAGTGGTGGAAATCGATATCGAGAAACATAGGGAAGTGGCCGGTCAAACCTTGGTCTTTACTGTGCCCACTCTTCTAGTTATGCACGAGGGAAAGGAAATACTCAGAGAAAGTCGTTTTATCGACCTCCAAAATGTTGCCCGCTTGGTTGAACAAGTCATAGAGTGAGGGAAATCAAATAGCATAGATGAGGAAAATAGCATGGATGACGAGAAAATGAAATAAAGTATTTGCCTTAAAATGAAGGGTTTTTAAAAACAATATAGAATTGTAAATAATATAAACTAAGGCACCCTATCAAAATTGTTTTGATAAATATGAAGGAGGGTCACTGATGAAAAAATTATTTAAGTGTACAGTCTGCGGTTTTATTGGCGAAGGTGAAGTTGCACCAGAAAAATGTCCTAAATGCGGTGCTCCAGCGGAGAAGTTTGAAGAACTTTCAAGCGAAGCCGCTGAAAAAGTTTACCGTTCAGACAAGACTAACGTGATCCACATGGAAGTTATCGCGTTGGCTGACAAGATTATTAAGCTTAGCCAAGAAGGCATCGAAGATAATTTGGATCCTAACTGTGTGATTACCTTCGAAAAAGCGATCAATGAAGCTTGGACCATGAAACAAAGATGCAAAGCTGAATTAGCTGCCCATATGAAAGTGGGTAAATGGTAATCCTGTAAACTGCTGTAGGTGATTCAGGTTCTCTTGATTTGACTATGCAATTTGCAAAATTAGGGCTTAGACGTGAAGTGTTAGACTCACGGCTAAGCCCTTTTATATAATTTGTTTAAGGTGATTTCTGATTAATGTTTCTACTTGATAGTTGTTAATAAGATTCTAGCAATAAATGGGTGACTACTATATAATGAAGACAAGATTATTTGAAATCTGGGTAATATAAAATAACTAGATTTTTAAATGGACTAAAGAAATTGAGGTGAAGATATGATAACTTTTGGGATGATTACACCAATGGTAGCCGTTATTTTACTTATTATTGCTCTCCTTATTTTTGGCCCAGGAAAGCTTCCTGAGGTCGGAAAGTCGTTGAATAAGAGTGTTAAGAATTTTCGGAGGGAAATGAATACAGTTGATGCTGAGATCATCAGTGAGGAGAAGAAGGTAAACCCTAAGGAAGAAAAAGAAGAGTAGACTGAAGGAAAATATGCCCATTGCTCTGCAATAATCTCCAATGGTATATTAAAAGGACTTTCATAGTAGAGTCTACACATAAAACAATTTGAAACTAGAGATAGACTTGAGAGGGAGATGCAGAGGATGGAATCGAATAAAACTTGCGTATTTTGCAATAAAGGTGGGCAATTGATACACAGCTCAGAACAAAATTGCGACGTTCACAGCCAATGTATTGTGTCTAACTTGGGTAAAGATAATCAGATTGCCATCTCAATCGCCAAGGAATTTGACATGATTCCGAATTACAGCCAGTGTGGATCGG